>NZ_JAVQNR010000027.1:0-510 GCF_031799005.1 Acinetobacter sp. V102_4 | reverse complement strand
TTTCGCATTAACCATTCGTCATGATGAAAAAGAGTTGATGAAGAATTTTGAAACTATATCTAGTTATTTTTCTCCAATAACCCTTATTTATTTCTCAGGTGCTATTTTATTTATAATGGGGGGGATCGGGGTCATAAAAACTATTTAGGTGATGGTGTTCGCGAGCTAGATGGTCCTATAGTGTCGTGCTCTAAGTGGTTGATCTCAATTTGGGGGAATTTCTATTATTCTTTTGTGATAGGTCTACTTTCTTTTTTTGCATACTTCTTACTTTTTGTACATTTATATGCTCAGAGTTTAGTCGGGACACCAGATTATTATTCTTTACTTAAATCAGTATGGGGAATTTTCATTGCAGGTGGAGCACAATGTATTGCAATTAAAGTGTTTCTAAAAAGAAAGCATTATCCTTCATAAAGTAGTAAATCAAAAACAGCCTGTCATAGACAGGCTGTTTTGCTTTATGCAGCTTTAGGATTTTTCGCTTCAAGCCAAGCATTGATTTGGCTT
>NZ_JAVQNR010000026.1:0-578 GCF_031799005.1 Acinetobacter sp. V102_4 | reverse complement strand
GCAACCGATCCAGTCAGCGGTACAGCAGAAGCGGGTTCAACCGTAACAGTCAGCTTCCCTGATGGCACGACTGCAACCGTAGTGGCAGGCACAGATGGCAGCTGGTCAGTACCAAACCCGGGTAACCTGGTGGATGGCGATACAGTCACGGCAACAGCCACTGACCCTGCAGGCAATACCTCATTGCCAGGCACAGGTACAGTCTCTGCCGACATCACAGCTCCTGTGGTTGCGCTTGATGATGTACTCACCAACGACAGCACACCTGCGCTCACTGGTACAGTCAATGACCCAACAGCAACAATAGTTGTGAATGTTGATGGAACTGACTATCCGGCAGTGAACAATGGTGATGGTACTTGGACACTTGCAGATAATACATTGCCTGTATTAACAGATGGTCCACATACAGTCACCGTAACTGCGACAGATCCAGCTGGAAATATTGCAACTGATACAGCAACACTCACTATTGATACTGTACCGGCAGACCTGATCGGTGCGATCACGATCCCTGAAGACTTAAATGGCGACGGAATCCTGAATGCAGACGAGTTAGGTACAGATGGCAGCTTCAA
>NZ_JAVQNR010000025.1:0-579 GCF_031799005.1 Acinetobacter sp. V102_4 | reverse complement strand
GATTCGGATAGTGACAGCGACTCTGATTCGGACAGCGACTCTGACTCTGATAGCGACTCTGACTCTGACAGCGACTCTGATTCAGACAGCGATTCGGACTCTGACAGCGACTCAGACTCTGACAGCGATTCAGACTCTGACAGCGACTCGGATTCTGACAGTGACTCGGATTCGGACAGTGACTCGGATTCTGACAGTGACTCGGATAGCGACAGCGATTCGGACTCAGACAGTGACTCTGATTCGGACAGCGATTCGGATAGCGACAGCGATTCGGACTCTGACAGCGACTCTGATTCGGATAGCGACAGCGATTCGGACTCTGACAGCGACTCGGACTCTGACAGTGATTCTGATTCTGACAGCGACTCTGATTCTGACAGCGACTCTGATTCTGACAGTGACTCTGATTCTGACAGCGACTCGGACTCTGACAGCGATTCGGATAGCGACAGCGACTCTGATTCGGACAGCGATTCGGATAGCGACAGCGACTCGGATTCGGACAGCGATTCGGATAGCGACAGCGACTCGGATTCGGACAGCGATTCTGAATCGGACAGTGACTCGGATTCGGAC
>NZ_JAVQNR010000024.1:0-670 GCF_031799005.1 Acinetobacter sp. V102_4 | reverse complement strand
CAGCCTGTCATAGACAGGCTGTTTTGCTTTATGCAGCTTTAGGATTTTTCGCTTCAAGCCAAGCATTGATTTGGCTTTCGGTCCAAGTGGGCATACTTGCTGTTAAGTACGTGGGTTCTGGGAAATCACCTCGTCGAATCATTTTCCAAAATGTCGACTCTGCAATATTCAATAAGCCTTTGCTTGCAGGCTTATGGGAGAGTCTTCTTCTACGACCCTTACGATCCACATAGTCCTTTGCTAGACGTTCAGGATAGTTTACGAGGTCTTTTACACGGTAGCGCTTTTCAATCATATCTTTGTACCTATTTAATCAGCATTCTTTGCTGGTACAGATACTGCTGAGATTTAATATGTTCTCAACGGTACTATGTTTAATTCGGGTCATGTTTGTTTAGTGTTCATCGGCTTGATAGAACACCTCAAAAGAGGATTTGTTATCAAAAATCCGAAGGAAGTGGTCTGTGCCAACTAAATAAGCTTTTAGAATCTGAAGCCGTTTACCAAAATTAATTTGATTGACGTTATAGAAAATAGGCGTCAATAACTTTGGTAAGGGTGTCCATACAACCTGAATCAATCCTATCTGGTCGATGAATTGATTCAGGCTCTTATAAATTTCAGTTTCTTCAAAGGGAGTGAAGTCACTCGTTTTTTTTGCAACAAAGAA
>NZ_JAVQNR010000052.1:0-373614 GCF_031799005.1 Acinetobacter sp. V102_4 | reverse complement strand
GCGGGATGGAGCAGTCTGGTAGCTCGTCGGGCTCATAACCCGAAGGTCGTTGGTTCAAATCCAGCTCCCGCTACCAATTTGATTAAGGTGCAACTTAATCAGGCAAATATCTAGTAATTTTACATTGACTTTATTTGATATTTGTATATAATTTTTGCACGTTGATGCGGGATGGAGCAGTCTGGTAGCTCGTCGGGCTCATAACCCGAAGGTCGTTGGTTCAAATCCAGCTCCCGCTACCAAGTTTCTTAAAAGAGGCTCACAGACAAGTGGGCCTTTTTGCACAGTGGACTATTGTTTTCTGTGCAAGATAGGGGCGATTAACGCCCTTTTTTATTGGTTATCGTATCGCTATCGTGTAGTTTCGACATCAATTGGTCAAATAGTCATGCTTCACTATAGTAGGTCTGTGTCGGTTAAAACAACCGATTGAATCGCACGAGAATGACGAGAGTAAATGAAATTATCAAATAAATCCCAAGCATTGCATGACTTAATTGTTCCTGCAGTACAAGCATGTGGTGTCGACCTTTGGGGAATCGAGTTTCTCCCACAAGGCAAACGTTCATTATTGCGTATTTATATCGATAAAGCGGTAAGTGAAGATGCTGAGCCTGTACTTAATGAAGATGGCGAAGTAGAACAAGGCCGTGGTATTGGTGTACAAGATTGTGTGCGTGTAACACAACAAGTTGGCGCAATGCTGGATGTTCATGATCCAATTTCAGGTGAGTATTCATTAGAAGTTTCTTCCCCGGGCTGGGATCGTCCATTTTTTCAACTAGAACAGTTACAAGGCTACATTGGACAACAAATTGCTTTGCGTTTGATTGCAGCAGTAGAAAACCGTCGTAAATTTCAAGCAAAACTTATCTCAGTAGACCTTGAAAATGAAGAAATTCAGGTTGAAGTTGATGGGAAGCACGTGCTTGAGATCGACAGCAACAATATCGATAAAGCAAACTTGATCTATCAAGATTAAATTTATTAAATTTTATAAGAAATCGGTAGGTGACTTATGGGCCGCGAAATTCTTACCGTTGTTGAAACGGTTAGTAATGAAAAAGGTGTTAGTCGTGAAGCGATCTTCGAGGCTTTAGAACAAGCTCTAGTTGCTGCAACGAAGAAAAGATTTTATGAAGGTACGCATGCTGAAGAAGCTCAGCTTCGTGTAGAAATTGATCGTAAAACTGGTGATTACAGTACGTTCCGTCAATGGACTGTTGTGGCAGATGAAGATCATGAAATGCCAGCTTGCCAAGATGCGATTTCTGACCTTGACCCATCTAAATGGTCAATTGGTGATGTACGTGAACTCGAAGTAGAATCTATTGAGTTTGGTCGTATCGCTGCACAAATTGCAAAACAAGTTATTGTACAAAAAATTCGTGAAGCTGAGCGTGCGTTAGTTGCTGATGCATACGAGTCTAAAGTTGGTGAGTTGATTTACGGTGAAGTGAAAAAACAAACCAAAGATGGCTTTATTATCGATTTAGGCGACAACGCTGAAGCTTATCTTGCGCGCGAAGAAATGATTCCTAAAGAAATTCTTCGTCCAAAACAACGTATGAACGCTATTTTATACAATGTGAACCGTGAAGGTCGTGGCGCTCAGTTATTGTTATCACGCGCTAAGCCTGAAATGTTAATTGCTTTAATGAAAAAAGAAATTCCTGAGATTTCTGAAGAAATTATTGAAATTAAAGCAGCGGCACGTCAACCAGGCGTTCGTGCTAAAATTGCAGTGAAAACAAATGACCATCGTATTGACCCTGTAGGTGCATGTATTGGTATGCGTGGTACGCGTATTCAAGCGGTACAACAAGAGTTAAACGGTGAACGTATTGATGTAGTGGTCTGGTCTGATGATCCAGCTCAGTACATTGCAAGTGCATTAGAACCAGCTGATGTTTCAGGCATCGTGCTTGATGAAGATGCAAGAAGTGCCGATATTATTTTTGCAACCAGCGATCAATTGGCTCGCGCGATTGGCTCACAAGGCCAAAATGTTCGCTTGGCTTCTGATTTAACTGGCTACAAACTCGACATGATGCTTGAAGAAGAGTATCGTGCTCGTCAGCAAAATGAAGCTCAGCAATATCTTGACATGTTTGTATCACGTCTCGATATTGAAGAAGATTTAGCAATGGCATTGGTGGAAATGGGCTTTACCTCTTTAGAAGAGATTGCTTATGTTCCAGCTGAAACTTTTGACGAAATTGAGCTTGATGCTGAATTGGTTGAGTTATTGCAAAGTCGTGCAAAAGAAGCAGCACTTACTGATGCTTTGAAACAGCAAGAAAATATTCAAGAACCGAGCGCAGACCTTCTAACAATGGAAGGCATGACTTCTGAGATCGCTTACTCGCTTGCCGCTCGCGGTATCATTACTGTCGATGATTTGGCAGATCAGGCTACTGACGATATCTCTGATATTGAAGGACTTGATCATGAAAAAGCAGGTCAATTGATCATGAAAGCTCGCGAATCATGGTTTAACTAGGAGATGAAATATGACGGACAAGTCGATTAAAGAGTTAGCTCTCAGTGTAGAACGTCCTGTTGAGAAGCTCCTAGAACAGGCTCGTGAAGCAGGTTTGCCTCAACGTACAGCAGACGATATTATTACCACTGAACAACAGGATACTTTAGTCAATCATTTGAAAAAAGTGCATGGTCAGGAAAGTGGTAACACAGGAAAAATTGCGTTGAAACGTAAAACAACCAGTACCGCTAAAGTTGCAAGTACTTCAGGTAAAGCAAAAACAATTAACGTAGAAGTACGTAAAAAACAGGTTTTTGCTAAACCAAACCCTGAACAAATTGCAGCTGAAGCTAAAGCACGTGCAGAAGCTGAAGCTAAAACACGTGTAGAACAGCAAACGCGTGACACTGCACAGCAAAACGCGCGTCTTCAAACAGAGCAAAAAGCAAAAGCAACTTTAGATGCTATGCGTGCTGCTCATCAACAAGATAGCGCTGCTCAGACAGCTCCTAAAGCTGCTGTAGTCGTGAAAAGACGTGGTGGTGGTACAGTAAAACCTGCACCAAAACCAGCAGAAACATTAGAGCAAAAGAAAGCGCGTGAAGCACAAACAGCTCAGTTAAAAGCAACTGAAGAAGCTGCGCGTCGTAAAGCGGCTGAAGAAGCTCAGCAACGTACACTTGAACAAATGCGCAAAATGGCGTCTAAGTATTCAAATGACGAAGCTACTACTACCATTCGTGTGATTGATGATTCTCCACTTGCTTCAGGTCTAGTTGGCCAAGCTTATGAAGATTCATTTAAGCAAGAAGACCGTGAAATTAAACGCGGTGGCGCAACCACTAACCCACGTGCGGGTAAAAAAGGTGGTCGTCGTGGTCAAGAAGAGCAAAGCTTTGTTAACCATAACAAACGTGGTTTAAAATCAAGTCAGGCAAATAAGCATGGATTTGAAAAGCCAGTTAAAAAGCAAGTTTATGATGTAGAAATCGGTTCAAGCATTGTTGTTGCCGATCTTGCTCAAAAAATGGCGATTAAAGTACGTGAAGTTATCAAATCACTTATGAAAATGGGTGAGTTGGTTAATCAAGAACAAGCTATTGATCAAGATATAGCAGCACTTGTTGTTGAAGAAATGGGCCATAACCCTGTTTTAGTTTCTGATACACAAGCGGAAGATAACTTGCTTGAAGCGGCTGAAGAAGCACGTGGTGAGCAAACAACTCGTCCGCCAGTTGTTACCATTATGGGTCACGTTGACCATGGTAAAACATCATTGCTTGACCGTATCCGTCGTTCGAAAGTGGCGGCAGGCGAAGCAGGTGGTATTACCCAGCATATTGGTGCATATCACGTTGAAACAGACAAAGGAATCATTACATTCCTTGATACACCGGGACATGCTGCGTTTACTTCAATGCGTGCACGTGGTGCTAAAGCAACGGATATCGTTGTATTGGTTGTTGCAGCAGATGACGGTGTAATGCCACAAACTGCAGAAGCAATTGACCATGCGCGTGCAGCAGGAACTCCAATTATTGTTGCAATCAACAAAATGGATAAAGAATCTGCTGATGTAGACCGTGTGTTAAATGAATTAACAACGAAACAAATCGTTCCAGAAGAATGGGGTGGTGATGTTCCGATTGCTAAAGTTTCTGCACACAGTGGACAAGGTATTGATGAACTCCTTGATTTAATTCTTATTCAATCAGAATTGATGGAATTAAAAGCATCTGCTGAAGGTGCTGCACAAGGTGTTGTTATTGAAGCGCGTGTTGATAAAGGCCGTGGTGCAGTAACTTCTATTCTTGTTCAAAACGGTACATTAAACATTGGTGACCTTGTTCTTGCAGGTTCATCATATGGTCGTGTCCGTGCAATGTCTGATGAAAATGGTAAGCCTATTAAATCAGCAGGACCATCTATTCCAGTAGAAATTCTGGGTCTTCCAGATGCTCCAATGGCAGGTGATGAAGTTCTTGTTGTAAATGACGAGAAGAAAGCACGTGAAGTTGCTGATGCTCGTGCTGACCGTGAACGTCAAAAACGTATTGATCGTCAAAGCGCAATGCGTCTTGAAAATATCATGTCGTCAATGGGCAAAAAAGATGTTCCTACAGTGAACGTTGTTTTAAGAACTGACGTACGTGGTACTTTAGAAGCATTGAATGCAGCTTTACATGAATTATCTACTGATGAAGTAAAAGTTCGTGTAATTAGTTCGGGTGTTGGTGCGATTACTGAGTCTGATGTGATTCTTGCTGAATCTTCAGAAGCTGTATTGTTGGGCTTTAACGTTCGTGCCGATACGACTGCTCGTCAGAGAAGTGACCAAGACGGTATCGATATTCGTTACTACAGCATCATCTATGAATTAATTGATGATGTGAAAGATGCCATGAGCGGTAAACTTGCTCCTGAACATCGTGAAACTATCTTGGGTGTTGCTGAAGTACGTGAAGTATTCCACTCAAGTAAGTTTGGTGCAGCAGCAGGCTGTATGGTACTTGAAGGTGTATTGCATCGTAATAAACCGATTCGCGTATTACGTGATGACGTGGTTGTGTTTCAAGGTGAGTTAGAATCTCTTCGTCGCTATAAAGAAGTGGTTGAAGAAGTTCGTGCCGGTATGGAATGTGGTCTTGCGGTGAAAGGTTATAAAGACATCAAAGTGAAAGATAAAATTGAAGTCTATGATGTTCAATTGATTAAACGGAGTCTTTAATGGCGGGTAGCCAACGCTTAAAGCGCATGGCGGATTCAGTGCAACGTGAGTTGTCTGAGCTGATCCGTCAGGAGCTTAAAGATCCTCGCTTAGGTGGTCTAGTGACCATCTCTGCGGTGAAAGTCAGTGCAGACATGGGTTATGCTGAAGTTTATGTCACTGTAATGGGACGTGAGCTTGGTGATGAGCAAAGTGAAGCAGCAAATAAAGAAACTTTAGATGTATTAAATAAAGCTTCTGGTTTCTTGCGTCATGAATTGAGTCGTCGTATCAAGACACGTATTACGCCAAGATTGCGTTTCCATTATGACAAGACTAATGCCTATGGTAACTATATGTTTGGTCTGATCGAGAAAGCGGTAAATGATTTACCGAAACGCGAGTCAGATGACGAACAGTAATATAAATTAAAAATAAAAAAGCCACCTTCGGGTGGCTTTTTTATTGGTTGTCTTTTTTCCCTATTCTTTAGGAGGGTCCATAGGAGGTTTATTTTGTGAGAAACGCTGTCCAATTTTATAACGGTCCCAAGGCAAGGGGCGCTCAATTGCTTCAGGAACTTCTCCACTCAATGAGCGCAAACGTAAATGTAGCGCAGCTTGAGCAATTAAATTTGCCGAAACCGGTGCGGTAATAAAAGCTAAAAGTGTGATCAGTAGCTCGGCAAAACCAAAGCGGCCTTGAAAAGCAAAAAAGATCATGGAAGCAATCAAGAAACTGCCTAATCCTAACGTACTCGATTTTGTGGGTGCATGTAAGCGCATGAATAAGTCAGGTAAGCGGACCATACCAATTGAGCCGACTAACATAAAGAAAGCGCCAAAAATCAGAAAGACCGAAACAATAATTTCCATTACAAACTGCATTTTGCTCTCTCCTTAATCGACAACATGACCGGTTGTGAAGTAACGTGCTAAGGCTGCTGTAGATACGAAACCTAGCATAGCAACCAGTAGCGCTCCTTCAAATAAAGAGGTCGTCATCCAGTAAATGCCTAGCACAACAATGAGGCAAGTTGCATTTAAGAAAAGAGTATCGAGTGCTAAAAGTCGATCTACAATTGATGGACCGATTACCATTCGGAAAAGACAAAGTAGCATAGAGATTGTAATGGCAATTAAGCTAATACCTAGAGCATAGGGTAGGATTGTCATACACTTGCCTCCGTTTCGCTTTTTACATCAAAAATTTCCATAAGTGGAATTTCATAGCGTTGTTTGATGTCTTGAATGTCAGATTCGGTATCATCCGTGCTCAAGGCGTGAACTAAAATATCTCCACGTTCCTGATCTATACCCGCAGAGACAGTACCAGGCGTTGTCGTAATGATCATCGCCAGTAATGTATTGACCTGCTCATGTTCCGTTTCTAGTGGCACACGATACCATTTAGGATGTAAATTTTTGGTAGGCCCTAAAACGAGCTTTGCTACTCGAAAGTTAGAAATGACAATATCCCAAAGAACTACAAAGCATAATTTAACAGCAGGTTTCCAGTGAATATGCGGTGTGCGAGTAATGAACGGTTTGACTAAACGAGGAATAATCAAGCCTAAAAGCACAGCCATTAAAATATCACTGGCATCCAGACTATGTGACAGCATCAGCCAAAATAAAATGATAAGAACGGAAACAAATGGATGTGGAAACCAGCGTTCAAGCAAATGAGATAACTGCATTGTTATGGCTCCATAGGTTTCAATTGACTTTCATCAACAATGGTAGGCGTTTGTAGTTTGTCCTGTTGCTGAATTTGTCGATGTTTATATTCTGAAATATGTTCACCATTGAAGGTATCTTTCGAAATAATATCAGGAATGAGGTAAGCATTATGATCTTCAACTTCACCCCCATATTTAGTTTCTGGTAGGTAAGCGGGATCAAATGGTTGCACGCTGATAAATTCACCATTTTGATCTACTTTAAGAATAGTACGTTGGTAAAGCGCATGGTCTTGAATCTGCTGAGCAGTACTTAATGTGTAATGCTGAATAGGTGCAGCAAATATGACATAAGCCATTAAGCCAGCAAGTAATACATAGATGACTTTATCATTACGTGGTGGTGCTCGTTCTGGTAAGGCCTGATAAAGAATATAAGCAGGATGAATTGGATCTTGTTCAGGAGGTGTTGCTCGCCAGAACAAGATAAAACCAACACGTGTTAGAGCAATAATACTTAATAGGCTAACAACAAGTACCACACCAATGATCCAACCTTGGTAGCTGGTTTCAACTGTCGCTTGTAAAATGAATACTTTTCCAAGGAAACCACTAAAAGGTGGTAAACCCGCGAGCATCATGGCAATCAAGAAATAAGTCAGCATAGCCGCTTTTTCTTGTTTGATTCTTGGGGCAACCTTTAAATGATCTTTAAAATCTCCACGTTGTGAGGTTATCCATCCACAAAATAGATAAAAAGCTGCTCCAATCAGCGTACTGTGCACTAAGTAATATAATGCGCCAGACCATGCTTGTGTATTCGACATGGCAATTGCCGTGAGCAAGGTGCCAATTGAAGAAAGCACCATAAACCCGACAAAGCGACGTAATCGATCTGCTCCAATTGCTCCAATCACACCATAGAGTGATGTAATTAAACCAATAGGAAGTAACCAGCTTTTTAAGATTTCTTGGCTAAGCGCATCGTCAAATACAGTTCCATTCACACGCAAAATCGAATATATACCGACCTTTGTCATAATGGTGAAAATTGCAGCTACAGGCGTACTTGCAATAGCATAAGTTTTTGGTAGCCAAAAACCTACAGGAAGCATGGCTGCTTTAATGCCAAACACTACAAATAAAAGTAACGCACCTGCTACGGCTAATTTATGTTGATCTGCTTCGAGTGTGGGGATAAGACGTGAAACATCCACCATGTTGAGGCTACCCACACTACCATAAATCATACCAAGGCCAATTAAGAATAGGGCAGAGGCTAATAAATTGATAATGACGTAGTGAACACCCAGCTGAAAGCGTGGCTTGCCTTGTCCATGTAAAAGCAAAACATACGAAGCCATCAACAAGATTTCAAAAAAGACGAAAAGGTTAAATAAATCGCCTGTTAAAAATGCTCCGCAGATACCCATTAACAAGAAATGCACCATGGCATGGAAATAGCGACCACGGGTATCCCAATTGTCGCTTGCATACCATAAAACTGGAACGACTAATGCATAGGTCAGTACCAGCATAAAAGCAGAAAGGCGATCTAATACGAGTACAATGCCAAACGGTGCTGACCATTCACTCAGTTGGTAAATGGTAATCTGGCCCGTGCTTGCAAAGCTCAAATATACAATTGCGGTAATTAATCCAGCAATTGCCGAAACAAGACTAATGCCACGACGCCATGGTTGTCGCCAGTCATCTTTTAAAGCACCTGCTCCTGGGTTGCCGAGCAGTAATAATATAAAAGCAGTAAATGCCGGGATGAGAATGCTAAAAATAGGCGCATGTTCTTGCCAGAAAGATAAAAAATCAAACATTACGGCTCATCCTCGCGTGGGTCGTATGTTGGAGAGATGTCTTCTTTAGCATCAACATGATCACTACCTGACTCATAACGGCTACGCAGCGCCAGTTGTACAATAAAAGCGGTGGTTGCAAAACCGATCACAATGGCTGTTAACACCAGCGCTTGAGGAAGTGGATCGGTTATTTTTGTTGTTTCGGTTAAAATTGCTTGTGAGCTGATTTGTAATCGGCCCATAGCAAATAAAAATAGGTTTACAGCATAGCCAATTACAGCTAATCCAAGCACGACAGGGAAAGTACGAGCACGTAAAATCAGATAAATACCTGTGGCAACAAGTAAACCAATAGCAGAAGCCAATAAGAATTCTAAACTGATCATGATGATTCCTCCCGATGTGGTACTACAGGACCAGACATACTTGAGTGGCGAGAGTCTCCCAATACAGAGATAAGCAACATCGTTGCACCAACAACGGTGATATAAACGCCTAAGTCAAAACTTGCAGCTGAAGCCAAATGTAGTTTTCCTAAAATTGGTAATTCAACATACACGTGCGCGCTGGTGAGGAATGGGCGTAACCAGAACCATGCAGCTACACCAGTAAGCCCAGCAATTGTTAAACCTGAACCAATCCAGACTTCGTAAAGACGCCCTGATTTTGCTTTGAGTAATTGTTCAGTTTGGTCTTGACCTAGCGCAATATATTGGATGATTAACGCCATTGAGGTGATTAGACCTGCAATGAAGCCACCGCCCGGATAGTTATGGCCGCGCATAAAGATATAAACACTCACGACAAGCGCTAATGGCAATACCCACGAGGCTGTAATACGGAACATGAGCGGAGATGGATTAAAACGGTAGGTGAGACCTTGGGTCATGGTTGTACCATGTACACGCATGCCATCCATGAGGCAAAGTGAACCAATAGCCGCAATTCCTAGTACCGTAATTTCACCAAAGGTATCGAAACCACGGAAGTCAACTAAAATGACATTTACAATATTTGAACCACCACCGAGTGGTAAAGATTGTTGGGCAAAGAACCATGAAATCGAATTATGATCACGGGTTAAAATCAGCCACGTAATCCAGCCTATCCCTAAGCCTCCAACAATGGCTAAAGCGGCATCTCTTAAACGTCTTGAGCGCAGAGATTCATAAGGCGTTAGTTGTGGAAGTAAAGATAAACTCATTAATAAAAGAACAGTGGTTACAACATCCACAGTAATTTGAGTCAATGCCAAATCTGGAGCTGACATGGTGACAAATACCATCGTTACAACCAGACCAATTGCACCACTAATGAGGACTGCTTTAATACGTTCATGGTGGAACCATAGCATCATCCAGCAACCCGAGAATAAGGTCAGCCAGAGAACGATGGCAATCCATGGGGCATGAGTGAGTTCACGTGTGCCTGTAGTAAGCCCTTGATTGAGTAGCGGCATGGTTACCATGATGATGCTAAAAGCAATGATCAAAAACAAGTAACTTTGCAATGAGCCATTTTCAGTTTTTTGTTTGATTTTTCGGCTGGTGAGCAACAGATGTTTTAAAAATAAATCAAATAAAATACGGCCTTGTAATCTGCCAAGACGTGGGTCAAGGTCAATTTTACGAATCATGCCATCTTTTGCCAAAGCAAAATAGAAGAGCGAGCCGCCCACTAAAGCAATAATACTCATCACAAGAGGAGCATTGAATCCGTGCCAGATTGCAAGATGAGTTCCTGCAAATTCTGGTTGCATCAAGCTTGCTCTCGTTACGCTATTGACCAGTGGTTCTACCAATAAAGAAGGTAAAACTCCAACCAAGATACATAGCACAGCAAGAAGAATGGCTGGCGAACGCATACCGATAGGTGGTTCATGTGCATCTTTATTTGGAACTTGTTTACCAATTGGACCGTCAAAAAACACGCCATGCACTAAGCGAATTGAATAACTTACTGCAAAGATACCAGCCAGAGTTGCAATAATGCTGGCAAAGATAACCGTTGAACCTGAAAGATTCGCCAATAGCTCGGTAAAGAACATCTCTTTAGAAATAAAGCCATTGGTGAGTGGTACCCCTGCCATAGAGGCAGCGGTGATCATGGTTAATGTGGCCGTGAAAGGAAGTAATTGCCAAATACCACTGAGTTTTCGAAGATCACGTGTACCAGTTTCATGGTCAATAATCCCCGCAAGCATAAACAGGGCTGCTTTAAATGTCGCATGGTTAATAATATGAAAAATGGCAGCAGCAACTGCTAAAGGCGAACCTATTCCAAGTAGACAGACAATAAGACCTAAATGGCTAATTGTTGAATAGGCGAGCAAACCTTTTAAGTCTTCTTTGAAAATGGCAAAACATGCTGCCATACAAAGTGTAAATAGGCCGACAAACGTCACAATATTGTGATAGATCGCAGCGCCTACAAAAATTGGCAGTAAGCGGGCAAGTAGAAAGATCCCGGCTTTTACCATGGTTGCAGAGTGTAGGTAGGCAGACACCGGAGTGGGCGCAGCCATTGCGTTGGGTAACCAAAAATGAAATGGAAACTGAGCACTCTTCGTAAATGCACCAAGCAAAATAAGCAATAACATTGGAATAAATAGGGAATGGGCTTGAATGGCATCTTTCATGCCCATGATGTCATTAATTTCATAGGTTCCAGTGATTTGTCCTAATAGAACAAATCCACCCAATAACGCCAAACCACCCATCCCTGTAATGGTGAGTGCCATTCGAGAGCCGCGTTGAGCAGCTTCATAATGACTCCAGTAACCCACTAATAAAAAAGATGAAATACTGGTGAGCTCCCAAAAGACTAATAAAATAATAAGATTATTAGAGAGCGAAATACCCAGCATTGCTGCCATAAACAGCATGAGTAAAGCATATAGTTTGCTTAAAGAATTTTTAGGGCCAAGATAGTAGTAGGCGTATATATAAATGAGTGTACCGATACCGGTAATAAGTAGAGAAAATAGTAAACCAAGAGCATCGAGTCTGAAGCTTAGATTAATTCCTAATTGAGGTAACCAATCCCAGCTCTGTTGAATGCTTGCACCACCAAGCACAGTTTTTGCTTGAGCCAGTAATAAACCAAAACTGGTTAAACTGACTCCGATTGCCCCTAAAGCCGTTACTCCACGCGAGAACCGTTGAAGCAATGAAACAAGGGTGGTGCCTAATATTAACGGTAATAAGATAATTATCGGTAGCACACTCGTATCCATATGTGATTTAGGCCGAGACCTAAAAGTGAAATTTTAATTTCAGAACAGATAGGAATTCAAAGAGATTTCCAAGGCTTGTATTCTGAAAGCCCAACCAAATTAGAAAATAAAGCGAGAAACAAGTTGTATTGCGCAACTTGAAGAATAAAAACGCAAAATGAAATTTATTGTACACTAAAAAAGCAGTAAAAATCTGATGTTATTACATGTAGTAACAACATCTAGTGATTTTAGAGCCTAAAAATCCTGCTTAAACTCTATATTGTGTGAAGCCGAATTTCATTATAAAAATAGAGTAAATGGGTCATAAAATTTAAACAGAAGGGCTTTCTTCTGGTGTATCTCCTGCATGAATCATGCGGAGCAATTCATTTTTTTGTTGCTCATTTAGATTTTGGATTTGCTGAAATAAAACACCAATTTGTGCTGGAGATGGTGTTGGGTCAATTAAGCTAAGAGGTTGTGCCTCTATAGACTGCGTTAATGGTTCGCTTCTTTGTAGCAATGTATAGATGTTTTCAAGCTGTTGCTTAGTTGTATTTAAATCAAGGTGGCTAATTTTACCGTGTTCTAATTTTAAACATTGATAGTTGGAAGCATGTTCAAGTAATTCCTCACGACTTCCTGTTGCAATAATTTGTAAGCGCGGGAATGCCTGATGAAGCCGATTCAAGATTTCTGTGCAATGTGTGGAGTCGAGCTGTGCATCAATCTGATCTATTAATAAAATCCCTTCACCTTCGAGGCAAGGATTTAAACTTAAGGGATTAAGTAAACAGAGTCTACGGGCTACATCACCTACCAACGCAATCCAAGTTTTTGTGGTGTTGGAAAGCTGCTGAAACGGTAGGGTTTGACCTTCATAGTCAACTATGAGCTGGAGCCGAGGTTGATATTGCAAATATAGGTCTTTAAGTTCAGGCAGAACAATATTTAATGCATTTTTCAGTGCATAAAGATTCGGGGAGG
Source organism: Acinetobacter sp. V102_4 (assembly GCF_031799005.1). Lineage (NCBI taxonomy): Bacteria > Pseudomonadati > Pseudomonadota > Gammaproteobacteria > Moraxellales > Moraxellaceae > Acinetobacter > Acinetobacter sp. V102_4. The sequence continues at coordinate 360,723 of NZ_JAVQNR010000052.1, read as the reverse complement.
TGAGCTGTTTAGGCTGCCCTGATAACTCTTTTTGAAGCTCATTTAATAGTTCTGTCTGGTCTTGCTGTTCTGATTGTCTAGAAATAATACGTTGTAGGAGATGCGCAGCTTGGGCATTTTCGATATCGCTAATTTCACGTAACCATTCAAAAAAACGAGTAAACGTTGTAAATGGTAGCGGGCTAATGTCATAGGCTGAAATCGATTGGGTAATGCCGGGTAAATTTTTATTCAGCAGATTAATATCATTTACAAATCGCTCGGCTGGGTAGTAAGCGACTAAGGGCAATCCTTGTAGTGGATCTTTTTTTGTGACTTGCTGATAAAGGGCCATAGTTTGATCAAGTTGCTGCGTTTCAACTTGGCTTATTCCAATGCCACTTGAATTTAGAGTTTTAAAAAGTTTCCAGCTACATAGTGAAGAATCCACCTGTTGGGCAGAGGTACTTTCAGGTAAATGGCCAATTTCTGCTGGAACTTGAATGGTCACTTCGATTCTTGATTGTAGGCGCGACTGAGTAATGTCTTGATCAGGCATGACAATACCAGGGCTACGTAAATCTTTAAGACGGGCAGGGAACCAAGTTAAAGCATGGTAAGTATGTTTGAGTAACATACTTTTACCAGTTGCTTGTTCACCTAAAATTAAGGTAATAGGCTGTTTTTCATATTGAAACTGTATTTTAAGATCGTGAAATAAAGCAATATGTTTAAATTGGATCGATTCAAGTTTCATAGGCTCACCTAAGTATGAGCGCTTCAACCAACCGATTGACGAAGACTTAAAGGCGCCCTTAGTTTTAATTGTTGTATCAGATCATAAAGATGATGGATATTTAGACTTACTTTAGCACGAGTACAAGCAACGTAAAGTAATCTTAACTCCTCATCTGTAATCTTGTGTTCTAAGCCATTAATTTTAAATTGATAGTCATCTTCAATATGAACGCGGTTCCATTCTAACCCTTTAGCTTTGTGGGCTGTAGAGATGACATAATCAGCTTGCTCAATGGGTGTAATCTTTGCAAGTGCTTTCTTTAATGGGTCAGTCCCGTGATCATCAACCAATTTAACCAAAGGTTTAATGTCACTACCTTCATTGGTTTCACAGTATTCATGAACATCATGCCATGAATTGAACCATGCTAACTCAGGAACATCGGTGACACGTTTGCCTTGTTTCAAGAGGCTTGCAGCATCTACAAAACGGTTTAGTTTTTGATGGTCTGCTTGCAAACTTACCTTATCGCCATGAACTAAACCTGCCAACAAAAGTTCCATCGCACGGGCATTGGTACGGCATAAAATTGCGTCACGCATTTTAGTGTGAGGTTTATTAACTACACTTGATTTCTGGTTCGGATTGCCAAGTAGAGGAACAGTCTCATTTAAGCCGCCCAGCAATGCATTGGCAACGTCAGCAATCGTTTCACCAAAACGAAAAGACGTGGTTAGACGAGATTCAGGTAATGGTAATTGCTGCATAGCATTAATCGCACCACGCCATGCATAAATTTGCTGATGAGCATCGCCCACATAAATGACCTGCGTATTTTTTTGTCGAAGCAAAATACCCAGCATTAAAGGGTCGGCATCTTGTGCTTCATCAAATAACACATAATCACTAGGAATGTTCGGTTCAGATAATGCCCAAAGTTTAAGGTAAATATCATGGCCAATTCCGGCTTGATGATTCGGGTCAATTGACTCTAGCCAACGACGTTCCACAGCAGGATAAAGATGCTTTTGTAATTCGATAATATCATCTGGATGTAACCAATTCGGTGCTTGAATATGGCGAGGTGCAGGGTATTGAGAACTCGTTGAACAGAAGTAACCTACCGCATTTGCGACAAGACTTGCTAGTCGGCTTGGCATCAAGACATATTTCTCGTAACGCCCACCCATCATTCGTCGTAAAGTAATCGGCTCTAGTCGATATTCTTTAGCAATAAAACTTGGACTTAAGCGCGGTAGACGTAATTTGTCAGTTACGCCACGTGGCACGCTACGAAAAGCAAGTGAGTGAAAAGTACGGCAGTCGACATTACGATGAAATTTGTTTTGGGCTTCACCAGCAATCGCTTTGTTAAATGCCAAATACATACCGCGCCGCTCAGGCATGGCATCGCTAATCATTTGTAAAGTAGTGGTTTTACCTGTACCCGCATAGGCAATCACTTTAAATGATTGCCCAAGACGTGCGTTGTCTATGGCAATTGCTTGCTCATAGGTAGCTTTAGGTTTTTCAATATTCGACACTGAGTGATTTTATACCTTGTTGCGGTTAGCTTTTTCAACTAAACCAGATAAACCCTGACGACGAGCTAATTCGTCAATAATAAGTTGTGGATTAAGATCGAAATAACCCAACATGACAATAGTATGGAACCATAAATCGGCTGTTTCATAAACGAGATCGTTTAAGTGAGCTTCTGAATCTTGAACTGCAAAATCTTTAGCAGCAATAATGGTTTCTACACTTTCTTCGCCGACTTTTTCTAAAATTTTATTGATGCCTTTTTTATAGAGGCTGGCAACATAAGAGGTATCTGCTTCCGCTTGCTTCCGCTCTTGCATCAATTGACCTAAATGAGCAAGTACATCAACTTGTTCAGTGGTGTGGGCGTGATCGTGAGCTTCTGTTTTAGCATTTTCACCGTAAATTGCAGTAGGGTCTTTTAACTGCGCATCGACAATTTCCCAACCTTGCGGAGTAAGTTTACGGTAGAAACAAGACTCACGACCTGTATGACATGCAATACCGCCGTGCTGTTCAATTTGTAAGACAATAACATCGGCATCGCAGTCCAGGCGAATTTCATAAACTGTTTGGAAATGTCCTGATTCTTCACCCTTGTGCCAGAGTTTTTGGCGAGAGCGAGAGAAGTAAACAGCCTGATTTTTTTCCGCTGTTAGCGCGAGTGCTTCACGGTTCATCCACGCCACCATCAAAATGCGTCCGGTTTGATGATGTTGAGCAATGGCAGGGATAAGACCTTGTTCGTTAAATTTTACTTCATCGAGCCATTGCGTGTTATTCATGAGGAATCACCAAAGAAATATGAACTATAAATTGATTTAAGTCAGATGCTAAAAAATAGCTTGTATAGTGTACGGCATGAACGTCACTTTGCGGAAAAATTCTTTACGCTTTTTCTCTGTGTTAGGCTAACAAACAGCTTACTCTCATTACTTGTCAGTACGTTATTTAGATATTTCTGAAGTGAGAATATTGGAAATCTCAATCAAATTTTGATCTGGATCACGTATATAAACTGAGAGAATAGGGTGCATTGCACCAGTACGTTCAACGGGGCCTTCTTCAATTTGAATATTTAACTGATTAAGGTGTGTAACGACCTCTGAAATGGAAGTATCTGAAATAAAACACAGATCGGCAGATCCAGAAGTTGGATGCAATGCCTTGGGTTCAAATTCATTGCCTAGTTGATGCAAATTAATTTTTTGATGCCCAAACTTTAAGGCTTTTCTATCACCTTTAAACGTAATGACCTCAAACCCTAATACTGTTTGATAGAAATTACAGGTGTTTTCAATATCTGCAACGGTTAAAACGAGATGATCAAGGTGGCTGATTTTCATATATAACTCGCTATTCTTCTATGAGGTTAATAGTCGGGAAGAGATTCACTTTTTGAATTAAGTGCATTTTCTTTTTCGCAATATTGAGCAATTTTCTGATAATCAAGTTGTTGAAATGGAGCTGTTTTTAAGCCAGAAACTGTGATTGCCATTTCTTTTCGAAAATAAGGGATCTGATACATCCAAGGGAAAACGAGATCTCTTAAACCTCCCGCCCACCAATGGTCAGATTGATAAAGTGGTGTTAATAAGCGACTGAGGAATTGATAAAACTGGGTGGAAGAGCGGCGATGTTGATGATAGTGCTGCCAGAGGAGTGACCAATCAATATTTTGGTTCTTTTGGGCAAGTTGCAATGATTGAGAAAAAGCCCAAGCATCCAGTAAAGCCATATTTGCGCCTTGTCCCAGTTGAGGGCTCATAGCATGAGCAGCATCACCAATAACACCAATTCGGCCTTGCCCAAATTGAGTCATCACCACATCACGGTATTGGGCAGATAGCCATTTAGGTTGAATTTGATTGTTGTACAAAATCTGTTTTAACCATTCTGCTACATCAGGCCAGCGCTCTGAAACTTGGTTTAACCAAGTCTGTTTTGACTGCTCATCTTTCAAAAATGTAGGTAATTGTGCAGTAGGTAGGCTCCAAAATACACTCGCAAGTCGTTGCTCGGGTGCAGAAGGGATTGCCCCTGTAGGTAAAATCCCCATCATGATTTTGGAGCGATCATAAAATTGATGCAGAATTTGGGGATTTAGTGCTAAACATTCAGGCACGATACTCCAAGCAGCACCCCATGGATAAGCTTGATCGACTTTTACCCATGCTTTGGGTCGCAATTGACTACGAGCGCCATTGGCAATTAAGACCGCATCAAAGCAATCATCAAACTTTTGGTTGTGATTAAAGCCAAAGACCCTAATTTCATTAGGGTGTTCTTCAAGTCTTTCAATTGTGTGACCCATACGCCAAGTAATGTGACTTGAATATTGAGAAAGTTTTTGAGTAAGAACGTGACATAAAGTAGAACGGTGAATACCTAAACCATAAAGATTCGTTGAAGCTTCATGATAGTGACTATTTACTAAAAGGCGTTTATCAGGAAGCTGACCTTCTAAACCTGTGACTTTTGCACCTAGTGTTAAGGCTTCATTAAGTACACCAAGATGCTCAAATACGGCTAATCCAGCAGGCTGTAGTAAAAGACCTGCACCTACCGGAGATAATTCATCAACTTGTTCAAAAATAGTCACATTATTGCCTTCGCGAGCGAGCAAAATGGCAGTTGCTAAACCTGCTGTACCAGCACCGATAATGGCAAAATGAGGTGTTTTCATTGTTTATTCTTTTGAAGTATTTATAGGTTCAATTTAACAATGAACTTATCAGTGATCTAGAAAAATTTTTTAAAATTAAATTATTGTCATAGAAAAATCCCTTGCGATTGCAAGGGATTTAGAATTTATTTCAATATACGCCAAAGCGCTAATAAGCTACTCAGCACAATCAAAATAACCGAAACAAACCACGGGCTAATAATCGCGATGGTTAGTAAAATCAGCATAGTACTGCCGAACATCCAACTGCGGCGTTGTTGATGTTCCATTTGCAAACGAAGTTGCTGCATTTCGCGTAACTGACGGTCTTGCCAAGCAGACTGATTTTTTAAACCATTTAAACTATCAACAATTAAGCTTGGGAAATCTTGAGCACCTAAAAGCAGGTCAGGTAGTTGCTGCCCTAACTCTTTTATATTTTTGACTGGGTTCATGTTGGCTTTGACCCATTCAGTCAAAATTGGTTTTGCCAATTTCCAGATGTCGAGCTGCGGATAAAGATCGGTCCCTAGGCCTTCAACATGCACTAAAGTCTTTAGCAACAACATGAGTTGCGGTGGAATCTCTAAATGGAAGCGACGGGCAATATCCATCACTTGAATTAAGATGCCAGCAAAATCAAGTTGATCCATTGGTTTAGACACCATTGGACCAACGGTGCGACGCATTTCACGCGATAGCGCATCTTGGTCTGTACCCGGTGGAATCCAGCCAGCTTGGTGCACAATTTGAATGAGCTGCATAAAGTTGCTGTTCATTACAGCAAGCAACATGCGGGCAATCGTCATCTGGTCATGCTTAGATAACTCACCCATAATCGCACAGTCCAACGCAATAAAGCGTGGATTGCTTGGGTTAATTGTTTCTACAAAGACATTGCCGGGGTGCATGTCGGCATGGAAAAAGTTATCGCGAAATACTTGCGTGAAGAAAATGGTTAATCCTTTTTCTGCAAGTTGTGCGCGGTCCATGCCTAGACGGTCAAAAGTCGCCGTATCTGAAATAGGAACACCTGTAATACGCTCTGCCACCATGACATCTTTGGTGTCCATGTAGACTTCAGGCACATACATCATGGTTGAGCCAGTAAAATAATGGCGCATACGACGGGTGTTATCTGCCTCAATACTCAAGTCCAGCTCATTTAAGATAATCTGGCGATAGTCTTGAATAATTTCGCTTAAATGCAACGCACGTGCAGCTTCAAGGCGGCTTTCTAGTGTGTTGCCTAACCACGCCAAAATTTCAAAGTCTTGCAAAATTTGGTTGCGAATGTCAGGACGAGTCACTTTAATAACGACTTCACGACCATCATGCAAAGCAGCAGTATGAACTTGCGCAATTGACGCAGCAGCTAATGGCTGGTCATCAAAGCGAGCAAACAAGGTATTTACGTCTGCCTTTAATGAGTCCTGAATACGTTGCTTGGCAACATTGCTATCAAAAGGTTTTACCTGATCTTGAAGTAAGACCAATTGAGCGAGTATTTCAGGTGGAATCAAATCACGTCGGGTTGACAGTAATTGCCCAAGCTTAATTGCAAGCGGCCCCATCTCTTCCAAAGCTTCTTTGAGCTTTAAAGGATTTTTACGTTCACGACTAGACCATGCGGCTGGGTGCATTTTAATAACACTTAATGCACGTTGAGCTTTAACTGGTAATTCATCCGCAGGGAACAACGTATCGAGTCTATAGTGCGCTGCAATACGCCAAAGTTCGAGTAAACGTGAAACGTGCGGAATCATATACAGTCTTACCTAGTCTTGAGAGGGTTGTAGTTGTGCGTTGAGTTGCTGCAATCTTGCTTCTAGACGGTCAATGTCTTGATTAAGCTTGCGAGTTGCTTGAGTTAAATCATCCATTTCCCAACGAGGGGCAAATAGACCGCTATCTTCTTTTAAGGCATCTTCAGCAAAAAACAGATGACTTTGAAGAGAGCGTTTTAAATGTTTTGGTGCAAGCTGAATCTTGCCAATTTCGTGGGCAAGTTGAGGACCAACCCATCTTGATAAGTGCGCAGCTAAATCTGGTTCAGCTTGTTGCATGATTTTTTGAATATCCTGTAACAGGTGATAATCACCTTGCAATGGGATATTGCCAATCTGATCTGGATCGCTGACCAATAGTTTGATCAACTCAACGACATCTTTAACATGCAAAGTTGCTGTAGCTTCAGAAATTTTGAATTGCGCATCAAAAGGGCGTTGTTCAAAAATAGAAGGTTTTTCACTTTGCCCTGTTGCGGTAGGTTCAAGACGAACTTTTTCTTGATCAAAGAATACATCGACAGAAAGTTGCGGACTGTCGATTACGACACGCAACATTTTGCCCTGTAACTGATTAAGCTGAATGCGTGTAACCGCATCCAGATCGATCAGATGATGAATGATACGTTCGACTGCACCGAGTGCCAGAATCGACCACATATCGTTAACCCTTACAGTTTGAAGCCACGGTGAACGGCAACGATACCAGCAGTAAGGTTGTGATAGTCACAGTTCTGGAAGCCAGCATTTTCCATCATACCTTTTAAGGTGCGTTGGTCTGGATGCATACGAATTGATTCAGCCAAATATTTATAACTTTCTGAATCATTGGCAACTAATTTACCCATAATCGGTAAAGCAGTGAATGAGTAGAGGTCATAAAGTTTTGAGAATGGCTCAAATACAGGCTTAGAAAATTCAAGAATAAGCAAACGACCGCCTGGCTTTAACACACGGAACATAGAAGCAAGTGCTGCATCTTTATCAGTCACGTTACGTAAGCCAAAACTAATGGTGAGTAGATCAAAGCTATTATCTGCAAAAGGCTCTAAAGTTTCTGCATTGGCAAGTACGAAGTCGACATTGGTACAGCCTGCATCAATCAAACGGTCACGGCCTACGTTGAGCATAGATTCGTTAATGTCTGAAAGAACGACATGGCCTTGAGGACCAACTTCGCGGCTGAATACTTTCGCTAAATCGCCTGTACCACCAGCAATGTCCAACACATGTTGATCACGGCGTACACCTGACATGTTAATTGCAAAGCGTTTCCAAAGGCGGTGAATACCAAATGACATCAAGTCATTCATCAAGTCATATTTGCTTGCAACCGAATGGAAAACTTCTGCAACTTTTTGAGCTTTATCTTCAGTTTTAACAGTCGAGAAACCAAAGTGTGTGGTTTCTCCCACGTTGCCAGTATTGCCAGCACCACGTGGTAAATTGTATTTCGGTACAGAACCGTTAACTGGTGTATCAGTTAAGGTTTGTTGTAAAGTTTGTTGTTGCCCTTGAGGGGTACCTTGCGGTAAAGGTGAGCTTAGGAATGGGCTAACTTTGTCTGAACTTTGTGCCTGCTCAGTTGGAGATGTTGGCTTTTGGTTTTCGTTAGACATATTGTCTCTCCTAGACTCAAACTCAAGTGAAACGGAATAAGTTCTGCATGATGACAGATTTTGTCTATTTTTACAGGCATCATCATGCAAATATAATGAATAAAATCTCAACTTCGTAAGGTTGATTTTTTCTCTGTGCCGACCTTATCACACTCTAAACGGATTCGGATGCCCTGAATGTACATTTTCAATAATCTGGCGTTCTTTTTCCGTAAAAGTCTTGATAAACGTCTCGGCTGATTTTAACGGTTTCATCGCAGTAAAACCATCTTGGATAAAATCATACATCAACTCGAAGTGATATTTTTGGGCAATGCCTTTACACATTTTAAAAGCCGTAAACATCATAAATGAGCGCATATATTTATCGAGTGCTGTACCTAAATCATCAAGAAGAGCAAGTTGTTGATAACGAGCTTCTGCCTGATCAAGTTTGGTTAGGGTTAAGCGCATGATTTCATCGGTTAATACCGTGTCAGCCGGATAATCCTCAAGAAGCTGTATCGCCACTTGTTCATCAAGCTGAGTGGCAAGCACAGCTAAACTTACCGATTTAGTTCCAGTTTTAATCGCATTCTCAGGCAATACTTTTTCGGCTTTATGTGCATATTTCAATAGACGTTCAATTTGTGCTGCAAGGGCATCAAACTCTGGACCACCATATAAACGATTTAAAAAATACTGTGCCATGAGTTTATGTTCAGGCAAGTTGAAAAATTCATGATGTGTATCTTTCATCCGTTCTTTTAGCCATGTTTGTACATCTTGCAAACGTTGGGCAAGCACCGGATTGTCATGATAATTAAATGTTTTATATTGTTGTAAAAGTTCATCAAAAGCAGCGAGTTTAGACATGTAAGACTCTAATATTGGGCTATTTACAAAAAATCATAAGAGGCATTGTAACCTTGTACTATGGCGAGAAGATGTAAAAAAAATGATTCATGCGTCAATTTTTATCGGGGATTTGGTCGCAATGACATAATTTGTATAGCAATTCATCATTTAACCGCATAAGTTAAAGATCATCGAAATTAAACAATAAATCATTAGAGTCGTGGACTATGAGTGAACAACAACCAAAATTTGAAATTCGAGATGAAGAACAGCTTTCGGTCGATTTGATTGAAGCACAATATGCTCTAAAAGAAAGTCGAGGGAAGCCGAATGCTAAAAGTACACTCATTTTAATGAGTGGTATTGAACTGGCTGGAAAAGGCGAGGCGGTTAAGCAGCTTCGCGAGTGGCTAGACCCAAGATATTTGCGGGTAAAAGCAGATGCACCACGTGTGCTGACAGATACAGAAGCATTTTGGCAATCTTATTCGGAGTTTATTCCTACCGAAGGTCAAATTGTGGTGATGTTTGGCAATTGGTATAGCGATTTACTTGTTACGGCAACGCATGTGTCTGAACCTTTAGATGAGGCGCGATTTGATGCTTACGTTGAAAGTATGCGGGCATTCGAACAAGATTTGAAAAATAATTATGTCGATGTGGTCAAAGTCTGGTTCGACCTTTCATGGAAATCACTCCAAAAACGTTTAGACAAAATTGACCCGTCAGAGCAGCACTGGCATAAGCTCCACGGCCTAGACTGGCGTAATAAAAAACAATATGACACTTTGCAAAAGTTACGCCGCCGTTTTACCGACGATTGGTACATTATTGATGGCGAAGATGAAACACAACGCGATCAGTTTTTTGCTCAATACCTTTTACAACACATGCGTCAACTTCCTGACCATGAAACTGAAGTTAAAGGAAAATGGCAACAAGCTAAAATTCCAGAGAGTTTATTAAAACCTTCTAATGAGCCACTTGAAAAAGCTGAATATAAAAAAGAGCTCGATAAACTCAGCAAAAAAATTGCTGATGCAATGCGTTTTGATAAACGTAATGTCGTGATTGCTTTTGAGGGGATGGATGCCGCTGGTAAAGGTGGTGCAATTAAGCGAATTGTTAAAAACCTAGATCCGCGTGAATATGATATTCACTGTATTGGAGCACCTGAACGGTACGAGGCACGACATCCTTATTTATGGCGTTTCTGGAACCGTATTAATGAGGCTGAAAAAATCACGATCTTTGATCGGACGTGGTATGGGCGTGTACTTGTTGAACGTGTTGAAGGTTTTGCTTCGCCTTTAGAGTGGCAGCGTGCTTATGACGAAATTAATCGTTTTGAAAAAGATTTATTTGATAGTCAAACGATTGTAGTAAAAATTTGGCTGGCAATTAGTAAAGATGAACAAGAGCAACGTTTTAAAGCCAGAGAAGAGACGCCTCATAAACGCTTTAAAATTACCGCAGAGGATTGGCGTAATCGTGATAAGTGGGATGATTATTTAAAAGCGGCAGCAGATATGTTTGAGCGAACCAGTACTGAATACGCACCTTGGTATATTGTTGCAACTGATGATAAATATACTGCACGTCTAGAAGTATTAAAGGCAGTTTTAAAACAGCTGAGAGCAGATTAAGCTCTCAGCCATAAGGTACCTACTAATTTACAATAGTGGTACGGCTTTTTTGCTGAATACGTTTTGCAAGATTGTAACTGTCATTCAGGTGAGTTTCTGCTATTTTTTTCATCATGAAATAGCCTAAACTTGCTGCTACAATTTGTCCGCCTAGCGGTATAAATTTAGTCACCTGTTTTGTTACGATTTTGCCCAAAAAACCATTAAATGTTTTTTTAACAGTAGTACGTGCCACTACAAAACCTGAAAATTCAAAACCGCGTTTACGTAATTCATCCCAATGAATTGTTTTAGTTTTTGGGTCGTAAACACTCACGTGCTCAGGTGCTAAGCCAAAACGGGAATTGATATCTGGAATAAGGTACGACAAAATTCCTAAATCTATCACCACGTCTAAAAACGGAATCGGTACAATTGCCGCTCCTGCTGAGACGTAAGCTCTTTTTTTGATGAGGTCACGACACTCATCGCGAATTTGTTCCAGATTTAGGCTAGGATCAATATAGTCAGGAATGTTATCAATTTTCATAATGTCTACCTGTGTAAGTTTCTTGATGGCGTCATTTAAACCAAGCGTAAGTGACACCTAAAGTTAAATTATGCTGTGTTTAAACCAACGTGACATAGTCAGATTCAGTTGTATAGTAATGAATGTTTATGATTTTGTGCATAAATTATGCAAGCAGGATATGAAATAAATGGGGATTCATGTTATTCAAAGCCAACGTATTGATGTGTTGTTGCAAGGTGTATTAGCGTCTACATCGCAAACTTCAACGCATCCTTTACAGGTTTTGAAAACACAGCATTTTGTTGTTCCAAGTCCTGCGGTTGAGCAGTGGCTAATACAGAAACTTGCAGAACAGCAAGGCATGAGTGCCAATTACCAGTTTCATCAACGGGTACGAGGTTTCCAGTGGTATGCCTATCAGCAAGTTTTAACTGCCCATAAAGAACAGGTCCGTAAAGCGAACATCCCACGTTTAATTTTTAAATGGCGGGTTCATCAGGCTTTGTATGAATTTATACAACCTGATGCAATTAGCATAGATACCTCACATCCTCTCCATTCTATTGTTCAGCGCATTTATGACAGCGCAGACCGACTTGAGCAAGGCATAGATAAACAACTAAAAAAACAAAAAATGCTGTATTGGGTCGCTGAGCAGGTTGCCGATCTATTTAGTAACTACATGATTTATCGTGGACAGTGTCAGCGTGGTTGTGAAAATAGTTGTACGTGTCCAGAGAACTGGTTGGCTGCTTGGGGGCAGGGGCGAGCGCTCGATATTGAAAAATATATTGTGCAAAAAGACGAAGAGGTTACTGCTTTTGCATTGCATCAAACTCAAGAGCTAGAACGTTGGCAGCGGTGGTTGTGGCAGCAACATTTTCATGATGACTTTTTGCAGATGCAGCAAATTGATGCGTTGTTTTGGCAAGAGATCGAACATTCAGATCGTAGTAAATGGGCTATTTCAAGATTACCTCATCAGGTGGTGATCTTTACATTATTGGATTTACCGCCAAGCCAGTTACAGTTCTTGCGTCGTTTAGGGCAATATATTGATGTGCTAATTTTGCACTATAACCCTTCGCAAGAATATTGGGCAGATAGCGTTGATCCCCTGTGGAAACAGCGTTATGACTTAGGGGTAAAAGAGCGCTTTATTGCGAAAAATCCTAAGGCAACGGATGCTGAAATTAGCGATTTCTTTAATAAATTTACACTCAACTTTAATGCTGAAGCACGTGAGTCCAGACATCCACTTTTAACAAGATTGGGTAAACAAGCCCGCGACCACTTTTCGCTATTATCAAATTTATCTACGGGTGAAGAGGGTAAATGGGTTGATGCTTTTGTGGATGATTTCCCTGAAAGTTTACTCGGTAAAGTTCAATCCGATATTTTGCATTTGGTGGAACCCCAAGTTAAGCAATATGAGCTTGCTCCAGACGATGACTCTATTCAGATTCACGTTTGCCATTCTACTTTACGTCAGCTTGAAGTACTAAAAGAGCAATTGATTGGTTGGTTGGCCCAAACACATGAGCAGCCGCGTCGTCCAAATGATATTTTGGTTTTAGTTCCTAATTTGACCGACATAGAGCCTTTAATTCGGAGTGTATTTCCTGCAACCGCCACTGAGCAGAGTGTGCATTTACCAGTGAAAATTGCAGGTGTTGCCTCACTCGATGCACTTAATGCTTGGCGTGCCGTGATTGGGCGTATTCAGCTGATGCAAGGACGTTTTAGCTTTGATGATTTTGCTGACTGGTTAAGCTTGCATGCGACCCAGCAACGATACGAACTTGAATATGTTCAGGTTGAGCGAATTTTAAATTTACTTGCCGATGCAGGGTTTAAACGAGGATTGGATGCAGAGCATCTCAAGCGCAGTTTGTGTGAGGGTGATGACGATTATCGATATAGTTTTAAATTTGCTTTAGAGCGATTAGCTCTAGGTATTGCTGTGCCTGTACATGAAACATTTAATCAAGTGCTGAGTTATGCCAAAGTTCAACCAGGTGATTTTGAGTTGATTGGTACACTCATTCAGATTTATCAAGATTTGAATGAGCGCCGTGATTGGTTAACCCTACATGAACAGGGGCAAGTCTATACGGTTGAATATTGGCTCCAAGTACTGGGTAAAGATATTGTCGAATTTGAGCAGGTGGGTGTTGCTGCTTTAAAAGCTGTTCGGGAAATTGTCAAAAAACAAGAGCGAATGTTGACGCTCGCAAGTTATTACGCAGAGACAGAAACAGGAACTTTGCGCAAAATTACCTTGCCTCTACCTTATATTATTGAAGAAATTCAACGGACCTTAGAAAGCCAAAGTGCACAAGCGGAACCGACTGGGCAGATTACCTTTGCCCAAATTGGACATATTCGACCCCTCCCTTATCGCTTAATGGTGATGTTAAATCTTGATGCAGGGCAATTCCCAAACCGTGATACACACGTTCCATTTGATTTAATGGATGCATTGCGCCAACAGTTAGGAGACCGCTCTCGTCTTGAGGATGATCAGGGTGCTTTTTTAGATGCTTTATTATTAGCCCAAGAAAATTTATGGCTGTTTTATAACGGGTTTGATGTGAATGATGGCGAGGTGAGAGAACCTTCTAGTATTCTTCAAGAGTTCCGTGAACACCTTGCCTTGATTGTAAAAGCCGAAGACGATGTACCTGAAAATGTAGTTGTTGAAGGGATTGAGATTCCATCACAGTTAAAGCAGCTTTATTACCTCCATCACTTACAGCCTTTCGATCCGAAAGGTTTTAATGTAGAAAAAAGTGTTGTTCGTTACCAAGATCATTGGTTTAAGGTTGCTTCACAAATTCAGCAAGTCTCAGGAAACCGTCAACCTTGGGCGAATACGACCTATCCGCTGCAAGTGCCTGACATGTTGGTTTTAGATAGCCAGCAATGGATACAGGATGTGACGTTCCCCGCACGACTATATTTGAAAACCTTGGGTGTCGAAAACTTAGGAAGTGTCGGACTGCTCGACCAAAATGAACCTTTGTTACTAGATGGTTTAGGACGTTATGCGATTCGACATTTTTTACAGCAATCTGATCAACAAGCACAACCTGAGGTATTACTTGATCAATTGCCTGTAGGCAAAGTCAAATATAGCGCGTGGCAGCAAGGTGTTTTTGAACAAGAGTGCCTGCTTGAATGCCTCCATCAATACGCGCCAGCAGTCACACAAACGACTCAGCGAGTTTGGCGAATTGCCAAACAGCTTCATATGAATATTACTGTTCCAAAGTCTGAAACTCAGGATTGGGTCAGCATGGAGCCTTCAAGCGCTCGGGCAAAAAGACGCGCGAAAGTCTGGTTGGAACACTTACTTTGGTTAGCTTATTTGAATGAGGGAAGTGCCGGAGCTGAAAAACGCCGTATTGTGGTTTTTAGCGATCAAACCGTGATTTGTAGTGGAGTGAGTTCTGAACAGGCTCGGCAATATTTACAACCATGGTTTAAAATCTGGCGTTACGCACAACAACAACCACTAGTTTTGCCAGCAGCCTTATTATTAAAACCGTTAGAAAAAGCCAAAGCATATCAGTGGGAAACGGCAGATCAGGCAGAAAAAGCAAAACTGGATGAGAAGAGCTATGCTGAGCTGTTAAAATACTGGAATGAAACAGGGTCATTTACCACGATGGATATGACTCAAAATGAAGCTTGCAAGCTACATAAAGACTGGAGCTTTATTTTACAAGAACAAGATGCACAAGCTTTACTTCAACATGCTTGTGATGAGTTTGCGTATGATCTGTACCATCCAGTTTTTCAATTTCAACATTCGGAGTAAGACATGAACTCAAGAGTACAGGTGTCTTATCAACCTATTATTGATATTGATTTTAGTGGATTACACTTAATTGAAGCTTCGGCAGGTACAGGAAAAACTTATACTTTATCGAGCTTGATGGTCCGTATTTTTCTTGAAAAGTACTTGCCTCGACAAGTGATTGCGACCACGTTTACCCGTGCTGCTGCTGCCGAGTTAAAAAGCCGTATTCGTGCCCGTTTGGTCGAAACGTATCGTTATTTAGAGACGAAGCGCAGTTTTACAGAACACGAATTAATTACGCAGGCCGAGCAAGAGCCTGATTTGTTACTCCAACACATTTTAAAAAGCTTTGCGACGCGAATTGCCTATGCGTGTGAGCGTTTAAAATTAGTTATAGATCAGTTCGATGAGCTATTTGTTGGAACACTCGATAGCTTCAGCCAAAAACTATTACGTGAGTTTGCTTTTGAGAGTGGCAAAATTGAACGTGCTCAAATTACCGATGATGCAAAAACTTATAGCCGACAACTCATTCATGATGTACTACGTGAATGGATACAGTCTCAGCCTCAAACCGTGATTGATGCTTTGTATCTAGCAGGTGAACTTAAGAGCGTCGATAGTTTTGTCAAACTTGTCGAAGACTCACTTAATTTTAGTTCTGCTCATTTTAAACTTCCTGAAAAACCCACTATTCAGTTTGAGCAACTTGCGCAGCTCAAACAGTTGGCGACAGAAATTGACTTAAGCCTTTTAGAGCACTATTACCAGCTTGATGGCGAACACTATAAGCATGTGAGCGGTACGGTATTTCGAAACGGCGCTTTTAATAAATTATTTAGTGAATGTTTACCGCAGCTACTGCAAGTTTTAACGCAAAGCGACAGTATTTTAGTTTTTGATGGGTCGCTATCAGCACAGCGTGAACTTGTTTTTAAATTTTTAGGTCAAATTGCCGATCAGAAAGTTTTTAAAAAATGTCCGGCTGAAATTTCAGATGGTTTCTATCAACACCCTACAGTTCAGCAAATACAGCAACTCTTTGGTGTACTGAAAAACTATGCTGAGCAGTTCGACCAACTTCATATTTATTTGAAGGCCTATTTGTGTGTCGAAGTTAAAAAACGACTACCGCAGGTTTTACAAAATAAAGGCGAAACGACCTTTTCTCAGCAAATCCGTACACTGTCTGATGCTTTAAAAGGCGAGCAGGGACAACGTTTTGCAGTATTTGTTCAGGCGCGTTATCCCTTAATTTTGGTCGATGAATTTCAAGACACTAACCAAGATCAAGACGACATGCTCGCCAGTATTTGGCGCCATCCGCAGCGTTATCAAAAAGGCTGCATGATTATGGTGGGTGACCGGAAACAGGCAATTTACGGCTTCCGTGGCGGGGATATGCTCACCTTCCTAAATGCCTATAAGGATATTCAAGCTAAACATGGGCGCGAATATAAGTTAATTCATAACCACCGTTCGGTAGCCGATCTGGTTGAAGTGGTCGATGCCTTATTTCAACGGCAAATTGACTTTGGTGAACAGGTTCAATATGACCCGATTCGGGCAGGTACTCGACCTCATCCTGTACTGATTGAACACAACAATAATAATCCTCATCCTTTGCGCTGGCTGATGCTTAAAGATAAAGAAACAGAGGCTCAGCAAGTTGCATGGAAGATTCGGGATTTACTCAACCGTTCTCATGAGGGTCGTTTATATTTTCAAAAAGACTCTCAGATTCAAGTCTTAAACGAAGATGATATTGCAGTATTGTCCCGTAATCATGATGGGCTTGATAAAGTTCAATATGAGTTAGAGCGTTTAGGCATTCGGGTTAATCGTCCATCGAAACGAAGTGTTTTTGATTGCACGATTGCTCAAGACGTCGGTGCTTTATTGACAGCAATACTTCACCCTTACGATGAGGCAAAAGTGAAGCGGGCTTTAATTAGCCGTCTATTCGCTATGGATTTAAAACAACTATTACAGCTTGAGCAGACAGCAGAAGGCTTAAGCCAGTTCATGACTGGTTTTGACACTATTAGAGAGTTGTGGTCCGCTCAGGGCTTTTTAGTGGCATGGCAACAATGTCTCATCCAGTTTGATATCTGGCAAAATTTGGTGGCTGCTCAAAGCAAAGATAATGAACGAGTTGTGGTGAACTTGCGTCATTTGACTGAAATTTTGAGTCAGCACAGTGAGAAATACTCAGGCGCGCAAAACCTCTATCATTGGTATCTCAAACAGTTGCGTTCTCCTCTTGATCGTGATTGGGAGTTAGAACGTAAATTGTCGAGCGAAGCTGGCGTTCAGCTCATGACAATTCACCAGTCAAAAGGACTGGAATTTAAAATTGTTTTTTTGTTGGGTGCAGACAAGCCGTTTCGAGAAAATAATAAAACTCTGAATTTTTCGACCCAAGATGTAGTCCAGCCAGACTCAAGCCAGATGTTGACTCAACGAGTCGTTGCGATTGCTGACAAGACATATTTGAATGAAATTGAACTTAAACAACATGAAGAGCGGGCATTAGCTGAACAGAATCGTCTTTGGTATGTCGCTTTAACGCGCGCGAGTCACCGTGTCTATGCCGTTTTACAAGATGCTGATGGTAAATCAGTTTCAGGCTTAGCTTTCTGGAAAAATAGGAATGAGCCTTTTCAGCACCATTGCTGTACAGATGAAATGGTTTTGGAGCAGATTCCACAGGCAATTCATTTAGCTAAGCAAACCAGTATTATTGAACTACAAGCACAACGCTTTCCTGAGCAACGTTTTTATTCTCGTGGTAAAACCAGTTTCAGTTACTTGGCGCAGCATTTAAAACATAAGGTTGGCACAGATTTATTGGCGAGTCAGAGCAATGATGCTGTATTAGCAGAAGATGAGCTGGACTTGGTCAACACTGTTGAAACAATCAGTGCTCAGCCGATTGACTGGATAAAGAATAATTTTCCGCGAGGAACGCTTGCTGGTAATTTCCTGCATGAAATTTTTGAGCATATCGATTTTCAATGTTCAGATGACTGGGTCATAGAAATACGTCGTCGTTTTAAAAATGATTATAGTAGTCTCTGGCTAGATTTACTCAGTACATATAAAGAGAGCTTCCCAGAGGAAGAAGACGCCGAGAATCTGCTTTATCAGTCAGTTGCACAGTGGTTGCAAGATGTTTTACGAACACCACTCTATCAGGGCTTCCGATTGAATCAACTTCAACCAGAGCAGCATTTGTCGGAGTTTCCTTTTTATTTGGCATTGTCGGATCGGGTTTTAGCCATGACTCGTGTTCAGCAGCTCTTTGCTGAATATGGCCTAAATATGCCGGAGCTACTTGAAGCGCGTTCGGCCCGTTATCTCAATGGTTCTATCGATTTGGTTTATTTTGATGGACAGCGCTATCACATTGCCGATTATAAAAGTAATTATTTAGGAGAAGATCTTGCAGATTATCGTAGCGATAACATTGCACAAAGCATGTCTTTGGCAAGTTACTGGCTACAGGCAGGTCTATACTTGGTGGCATTACATCGCTATTTGCAAGTCAAAATGCAGGATTACCAAATTGAGCAACATTTAGGTGGGGCGACTTATCTTTATTTGCGTGGCATGAATGGTGAAGCAGAGCAGGGGTATTATTACTGGCAACCTAGTATTGAGTTTATTCTGCGTCTTGATGCCATTTTGGGGTATTTTGCTGAGGATAAAATCGCATGAAAAATGCTGATAAGTTAGGTAATTTTAAGATTAACAAATACTTGACATGTGGATAAGCCTGTCTATAACCATGTGGACAAGCGTGTGGAAAACTAGGTGGATAAGTGTGTGGACAATCTAAATAGCCCTGAACAAGCCGATTTAAGCTGGTTAACAACGTGGAGTAACTTCTTAAATCAGGCTCCATTTACTGAGCAATCACAAGTGCCAGATACCGCTTCTTATTTACAGCAGCTTATTGAAGCTAGCTTGCAAGGTGATAGCTGTATCGATGTCAGTCCAGAGCAAATTGCAGCACTTGGTCAACTTGCTATATCAGCCGATCAAGCGACTTCAAAAGTTGCACCATGCGTCTACGATGAGCAGGGGTTGGCATTATACCGATATTGGCACCTAGAGCAACGCCTTGCAGAACAAATTTGTCGATTAAAGCAACAATTAATTCAGCCTGTATCTTGTGATGACTATATAAGCTTACTCACAGACCCTCATCAGCAGGCAGCTTTACAAATGGTTGCTCGGCAGAGCTTGAGTATTATTACGGGTGGGCCGGGTACAGGTAAGACCTATACACTTGCACGTATTATTGCTGTGCTTAGCCAAGCAATTCCGCATATTCGTGTGGCGATGGCTGCTCCAACGGGTAAAGCAGCACAGCGCATGCAAGAGGCCTTGCAGAACTCGTTTAATGACCCTAAATTGCTTGAGTCCGGATTAATGAGTGAAGAGCTCAGAAATCAGGGAACACAAACGATTCATCGTTTATTGGGAATGGGGCATAGCCAAACACCACGGTTTAATCAAAAACAACCGCTTCCTTACGATGTGATTGTGGTGGATGAGGCCTCCATGCTGGATTTAAATCTGGCAACTCTTTTATTTGAGGCTGTGCCAGAGTCTTGTCGAATTATTTTATTAGGAGATGCAAATCAGCTCGCTTCCGTTGATGTAGGTGCAGTACTTGCTGACTTGCAACAAATACAGGCACTAGCCGACAACAGAGTACAATTACAAACCAGTCGTCGTTTTGCTGAAGGGGCGTTGATTGGGCAAGTTGCTAAATTTATTCAGGCACAAACCTATCAACAAAATCATGAAGTGGTTTTGCAGCAATTTGAGATTGATATTGTTGAGGTTTCTGAATTAAAGCCTATAGTTTTACAAAATGACATGCCAGATGTGGTTCAGCTTGAGTATTTACCGGAAGGGAATCACACAGAAGTCGAAATTTATTATCAGAAACTCATGTTAGGTTTTCAAGGCTATGTAAAGAGCCTAAAAAATTATTTAAAAGAAGAACACTCGATTGAACAGGTTCAAAACGTAGTAAGAGCATTCGATGACTACCGTATTTTAACGGCGGTCCGTCATGGCCCATTTGGCTTACAGCAGTTAAATCAGTACGCACAGCGCTGGCTACAACAACAGTTATCAATAGTTACAGTGGGTGGTTGGTATGTAGGTCGTCCGGTAATGATGACTTATAACGACTATCAACTTGGTATTTCAAATGGAGATATTGGCCTATGTTTTGAACATAGAACTCAGCCTCAGCAGTTTGAAGTATATTTTCCAAGTTTAAATAAATGGGTGGCGGCAAACCGGTTACCTAAAAGTATCCAAAGTGCATTTGCTTTAACAATTCATAAGTCGCAAGGGTCTGAATTTACACATACTGCTGTGGTTCTTGATCAGGCTGCAAAGAATTTATTAAGTCAGGAGCTCATTTACACTGCGATTACACGAGCTAAAAAAGTAGTGAGTCTTTTGGTTCATCCAGAAGCTTTAGTTCAGGCATTTACAGTTCGTACTACACGAAAAAGTGGTTTAGTTCAGAAAGTTAATCGGTTAGTTCGTTAAGACAAACTTAATATTTTTACCCTTGTAAGAAAAAGCTTACATAGATTCGAGATATTTGCTGCTAGAGTACACCCCACGTTTTTGAGATTATAAACACACAACGAGCTTGGCACGGAATGTCGGGCAAAATCGCACAATAATAATAGCTTAAGTCGAGAGACTGCGAACTTACAATGATGTAGGTGTATAAAGAGGAAACTTACAGCCGCTAAGCCTTGTAGTTTTGGGAGAGACTACAGGGCTTTTTTATATTCACGTTTTAATTTACTTCTAAAAAATTATCAAAAAAGATCTGTTTTAGACCTCTATTTAGTATGTTTTCTTTTAAAAATTTATATCAATATATTTATCTGTAATATGATTTTTAAACAGCCATTTTTCCTGTGAATTGTTAAGTTATATGTTATACAGAACTGTACGTTAAATGTTAAAAATGGTTATTTACTAAATATTATACAGACCTGTACGTTTTTACTTACATGATGATAAGAAAAATACTACTTTTCTTCATAATTGGATGTGTCACAATACATCACATAAGGAAATAGAAACAAAGACACTGGAAGTGAGTTAAAACAACAAGAAGGATGTGACTAGCATCTCACCAACGATAATAAAAACAGAAATAACACGATAAACAAAAACTACAGCGCAAAAAACCCAAGCAGAAATGCTTGGGTTTTTTATTTGCTTTTACACTAAGTTAGTTTCGTGTGAGTCGCTACCAAACAAAGATCGGCGCTGATCTCTAGGAATGCGTGGGCATTGTGTCGAAATCTGATAAAGCACGTTGGCTAAAGCAGGAAGGTGGGTTCCCACGACAGATTTGCCCGTTGTTAATAGAGACACGCTAATATCTCTTTCAGGGTCGGCCCAACATAAAATATTAGAGAACCCTAAATGACCAAAAGCTTGTCCTGTCATTGGACCAAAAAGACCTACAGGGTTACTACCTAACATTGGTCCTAAGGCATAGCGCATTGGAATTAATAAAGTACGATCAATGCTAACGCCTGTAGTCGGCAGTGTTGCCCTGAAAATCGTTTTCTCACTGAAGATTTGCTGACCGCCATAGCTTCCTCCACTTAAAAGCATTTCAAAGAAACGACCAGCTTGTTCTGCGCTGGTATAGATGTTTCCGGCTGGGCAAATTGTGTCCATAAAACGATTGTCGTTAGTGACATCAACTGCAAGTTGTAACCCTCCACCTAATACATGGTTCAGGTAGTGGTCGGTACCAAGGCGAGGATGTAGGCCCGTTGCACAATTTAAAGCAACCTCTGAGCGGTACTCTGGTTTTAAACCATAGTTGAAATAAGGCATTCCCATCGGCTTTTCGATAGTTTGATGCACAAATTCACGTAAATCTTGCCCAGTCACCCGCTCAATCACTTCTCCTAAAATATAACCCGCCGTAACAGCATGATAGGCAAGGTGGTTTCCAGCAGGAGACACAGGTTTGGCAGCATATAAACGTTTTAAAATTTGATCTTTATCAAAGAGTAATTCTGGTGTGACATCGCCGTCTATATAGGGAATGCCGCCACGATGTGCTAATAAATGAAAGATAGTCGCACGGCGTTTACCATTTACGCCATATTCCGGAATATAGTAGCTCACAGGATCAAGCAAATTGATTTCGCTTTTTTCATCTAATAGATGAATTAACATGGCGGTGATCATCTTTGATGCTGAAAACAGGCAAACAGGTGTATCTGGAGTCGCAATCAGAGCGTTTTCTTGAAGTCCTGCCGGAGAGTTCCCTTGGGCATATCCAATGCTTCTGTTCAGCAAAACTTTACCTTGTCGACGTAGACAAAAAGTAATAAGTGGATAATTTCCGGTTTTATATAATGCTTCTACACTGTTCCAGATTTTTTGAATCTGGCGTTCAGTCATTCCACCCTGTTCGGCAGCAACCTCATCTTTACGACGAATAACTTGCTCAATATTGTCCGGTACTGGACAAGTGTTGGTTGAAAAAATTTTCACACGTTCCTCGCGCTTATTTCTTTTTATTCAAGGGTAGTGTGCAGAGTTAATATGCTCATGTCAGTGTCTAAAATGACAAGTTACTGAAAACTATTTTGCAATCCACCTATAGATACCTTAAAATAGGCGACTTGCTGTAGTGATGCACGGCAGTCAGTTGCCTCAACTGATTCATATCGTTTACTTTTTTTAAGCATCTCGGAGAAATCGAATGGCTTTAACTAATGCAGACCGCGCAGAGATCATTGCTAAATTTGCTCGCGCTGAAAAT
Organism: Acinetobacter sp. V102_4; assembly: GCF_031799005.1. Lineage (NCBI taxonomy): Bacteria > Pseudomonadati > Pseudomonadota > Gammaproteobacteria > Moraxellales > Moraxellaceae > Acinetobacter > Acinetobacter sp. V102_4. Next base: position 337,750 of record NZ_JAVQNR010000052.1, on the reverse strand, counting down.
GACACTGGTTCACCAGAAGTACAAGTAGCTTTATTGACTGCTCAAATCAATGATTTACAAGGTCACTTTAAAGCTCACAAACACGACCATCATAGCCGTCGTGGTTTGATTCGTATGGTTAACCAACGTCGTAAATTGCTTGACTATTTAAATGGTAAAGACCACGGTCGTTACACTGCTTTGATCGGTGCTTTAGGTTTACGTCGTTAATTCGATTTTCACTTTGTTTTCGCTATTTCGCATGTCGCAATGCTTGATTGCTGAAAAGAGAGTTTCACTTAATTTTAGATTAAGTGATTTTTAGAAGGGGCGCTTGTGCGCTCCTTCTTTGCGTTTAACTTTTAACATTATTTAAAATTTTTGGTCTAGTGTGATGGCTTCTAAGCTTTGTCATTTATCTACCAATCGGTGTAGTCTGAATGCCAAACCTTAGGGGTCTCACTAGAATAAAATTAGGAAAATACAATACATGTCAATGTTTAATATCGTTCGTAAAGAATTCCAATATGGTCAACACACTGTTGTTTTAGAAACAGGTCGTGTTGCACGTCAAGCAAATACAGTTTTAGTTACAATGGGCGGCGTAACTGTTTTAGTTGCAGTAGTTGCTCAACCTAAAGCAAAAGCGGGTCAGGACTTCTTCCCGTTAACAGTTAACTATCAAGAAAAACAATATGCTGCGGGTCGTATCCCAGGTGGTTATGGTAAACGTGAAGGCCGTCAGTCTGAAGCTGAAACTTTAATTTCACGTCTTATTGACCGTCCAATTCGTCCATTGTTCCCAGAAGGTTTCTATAACGAAATCCAAGTGACAGCGACTGTTGTTTCTTCTGATAAGACTATGGATGCTGACATTGCTGCAATGATCGGTGCTTCAGCTGCAATGTCAATTGCAGCTGTTCCATTCCGTGGTCCAATTGCAGGCGCACGTGTTGGTTTAATCAACGGCGAATACATTCTTAACCCAACCCACGAACAATTGAAAGAAAGTGATCTTGATCTTGTGGTTGCGGGTACTGAATCTGCGGTACTGATGGTTGAATCTGAAGCGAAAGAACTTTCAGAAGACCAAATGTTAGGTGCTGTACTTTTCGGTCATGACGAAATGCAAATTGCTGTTCAAGCAATTAAAGAATTTGCTGCTGCTGCTGGTGCAGTTGAATCAACTTGGGTTGCTCCAAGCAAAAACGAAGCTCTTCTTGAGCAATTAAAAGCAGCTTTCGAAGCTAAAATTTCTGAAGCATATACGATTGCGGTTAAACAAGATCGTTATGCAGCACTTGATGCACTTTATGCAGAAGCTGTAGCTCAGTTCGTTCCTGAAAATGACGAAACTGGTATTGCTGACGAAGTAAACGAATTATTTGAAGAACTTAAATACCGTACAGTACGTGACAACATCTTGTCAGGTAAACCACGTATTGATGGCCGTGATACTAAAACTGTTCGTGGTATCGACGTTCAAGTTGGCGTATTAGATCGTGCTCACGGTTCTGCATTATTTACACGTGGTGAAACTCAAGCGTTGGTAACAACAACTTTGGGTAATACTCGTGATGCACTAATGGTTGATACATTGTCAGGTACGAAAACTGACAATTTCATGTTGCACTACAACTTCCCTGCATACTCTGTAGGTGAAACTGGTCGTGAATCTGGTCCTAAACGTCGTGAAATTGGTCATGGCCGTTTAGCACGTCGTGGTGTTCAAGCAGTTCTTCCTGCAGCTGACCGCTTCCCGTATGTTATTCGTATTGTATCTGACATTACTGAATCTAACGGTTCATCTTCAATGGCTTCTGTATGTGGTGCGTCATTATCACTTATGGATGCGGGTGTTCCACTTAAAGCACCAGTTGCTGGTATCGCAATGGGCTTAGTGAAAGAAGGTGAGCGTTTTGCAGTACTTTCTGACATCTTGGGTGATGAAGATCACTTAGGCGACATGGACTTTAAAGTAGCAGGTTCTGCAAATGGTATTACTGCACTTCAAATGGACATCAAGATTGAAGGTATTACTGAAGAAATTATGGAAGTTGCATTAAACCAAGCATTTGCTGGTCGCATGCACATCCTTAACGAAATGAATAAAGTCATTTCACGTGCTCGTCCTGAAATCAGCGCTCATGCACCGACATTTGAAGTCATTAACATCAATCCAGACAAGATCCGTGATGTTATTGGTAAAGGTGGTGCAACGATTCGTGCCATTACTGAAGAAACTAAAGCTGCAATTGATATTGAAGACAATGGTACAGTTCGTGTATTTGGTGAAACTAAAGCTGCTGCTCGTGCTGCGATTGCAAAAATTCAAGCACTTACTGCTGAAGTTGAACCAGGTAAGATCTATGACGGTAAAGTAATCCGTATTGTAGAATTCGGTGCGTTTGTAAACATCATGCCGGGTACTGATGGTCTTCTTCACATTTCGCAAATTTCAAATGAACGTATTGCGAACGTAACTGATGTTCTTACAGAAGGTCAGGAAGTTAAAGTACAAGTTGCTGATGTTGATAATCGTGGTCGTATTAAATTGACTATGAAAGACATTGAACAAGCATAATTGTTCTAGTGACATGAAAAAGTCCGCTTGATGCGGACTTTTTTTATGGCATGATGCAAGTAATACAAAAACAGATCATCGTGGTATGCAGGTTTATTACTTTTATCGCCATCAAAGCGACGGCTATGTCTTTTTAAGCCGCGAACAGCATAGTGAACATGTTCTAGAGTTTTTCTGGATTGATAGTCTCAGAGCGGATGTGGTCAATCATAATGAAGAATGGCAACAAGAGATTCAAAAGCTTTCAGGCGTAGTTATTAATGAGTTTCATATGCGGGATATTTCGAATATTGAACATCCTTGCGCCTTTGACACGCTTGAAGAATATGACTTACTGATTTTTAAAAAGCTAGTTACGCCTGATGATGAAATTAAACCTGCTGAATCCCAAGACAGTGTTTTTGGTTTGGCGACTACACCAATTAGCTTTATTTTGACGCCAGATGTGCTGATTAGTGTGCGTGAGCCGGGAAACAAGTCTATTGAAAATTATATTCAACGTCTTGATAACATTTTATGTAGAACTTTAGAAGAGCAAAATAAAACCCGTAAATTACCAAATTCACCGATCGATTTATCGTTACGGTTGTTAAACAGTATGATTGATGGCTATCTCGATATTCGCTCGCCATTGACGAGAAGAGTCGAGCATTGGCAACAGCAATTGCTTCAGGGTAATCGTCGTTTTAAACAATGGCATCAACTATTCCATGAAAATATGGCATTTCAGCAAGTGGAAAATCTATGCGAGGAGCAAATTGAAAGCTTGCAAGAGTTTAGAGATGAAATCGTAGAAAATTACCACCATGTGATTGGCAAGCATATCCACAATTCACAAGATATTTTACTGGTGCGTTTAAATGATTTAATGAGTCATGTTGAACGTATTCAAAAACATACATTACGGTTGCGTAGCGCCATTCAGTCTGCAATTGATCTGCATTTTTCAGCCATTGCGAACCAGACCAATGAAAACATGCGGATTCTTGCAATTATCACCGCCGTTTTTGCGCCTCTTACTCTTTTAACGGGTATTTATGGAATGAATTTTGAGTTTATTCCTGGTCTTAAATCGCCAGTTGGTTTCTGGATTATGCTAGGGGTCATGCTGCTTAGTACAATTTTTCTATTGTACTATTTTTATCGACAGCATTTGGTGGGGCGAGGTGAACGAAGTGTCATTGATTTATTGGCCCAACAACACCGTCAAGATCGGATGAATTTATTTTGGTTTTTGGAATATGAACCGATTAAGCAGACATTGAAGGAAGTGGAGAAGATTACTCGGTTGAAGTAATAGGAATTTTCAAAGATCAGTAAAGTTGATTTGTTAGTACTGCCTCAAATTTAGGGATTAATTTGATACTTATTGTCTAGGCATATCCTTACTTTTGACTGGGCAAAAGTAACAAAACCCCTTCCTTGGACTGACGGTACATCCATGTTACCGCAGTCCAAAAGGCGGCATCCATGCCGCCCATCACGTTAGCTCATACCTGTGTGAAAGATTATTTAGAAGAAAAAATCTTAATGAAAATGCTTCAACTGTTTTCTAAGTTGTTGTACTTCATCAATCAAATCTAACATCACTGCAACTGCCGCCAAACTTGCGTCAAAGTCACGTTGTAGACGATAAGCTTTACGAGCACGAGAGACATCTTCGCCCATAAACTGATGGGTTTCAGGTGCAGTATTGACCGATAAAATATCATATTCAATTAGCTGAATAATCCAGTCGGGACTTTGACCACAAGCTTGTGCAAATTCTTGTAGATCAAATGTGGATTGTTCATCAACGACCTCAGCACTAAAGGTATGGCCGTCATATACAATTTCTCGATAATGAATGGTTGTCATAATCTTGCTCCCTAATGAGATGAACGAGGTTCGAATGAAGCAAAGGCTTCAGCCAGTTGCTGATAGGCTTGTTTTTCTTTTTCAGAATGTGCAGGTGGAAATACAATATTTAAGATTAAGTATAAATGCCCTGGTGTTTTATTAGGTATCCCTTTGTCTTTTAAACGTAGCTGTTGTCCTTGTTTTGCATTGTGAGGTAAATTGACATGCAAAGGTCCAGCTGGTGTTTTTACTTCAATACCTTGACCTAGCGCTGCTTCCCACGGAGCGACATCTACAGTCAAATATACATCACTGCCTTCGACATGAACGCGATCTGTATCTTTATACTGGATTTCAATATAGAGATCGCCGTTAGCACCGCCATTGATACCACTTTGTCCTTGTCCACTTAAGCGGATTTGCTGACCTTCTTTCATACCTTTTGGTATTTTGACTTGAAGGGTTTTACGTTGAACTTCAGGTTCGCCATACGCATTCACGGTCGGAATTTGCAGGGTAATTTGTTGCGTTGATCCATGATAGGCAATATCAAGATCGACCTCTATGCTGGCATGTTGATCTTCACCGCGATAACTACGCTGTTGTCTCTGATGTTGCTGTTGACCACCACCAAATCCTGCACCAAAGCGGCCAAATAAATCTTCAAAACCGCTAAAGTCTGCTTGCTCACCACCTGTAAAGCCCTGGCGATAAAACTGTGCTCCATCAAAACCACCTTGCGCAGCACCCTGACCAAAGTTATTAAAACCTTGTGGATGATCTAATAACTGGTCATATTCAGCTTTTTTTTCTGCATTGCTTAACGTGTCGTAGGCAACATTAATTGCCTGCATCTTTTCTTCGGCATCTTTTTCTTTGCTGATGTCAGGATGATATTTACGAGCTAATTTTCGATAAGCTTTCTTAATTTCATCAGCAGAGGCTTTGCGTGTAACCCCTAATTCTTCATAATAATTTTTAGCCATAATGTTTTATCAGGATGGTGTGGTTTATTTCATTATGAAACGATTTTTAGAGTTTTCAATAAGCTAGATTGTATAAGAGTTGTTCTATTAAAAAATAAAATTGAGAGAAAGAGGTATAGATGGATTAGGGCTATACCTCTCATTAGTTAGATAAAAGTTTGGTACAAGCCGTAAATAGCAATCAATAGAAGTAATAGACCACAAAGCCCTAATATTTTTGGATATAAATGGCTATTAGAAAGACGGTGGAAAAATACATAAACCAGAGATAAAGTTAAGAAGTCTAAAACAATCCATGTCAGGGTGAGTATGGTTAAACTTAGGTTGAGCTGTGGTGTAATAGAAACAAATTGGGGAAAGAAAGCTGAGAAAAAAATAATATCTTTAGGGTTGGATATTCCGACAAAAAAGCCCTTTTTGAAGCCACCATTTTGTGCCGAAACTGTTTGTATTGCTTCTGGGTGAGGTGCCTGAATGACTTCTTTAAGAATAGTGAAACCTAAATATCCAATATATAGACAGCCTAAAATACGGATAATATTGAGATAACTATCGTTAACACTCAGTACTCCCTTTAAAACGAGTACTGAAATAAAAATTAAAATAAGTGAGGCTAAATTGGTCCCAAAAATGGTTTCAAGAGCTTTTTTATAGCCCCCTTTAAGTCCAGCGCTTGCAACTAAAATCATGACAGGGCCGGGGGTAGCAATCATAATAATGACGCTAAAAATAAATAGAAAATAATCAAAATAATTCATGGAATATAAGTATCTTATTTATTGGGCTATAAAGTAATCTTATATTATCTTATTTAAAATAAGATATTGAAAACGATCATCAAAAAATAAGGATAAATAAAAAGGCGGTATATCCGCCTTTTTATAAAATTTAACTACTAACTCAAATGCTCACCAAATAACGCTAAAGCTTCTTCAGCGGTAAAGGTGTACTGCGTATTACAGAACTGACAGTCCATACGAATAGGGTTCTGTTCTTCTAACGTTTCATGAACAGCATCTACACCAATTTGAATCAGTGCATTAGCACAGCGTTCTTTTGAACATGTACAGCCGAATTTGAGTGCTTCAATTTCTGGTAAACGGACCTCTTCTTCGTTATATAAACGATATAAGATCTCGGTTGCATCTAAATTGGTGAGCTCTTCAGCTTTTAATGTTTCGGTTAACATGGTCAAGCGTGGCCATAAATCTTCATCAACCAACTTTTGCTCTTCGTCATCATGACGTGGTAAAAGCTGAATGAGTAAACCACCAGAGCGCTTAGCAGTACTCGCTAGCACAATTCGAGTTGGAATTTGTGCAGATAAGTCGTAATACTGCATGAGGCAACCCGCTAAATTTGCTTGATCAAGAGGTACAATGCCTTGGTAACGCTCGCCAAATTCCGGTTCAATATTGATAAATAAAACGGGGTTAACTAAAGCGCCGAGAACTGTGCTGCTGTCTGTTGCTTCAATGAAGCGTGGATCACTTTCATAATCGGCGAGAGCACGAACTTCACCTAAATGATTACATTCAGCCATTGCCCATTTAAAGGTGCCGCTAGCCTGGATTTGCAAGCTGATACGACCTTTGATTTTTAATGTACTTGCAAGTAATGCAGTCGCACTCAACATTTCACCTAGCAAAATTTTAACCGCAGGCATATAGTCACGTTGAGCTAAAATAGTTTGTAGTGCTTCTTCTAGATGAACTACTTCCCCACGAACTGGAAAGTTCTCAATATAAAAGCGTTGGCGTAAATCAGACATAATATTCTCCAGGGCCCTAAGTAGATTATAACAATTTAGTTTTAAGCAAGCTTAGGGAATGCAGCGAAGCCGCAAGTAGGACAAAGGACAGCTTGGTGTCCATTGTCCAATTATTTAGGCAATGTGAATAAGTCCTTAATATAGCCATTTTTTGAAATCTCAAGTTATTCTAGATGATCTCTTGTAATATCAATGCGATTTGGCTGTAAATGACGCTTTAAATTCACATCGTGTTTTGATGTGGCTTGTTGTTGAGCATCACTTTCAAATAGATGTTCAAGTTCGGCTAAAGCGTTACGATGCGTCTCAAAGATCTTTTGCTCATCAGTATAAATACTTTGCTGTTGTATGAGCAATTTCTCATCATAATCCCGAAAGATTTCGATATTGTTATAGGCTTGCTCGTCAGAGATACCGAGTTCTCGTAAGGCTTGATAAGCCATTCCTAATGAAGATAAATACGTCTCACGCCAAATATATTCAACGCCTAAATCTCTTAAAAGATGTACATGATGGCGATCACGAGCGCGAGCCAATAACTTTAAGTTTGGATAATTTAATCTGAGATGACGTGCCACATTCATAGAATCTTCGACATCATCAATCGCTAAAATAAATACTTTAGCTTTTTCAATACCCGCAGAACGCAGTAAATCTGGTTGGGTTACATCACCATAATAAAGTGATCCACCATATCGTCTGACAAAGTCAACTTGATGAAGATTGTTATCAATTGCGGTAAACCCTAGATGTTGCAGGCGGGCAATACGCGCAATAATTTGTCCAAACCGACCAAAACCAGCAATGATTATCGGGTTTTCTTGCTGAGGAATTTCATCATACTCAGGTGGGCGTTCTTTATTAAACAGTGGAATGACCTTGTATGCCATAAACCAGTAAATCACTGGTGTGAGTACCATCGACAAAGTCACAATAAGAGTCACAGGTTCTAATAAAGCTTGAGTTAAAATCTTTTCACTTTTAGCTAAGCTTAAAATGACGAAAGCAAACTCACCGCCTTGCGCTAAACAAGTTCCTAATAGTAGGCTGTTATTCCAACTGTATTTTTTATAGCGTGCAATGGCGGTCAATATCAGTGTTTTGATGAGCAATAAGCCGATTGCTCCACCAATAATAAGCCACGGCATTTCAATTAATAGTGACAGTTGAGTAGTCATACCCACGGTCATAAAGAATAAGCCAAGTAGTAGGCCTTTAAACGGTGCAATACTGGCTTCAACTTCGTGACGAAATTCGGAATCTGCTAATAATACGCCTGTGAGGAAAGCACCTAATGTCGTGCTAATTCCTAATGTATCCATCAGCAAAACGACAGCAAGAATAATAAATAATCCTACCGCCGTAATGAGTTCAGTTGCTCCACTTTTGGCAACAAAACGGAAAAATGGACGCATCACATAACGACTAAATAGAAATAGACCAGTGAATGTTGCGATGATAGCCGCAAAATAAGCCACACCATGATGGGTAGATTCTGTTCCTGCGAGTAATGGAATAATTGCAAGTAACGGAATCGCAGCTATATCTTGGAATAGCAAAATTGAGAAAGACTGCTGACCATAGGTCGTGTTGAGTTGCTGTTTTTCAGTCAAAAGCTGTAATACAAACGCTGTAGAAGACAGTGCCAGCGCAAAACCAATCACAAAGCTGACAGCAAGTTGCTGTTGAAATAGGAAGAGTACGATCAGCATAAGAACGCCACCGCTAATAAGAACTTGCAGACTTCCCATTACAAAAATAGAGTCACGCATTTCCCACAAACGCTGTGGTCTTAATTCTAAACCAATCAGGAACATCAATAAAATGACACCGAATTCGGCAAGTTCCATAATTGCTTCAGGGTCATGAGCAATATTTAAAACACTAGGACCCAGAAGTATTCCTGTAAATAAATAACCTAAAACTGTTGCAATCCCTAGGCGTTTGCCAAGAGGGACTAAAATCAGAGAAGCTCCAAGAAAGATAGTTGCTTGCAGTAGGAATGACATCCATTGCCTCGAATGTATTAGTCTCTTTTAAGTGTAAAACGAAAAAGACGTCTTCACACCATGATATTCAAATCATCTAATTAAATTCTTGCGGATCAACATCAATTGATAGCCTGAGTTGATGCTGCCTTGGTGCATGAACCAATTGAGACCACCACTGTCTTAAGTAAAAATGTAGACGAGCGCGGTCGGCAGATAAAATCACCATGTGTGCACGATAGCGTCCCGCTTTACGTTCCATCGGTGCTGGAATAGGTCCCCAAATATCAACAATCTCACCTGCAACTTGGCGAAGTTGCTCAGCAGCTTCATTTAAAAAATGCAAGGTATAGTCTCGATCTTTCGACTCTGCACGTATGAGTACGGCATAGCGATAAGGAGGTAGCAAAGCAACTTTACGTTCAGCCAATGTTTGTTTGGCAACCGCACGATAGTCTTTTTCGATGAGTGTGGTTAGGAGTGGGTGATCTGGTCTTAAGGTTTGTAAATAGACATGGCCTTTATGCTCACCACGGCCTGCACGGCCAGCCACTTGAACAATCAATTGCGCAGTACGTTCTGGCGCACGGATGTCTACGCTGAGTAACCCTGCATCAATATCTAAAATGGCAACCAAAGTCACATGTGGGAAATGGTGACCTTTTGCCAACATTTGAGTGCCGAGCAAAATTGTTGGTTTGTTTTGATGAATGCGATCATAGATTTTTTGCCAGCTTCCGACACGACTGGTACTGTCACGATCCACCCGAATCACGTCATGCTCTGGAAATAATTCTTGTAAGTGTTCTTCGACCTTAGCTGTTCCTGCGCCTAGTGTTTTTAAGCTCTTTTGCTGACATTCAGGGCAATGATCTGGTAGGCGATGAATGGTTCCACAGTGGTGGCAATGTAAATAAGAATAAGGCTGGGTATGCAAAGTAAAATGTGCATCACAATGTGGACAATTGGCTTGCCATCCACAGCTTTCACAAACCAGTACAGGTGCATAACCACGACGGTTTAAAAAGATTAAAACCTGTTCTTTTCTAGCTAAAGTATGTTTGATTTGTTCAATGAGAGGCTGGCTAATTCCATGCTGTTTTTTGACAATTTTAAGATCAATCAAATGCATTTTAGGCAAAAGTGCATGTCCAGCACGTTTGTTGAGTTGCAGTGAAGTTAACTTGCCAGTTTCGACCAAATAATAACTATCAATACTTGGTGTTGCCGAACCTAAAATCACTGGGCAGCTTTGTAAGTGTCCTCGGTATAGTGCGACATCACGCGCATGGTAACGGAAGCCTTCTTGCTGTTTATAAGACAGGTCATGTTCTTCATCTAAAATGATTAAGCCCAAACGTGGCAGCGGTGTATAGATGGCAGAGCGTGTCCCTAAAATAATAGATGCTTTTCCTGTCTGTGCCTGTTGCCATGCTTGTAAGCGTTTGGAGTCGTTGAGGCCTGAATGCAATAAAGCAATATCACAATTAAAACGAGACTTAAAACGCGAAATGGTTTGAGGAGTTAAACCAATTTCAGGCACCAAAACCAGTACTTGTTTACCTTGCTTTAGCACCTCGTGCATGATGTGTAGATAAACTTCAGTTTTACCGCTACCCGTTAAGCCATCTAGCAAAAATGCTTGGTATTGATGCTGTGCTTTAATAACCTGTTGGGTTGCTTGCTTTTGATCTTCATTTAGCGTGAGCGGCATTTGCGCCAATTGAACAGGTGTAGGGCTAAAGTCGTGTGGTTCAAGCGTACATTCAACCAAACCTTTCTTTTCTAGCGCTTTAAGTGTTGCAGTTTCTACGCCACTTAAATTGAGAATGTTCTCTGTTGTTCCCGCAGGATGTAACTTTAAAATCTGATAAGCATCTTGTTGCTTTACTGAACGTTTAAGCAGTGCTTCAACATTGTCGCATGGAGTAATTTTCCAGAGATGGAACAAAACGTCCATCGGTTTGCCCTGACGCAGTATAGCCGGAAGAGCGGTTTGCATGACCTCGCCAACTGGAAATTGGTAATATTGTGCGGACCATGTCAATAAACTTAAAACTTGTTCATCTAAAATAGGCTGTTCATCTAAAAGTTCAGAAATGGCTTTAAGCTGAAAGTTGCCTGTAAATGGCTCATGTGGATTCACTTTTTCAGTGATGATACCAATCAGGTTTTGTCGCCCAAATGAAATAGCGACGCGTGAGCCTACTTGAGCCCGTTCATATTGTGCTTCGGTGAGTGTATAGTCAAAAGTGTCGTACAGATGCACAGGTACGGCAACACGCACACGATAAACAACTGAATCAGGCTTTGGCGTTATGGTCATAGAGGCTCATTTCGTCAATTTTAAAAAACGGCATAGCGTCGTGAAGAGGACTTGGGTATTCTACACAGGCTATAGAATGAATATGAATGATTGCGTAGCATAGATGCAACAGCAGCGACTATTATTTTTGGAAAATTAGAACATTACCATGCCTGCATATCAATTTACTGCCATTGATGCTTCAGGGAAGCAGCAAAAAGGAGTGCTTGAGGGAGACTCAGCACGCCAGATTCGCCAACAATTACGCGATAAAGCATGGACACCAATTAGCGTTGACCCTGTTGAACAAAAAGATAAACATAAGAGTCAGGGGTTATTTCAAAAAAAGTTCAGTGCCTATGATTTGGCACTCATGACCAGACAACTTTCTGTTTTGGTTGCAGCCGCAATTCCTTTAGAAGAAGCTTTACGTGCGGTGAGCAAGCAAAGTGAAAAAGCGCATGTGCAAAATCTTTTATCGTCTGTTCGTTCGCGAGTCATGGAAGGACACTCATTGGCTCAAGGTATGCAGCAATCTGGACGTTTTCCGGACCTCTATATTGCAACAGTTGCTGCAGGTGAGCGTTCTGGACATTTAGATCTGATTTTAGATCAGCTCTCGGATTACACCGAAAACCGTTTTGCCATGCAAAAGAAAGTTCAAGGGGCTATGATTTACCCGATTATTTTAATGCTGATGTCATTTGCTATTGTGATGGGCTTAATGACTTTTGTTGTGCCAGAAATTGTTAAAACCTTTGATCAGAACAAAGATGCACTACCGTGGATTACGGTCGCTTTAATGAAAGCGAGCGATTTTATTCGTCATGCGTGGGTGTTTATTATTATTTTTGCAGTTGTGGGAATTGTCGCATTTGTTCGGTTTTTAAAAACAACAGCTGGACATTATGCTTTTGATCGATTAACACTCAAATTGCCATTATTCGGTAAACTGTCACGTGGTATTAATTCTGCACGCTTTGCAAGTACCTTATCTATTTTGACCCGTTCAGGCGTGCCGTTGGTTGACGCATTAAAAATTGGTGCAGCAGTGACCAATAACTGGGTCATCCGTGATTCAATTGCCCATGCGGCTGAGCGTGTTACAGAAGGTGGTAACTTGGGTACGCAGCTTGAGCGCAGTGGTTATTTCCCACCAATGATGGTACAAATGATTCGAAGTGGTGAGGCATCAGGTGAGCTCGACCGCATGTTAGAACGAGCATCGACCATGCAAGATCGTGAGGTTACAACATTTATTTCAACCTTACTGGCATTACTTGAACCGCTTATGCTGGTTCTAATGGCAAGCATTGTACTGGTTATTGTAATCGCGGTTATGCTGCCAATCGTAAATATGAACAATATGATTTAATAACTTTGATATTAGAGATAATGATGAAAGTAAAAAATATTCAAAGCGAAACAGCGATGGAACAATACAGTGATTCTGCGGTTTCAAATCAGTTTGAGCCAACGTGCCATTCCGAGCATAGCTCTTTATCAAATGACTACTCCTCAAGCGTAGCTTTCGGACTTGGGGCACGTTCGAACGGTGTTCGAATGAAACGTGCCTCAGGCTTTACCCTCATTGAAGTTATGGTTGTGATTGTAATTTTAGGCGTGTTAGCAGCGCTCATCGTACCAAATGTCATGGGGCGTAGTGAAAAAGCTAAAATTGATACCACTCAAATTACATTAAAAGGTGTAGCTGGTGCTTTAGATCAGTACAAGCTCGATAACGGTCATTTCCCAACAATGCAAGAAGGGGGACTAGATGCTTTAGTGAATCAGCCTGCTACAGCAAAAAACTGGATGCCGGGTGGATATGTTAAAGGTGGTTATCCTAAAGATAGTTGGAAAAATGATGTTCAATATGTAATTCCAGGTGCAGATGGTCGAGCTTTTGATTTGTACTCGTTTGGTGCAGACGGCAAAGAGGGCGGTGAAGGTAATGATGCAGATATTTATTACCAACCTTAATTGAAAATATAATGGAGATTATCAATTCGTTTAAAAAGATAAACTGATAAATACGAATTGATAATCTTTCTTAATCATGAAAATATAGTAAGTTTTTGAAAAATATAAAATAAAGTTAATATTTATATTTGAGACTTATAATAAGAATTATTCCCATATTTAATAGTTACAAGAAAGTTAAAATGTAGAGAAAAATAAGCTATATATTTAAATAAAAGCTTTGCATAATAAATAAAAAGCACTTTATTACATTAAAAGGAGAGATTAAATGAAAGCATTTCTCATCGTAGATGAACTGACTCAGTTTCATTGGGTAATGCTGAAGTCTGTCCTATTGATTTTGGGTTTATTGCCGATTGCTGAAGTTTTTTTAAAGCTATGGCTTAATACCGAAGGAAGTAGCCAAATTATGATTGGTTTCTTCGCATTAAGTATTGTGAGTGCATGGTTAATGGTGAGCTTCTTTACTGCATTAAAAGCGAGTGTCTGGCAAGCTAAACAAATATCCACTAAATATGAGCAATTGCTTTTTAAAGCCTATCGTTATGTACCAATGGTCTTTCTATCGAGTTTAGTTGCTTATTTATCTTTGCAATTATCGATCGCTTTTTAATAATATTTTAAAACCAAATTTTTAGATAAAACGTAGACTGAATATCTACGTTTTATTTTTTAATTTAAGCAGGCTGTTGTACTAGCATTGCTGTAATTTTACGAACGATAGGCAGGATGAAAAGTAGCGTTGGGAAAGCAATTAACCAAGAAATAGCCCATGCAGACATCCATACATAAATGGAAAATTCTTCTAATCCCAAACTTCGTAATGTACTAATCATTGAAACCACAAACGTCATAATGATCGATAGAAGAAAGGGTAAAGCGATAGATGTATAGCGATTTGGAAGTTTTTTAAAACTAAACAAAGATTTTGAGTTTTTCATTTTTGACTCCGTAAACCAACAAACGCCAGTGCCATTCAAAAATATAAAAATATTTTGAACAAATAGCTCCAAGCATTGTTGGAGGTATGTTGGCACGTTGATTGACGTAAACGTTTACGGCTTTTTGATGAGCAGATTTAATTTAACATGAATTTTGAAAGCTGCAAATAAAAACAGGGTATTTCTTTATTTGTACATATTATATGCTTCAAATCAGATGTTTAAGAACATGAGAAAAAGTAAATGGAACAAATCGAGTGGAATGATTTTTTAAAAGTAGAGCTTCGCGTTGGTAAAATTATTCAAGCCGAGGTTTTTGAAAAGGCACGTAAACCTGCTTATATTTTGCATGTAGATTTTGGTGAAGAATTGGGTGTACGTAAATCAAGTGCACAGATTACAAAGCTCTATCAGCCACAAGATTTGATTGGTAAGTTAGTTGTTGCTGTAGTGAATTTTCCCAAAAAACAAATTGGACCTATTCAGTCAGAATGTTTAGTGACAGGGTTTCATAATGCAGAGGGTGATGTAGCACTTTGTATCCCAGAGTTTGAAGTACCTCTGGGTACAAAGTTATTGTAAGTTAGCGGCGGGATTTAAAAGAAACGTCAACTTTACGAGGACGATAAACCCAACCTAAAACTAGCAGTAATACTGCAAATCCTAAAATTGGATAATCACCTAAACGGTTATAAAGGGTCTGACCTTGCATCGCTGGTAAATCACCTCTCAAAACAAACTCTTTGTCGATCGGTGCTTGTTCAGTGATATGACCATTTTGATCAATAAAGGCAGTTACACCCGTATTGGTTGCACGGATAAACCAGCGGCCATTTTCTTTAGCTCGCATTTGTACCATTTGTAAATGTTGCAATGGTCCAGCAGTGCCAGTAAACCAAGCGTCATTAGATACGGTCACTAAAAAGTCGCTGTCTTGTGCATTACGTCGGGTGAGGTTTGGATAAGCCACTTCATAACAAATCGCAGCGGCAAGCGCGTGCCCCTTAATCATAAGTGGTTTTTGGTCCCTCTCGCCACGTGTAAAACCACTCATGCTAATATCATTTTGCATGGCCGGTAATACCCAAGAGAGTAAACCTGAAAGAGGGATATATTCACCAAACGGAACAAGACGTTGCTTTTTATATAGACCACTGGAATCGCTTCCAGAAGCCATAATACTGTTGTAATACAGTGGGCTACCGACTTCATGTGATTTGGTAACATCCCAGTAAGGAATTCCGGTTACCCATGCAGTGTGGTTCTTTTTAGCTTGTGCATCCATTGCATCCAAAAACGGTTCGATATCGGTTTGGAAGAGTGGAATTGAAGATTCAGGCCATACAATTAAGTCACGGCCCCATTCAGATTGAGTCAAACCAGCATAAATCTCTAATGTTCTAACTTGATATTCGGTTAGCCATTTTAAATCTTGTGGAATATTACCTTGAATGAGTGAAACACTAAGCGGCTTGGCAGCTTTAGGTTTTACAAACTGTATATATGATGCTCCCCACGCACCTAAAACCAACAGGGCAGAAGGGATAACCCAGAAAATACGCTTACGTAGAACTTCAACTAAAGCACAGGCTAATACAATGACGACAAAGGAAATTGCATAAATACCGAATAGAGGCGCATAACCATCGAGTAAACGTTCGGTAAACGCGTAACCTACAAACAGCCATGGAAAACCTGTAAATACCCAAGTTTTTGCCCACTCGAAAACAATCCAGAGTGGTGCGAAAGTCAGTGGTGTTTCAGGGAAGAAACGTCGGTAAACCCAAGTCTGGAATGCGGTAAACAGGCCCATCACAAGGGCCATAATGGCAATCATACAAACGCTTAGAAACGCATTGGTATCGCCATATACATGGATGGACGTGTAGAGCCAGAAAGCTCCCACAAACCATAAACCAAAGCCATAACTCAAGCCAATAGCAAAAGCTTGTTTGGCTGAGCGGTTATGTAATGATGCATAGAGTAGGGCAGGAGATAATATTGCCAACCACCACCAATAATAAGGTGCCAGTGAAAAACTGAATACGGCACCTGAAAATAAAGCAATGAGTAAAGGAAAAATTAAAGGAAGCTGTTTTTGTTGTTGCGAAGAATCTAACAACTTTTCAAAGTATGCTCTCATTGACGTACAGCTCGAATCAGATGAATAGTGCGGGCATCTGCTTCAACAATTGTAAATAACCAATTTCCAAGCTCAACAGTTTGACCTTGTAAATCACTTACCAGACCAATCTCTTGAAGCAATAAACCGCCGACAGTTTCTACTTCATCGTCAGAAAAATCAGCATCTAAAACAGTATTGAAATGTTCAATTGGTGTAAGTGCTTGCACCATCCATGCATTTGCTACCGTATGGTCATTGTCAGGAACAATGTACTGAGCATCTTCATCAGCAGTGTCATGTTCGTCTTCGATTTCGCCAACGATTTCTTCAAGAATATCTTCAAGCGTAACAAGACCAGCCGTTGAACCATATTCATCAATCACAATCGCAATGTGAGTCTGAGTATGTTTCAACATGCGTAGTACCTGATCGGAACGCGCACTTTCTGGAACAAATAAAGGTTGACGCATCAGAACTCGAATATCCACTTTGGTATTCGGTTCAGTTAGAAATGGCAACAAATCTTTTGCGAGCAAAATCCCGACAACATTATCAGGCTGATCAGAAGAGAAGACTGGAAAGCGTGAGTGAGCAGACTCGACCAGTACATCAAGAATATCAAGTAACTGATCATTTTCTTGCAAACTGATCATTGCTGTACGTGGTGTCATGACTTCACGAATTTTTGTAGCAGGAAGGTCAAGAACACCTTCAAGCATGGCAACAGTATCTGGTTCTAAAAAGCGGCGTGAATTTTGGACTAATTTTAATAATTCATCACGGGTTTCTGGTGCTGTACCTAACCATTTACGTAAGCCTCGCATTCCCCACGATGGACTTGGTTCCTCTTGCATGATCTTTCCTAAAGACTCAATCTATCAAATGAATACTTTGAATCATACCGAAGAAAAGATGCATATGCATCTATAAAACCAGCTAAAAGACAAAACGCATATTGTTATGTAAAAGCCAGTTACAGTTAACAGGTCAGTAATTTGTTTATGCTAAAATGTGAAAATTCTATTTGTTCGAGTTTGTCATGTCGGAACAATCCATTTCACCTACTGTCCAAATTAATACACGTGGTTTACGTTGTCCTGAACCTGTCATGATGTTGCATCAAGCCATCCGCAAATCTAAATCTGGCGATGTGGTTGAAGTCTTCGCAACAGACAATTCGACTTCGTGGGATATTCCTAAATTTTGTATGCATTTAGGCCATGAGTTGCTTTTGCAAGAAGAACGCTTAGATGAAAATGGTCATAAAGAATTTCATTATTTGGTGAAGAAAGGGTAGTAGAATAATAAGGCTTCTAATAACGACTGTTAGAAGCCATTAATAATTCAAATTTAATTTGAAATGATAATTTTTCACAAATAAGAATCGTTATATAATTTATAAAATGATGTATATAAATGACGTATAAAAATGAATGATTATTTTGTGAAACGAAGCTTATTTATTTGTCTTTGGTTTTTCTCTATTGCTGGTTTATTAAATCTAGAAACCGCTTGGTTATCTGAAACTCTTGCCACCATTATTTTAGTTACTATTATTATTTTTGGCTCAATTCTATTGGGTTATAGAAATACATCTTTTGCTCCCGAACCAAAGATAAAGATGAGTCTGATTTTGCATACAAGGTTTATGGGGTTCATGTTAATTCTTGATTTATTACTTGGTAAATCGGTTTGGTACTTCGATTTAGCTCGAAACTTTGGTTTTCTTGGCCTATTTTTATTAGGCACATTTATTTTTTATAAAAAGAACCTTAATTTAAACGTAGCAAAAATACCGCCTTTTCAATAAGCGAATTCCAATAAGAAGCCCCGAATAATCGGGGCTTTTTGTATTACATGTTCGGATAGTTTGGACCACCACCACCTGAGGCAGGAAGAACAAAGCAGTGCTTTGTCCTGCCGCAAGTGCAAAAGCTATGCTTTTGCAGAGAAGGTGGCTGTTCTATTACATGTTTGGATAGTTTGGACCACCACCACCTTCAGGCGTTACCCATGTGATGTTTTGAGATGGGTCTTTAATATCACAGGTCTTACAGTGAACACAGTTCGCTGCGTTAATCTGGAAGCGTTTAGAACCATCATTATCTTCCATGATTTCGTAAACACCAGCTGGGCAGTAGCGCTGTGCAGGCTCATCCCATTTCGGTAAGTTCACATTCACTGGAATTGAAGCATCAGTCAGCTTCAAGTGAGCTGGCTGGTTTTCTTCATGAACCGTGTTTGAAATAAACACAGAAGATAAGCGGTCAAAAGTCAACTTGCCATCTGGTTTTGGATAGTTTGGCTTGAAGCTGGTTGCATCAACCGTTTTCAATGCAGCGAAGTCTTGCTTCAAGTCATGCAAAGTAAATGGAACTTTAAAGACATTCTGGTCGATAAAGTTAAATGCACCACCAATCCACTGACCGAATTTATGCATTGCTGGACCAAAGTTACGAGAGTTGTAAAGCTCTTCTTTTAACCAGCTGTTGTTAAATTTGTCAGTGTATGACGTTAATTCTTTAGTAAATAAATCTTCGCCTTCGGTAACACGTGCAATCGCAAGGTCACCGCCTTTTTCTACACCCGCAGCAATCGCTTCAAATACAGCCTCACCGCATAACATGCCTGATTTCATGGCAGTGTGAGAGCCTTTGATTTTTGCAAAGTTTAAGAAACCTGCGTCATCACCAATTAAGCAACCGCCCGGGAAAGTCAATTTAGGCAATGAGTTAAAACCGCCTTTCACTACGGCACGTGCACCGTAAGAAATACGCTTCCCACCTTCTAAAAACTGTTTAATCAGTGGGTGAGTTTTCCAGCGCTGCATTTCCATAAATGGATACATGTGTGGATTTTCATAAGACAAGTCCACGATCATGCCCAAAGTTACTTGGTTATTTTCAGCGTGGTATAACCACCAGCCACCAGAAGAAGCTGTTTCAGCCAATGGCCAGCCTGCACCGTGCATGACTAAGCCCGGTTTATGTTTCGCAGGGTCAATTTCCCAAAGCTCTTTAATCCCGATACCATAGTGCTGAGGATCAACATTTTTATCGAGGTTATATTTAGCAATCAGGCGTTTACCTAAATGACCACGGCAACCTTCAGCAAAGAGGGTGTATTTAGCGTGAAGTTCATAGCCTGGTGTAAAGTTATGCGTTGGTTCGCCATCTTTACCAATACCCATGTCACCAGTTTGAATACCTTTTACAGTACCGTCTTCGTGGTAAAGCACTTCAGATGCAGCAAAGCCAGGGAAGATAGATACTTCTAATTCTTCAGCTTTTTGGCCTAACCAGCGAACCACGTTACCTAAAGAGATAACATAGTTGCCATCGTTATGCATGGTTTTAGGAACCATCCAGTGAGGCACTTCTTTAGATGTGGTGTCTGATAACAAGAAGAAAGTTTTATCTTCAGTTACAGGTACGTTTAAAGGCGCACCTTCTTCCTTCCAGTTCGGGAAAAGTTCGTTGATGGCACGTGGCTCAAGCACAGCACCAGACAAGATATGCGCACCTACTTCAGAGCCTTTTTCAACTACACAAACAGAAAGATCGGGTAAGTTATTTTCAATCGCTAATTGACGGATCTTAATCGCAGCAGATAGACCTGCAGGTCCTGCACCTACGATGACAACGTCAAACTCCATCGATTCACGTTCGATGTGTTCCATGTAGGACTCCTCAATACTTAAAGGTGGCAACCGTCATATTCAGAAATTCGGTGCTGCCGTGAGTGTTTTAATCCATAGGCGCAAATATGCTATTGTGCCTTTTATCGTTTTGGCTAGTATAGTTTTAAACCATGATCTAGCCAATTGGCTGAGTCGTCATATTTTTTCGTCAGCAAGGCATAAACTATGGTAAATCAAAATAATTCCCCATCGGATATGGGAAAAATACCGTTATCTGATGATAAAAACTTAATGAACATTGCACAATACTTAAAAGGTGTACAGCAAAGTCACAAAAGGTCAATTCCACCTTTAGAGCAGTGGCATCCAAAGCATTGCGGCAAAATGGATTTGACGGTTAAAGCCAATGGAGAATGGTGGCACGAAGGTCAATTGATTAAGCGCCAAGCCCTATTAGATCTATTTACCAAAGTCCTATGGAAAGAAGACGGTAAATTCTACCTGAAAACCCCCGTAGAACAAATTGAAATTGAGGTCGAAGATGAACCTTTATTAGTCAATCAGGTAGATCAAGTTGAAATTTCAGGTGATCAGTTTTTACAACTGACCACGACGAATCAAGATGTGATTTTGGTCGATGCTGAACATCCAATTTTTATGCGTGAATATGACGGGAAATTGCGTCCTTATGTGCATGTGCGTTTTGGAATTAACGCCCTTATTCAACGTCAGTCTTTTTATCATTTAGTGAACTATGGAACACTCATCGAAAATGATAATGGTGAAACCATTTTAGAGTTAAAAAGTGGTAATTTGCTCTTGCAATTAGGCACTTGAGGTTTAAGCTTTAGGAAGTGAAAATTTCCGACACTTCAGTACAGCCATGACAGCCATACAACCTCTATTTACCGATCTAGAACCTATGCCTAACGCATCAGCAGATGCTCCAATTGGTATTTTTGATTCGGGAATTGGGGGAATGTCAGTTGCAGCAGAAATTGCCAGATATTTGCCAAACGAACGTATTGTATATTATGCCGATACTGCCTACGTTCCTTATGGCCCACGTTCCGATGACGAAATTAGGGAACTCACGGCGCGTGCTGTTGACTGGTTATATCGTCAGGGTTGCAAAATTGCGGTTGTAGCATGCAATACCGCCTCAGCATTTAGTCTTGACCATTTACGCGAGCATTATGGTGAACACTTTCCAATTGTTGGGTTAGTTCCAGCATTAAAACCTGCCGTATTACAAACACGCTCTAAAGTGGTTGCTGTATTGGCGACACCTGCTACTTTTCGTGGACAACTCATTAAAGATGTTGTTGAAAAGTTTGCTGTTCCAGCAGGTGTTAAAGTGATGACTTTAACCAATCTCGAACTTGTTCCTTGTGTGGAAGCAGGGCAGCAAATGGGGGAGGCATGTTTAAATGCATTAAAAGAGGTTTTACAGCCTGCCGCTGAGCAAGGTGCAGACTATTTAGTGCTCGGTTGTACTCATTATCCTTTCTTAAATGAAGCAATTCATCATCTTTTTGATAACCAATTCACACTGGTTGATTCGGGATTAGCAGTAGCCCGACAAACAGCCCGTATTTTAATAAAAAATGCGTTATTATGTGACCAAATAGGTCAGAATGTTGCACGTATTGAATGTTATGTCAGCGGAAATAATGCCGAGGCACTGCAACCTGTTTTACAACATATGATTCCACAAGAGTTAACTTGGACACTTCATAATCTGAACTGATCTTTTTGATATCATTTAGAAAATAGTGTTTTTTAGATTTATTATTTTATTTGGGGCGGTTCATGATCTTGGCTGATATTAAGTCAAGTACAGGTCATGGGGCGAAAGGGTATTGTTATGCTCGATACACGCTATCAGATTTTTATTTCAACGTCTGGCCGCGATATGCAGCCAGAGCGAATGGTTTTGTCTCAAACCTTGGTGGGGATGGGTTTCTTTGCTTGGGGATTAGAGCATCGAACACCTTTAACCACTACACTTGCACGTCGACAGATTGATGAATGTGATTATGTAATCTTACTTCTAGGAAGTCAGTATGGAGAACAATCGATTTCTGGTGTGAGTTATCTGTCTTTAGAATATGAATATGCATTAAGTCAGGCGAAACCTATTATTGTGTTCATGCATGAACAGCCTGAAAACCGTGAAATAGATTTACAAGAAACACATCCACAACTTAAAGATAAATTTCTCGCATTTAGAAAAAAGTTATTACACGAAGCAGAGCATATTTTTTACTTTAAAACCCCACGTGAACTGGAGTTGGCTGTCCGTTTAAATATCCCTTTAATGGTTGAGCAACATATGGGACAAGGTTGGGTTCCTGCTCATCAAGCTCAACAGTTACAAGATGAAATTAGGCTGTTAAGAAGTAAAATTTTGCAGTTAGAACAGCGAGTAATAGAGCCATCAATACAGTTAAACGAAGTTGCACCGCAAGATATTTTTGCATTTGAATATCAGATTCAAGCATTTCAGGATGGCAACTTTAAAGAACTTAAACGTCAGCGGCAAATGACGTGGTCTCAATTGTTAAGCGTGCTGGCAAAGCGCTTTGAAACAGCGGTGCCAGAAGAGAATTTTGGAATTTGTCTGAATGAATATTTAAATCAGGCTGGCTTAGAAGATGCTCGTCAGGAATTACCACGAGCACATGCGGTGGCCTGTGCACAGATTAATCACAAGGCACTGTTTCGAATTAAAAATCAAATGCAATCACAAGGCTGGATTGTTCCAACCCAGACTGAACAATCATATGGCCTATGGAAACTAACCACTAAAGCTCAAAAGATATTGCTGAGCTATAAATGGAATCATCGGGGCGTTCGATTAAAAGCTTAGAGCGATTCAATTTATATATGACAATGAAAACTGTTACATTAGTGTCATAAGATGAACTGAAAGGCATTTACACATGTCGTTTGAACAAAAACCGAAAGTTACTGTCATTTTAGCGAATTTAGGCACACCAGATGAGGCGACTGTGCCTGCGGTGCGCCGTTTTTTAAAACAGTTTTTATCTGATTCACGCGTGATTGAAATACCGAAACTGATCTGGTGGATAATTTTAAATCTGTTTGTTTTGCCTTTTCGCCCGAAAAGAGTGGCGCATGCCTATGCTTCAGTATGGTCCGCAGATTCGCCAATGCGTGAAATTGTGTTTGAGCAAACTCAACGTGTGCAGGCTTATCTACAGCAGGAAAATAAACAGTTTGATTTAACTGTGGTACCCGCAATGACCTATGGAAATCCGGGGATTGATGCAGTTTTAGAAAAATTGGCGGCTAACCCGCAAGAGCATGTCATTTTATTGCCTTTGTTTCCTCAGTATTCAGCGACATCTACAGCGCCGTTATACGACGCGTTTGCCAATTGGATTCCTAAACAGCGGAATTTGCCCGGGCTGACGATTATTAAAGACTATTATCAGCATCCCATGTTTATTCAGGCATTGGCAGAAAGCGTTTTAGCCTACCAAGAGCAGCATGGCAAACCTGAAAAACTATTGATGTCATTTCATGGAATTCCACAGCCATATGCAGACAAAGGTGACCCTTACGCAGACCGTTGTCGCATCACAGCAAAGTTAGTCGCTGAAGCCTTACATTTAAAAGATGATGAATGGGCGATTAGCTTCCAGTCACGTTTTGGGAAACAAGAATGGGTGAAACCTTATACAGACCAGCTGCTACAAGATTGGGCGAAGCAAGGCGTTAAGTCTGTTCAGGTATTAAGCCCAGCTTTTTCTGCCGATTGTCTAGAAACGCTTGAAGAATTAGCGATTCAAAATGCTGAACTATTTCAACAAGCAGGTGGTGGTAACTATGCTTATATTCCAGCTTTAAATAGCGATCAGGCTCATATTGATTTGCTTGCAGGTTTAGTTCAGGCTAATCTTGATGCCCTTACCCATACCTTAGCCCACCGTTAATTGTGTTTTAGCCAGAGGTTTTTATGCTGCAAGTCAAAATTGTTCCAGTTACTGCATTTGCCCAAAATTGTTCCATCATTTGGGACAGTGAAACGAAAGAAGCGGTTTTGATTGATGCTGGTGGTGACGCTGCTGTTTTGAAAAAAGAAGTTGAAGCTTTAGGTCTAAAAGTGAAGGCCCTGTGGCTGACTCATGGGCATTTAGATCATGCTGGAGCGGTGGGTGAGCTTGCTAAAGAATGGAGCGTTCCAGTTATTGGTCCACATAAAGAAGATCAGTTCTGGTTAGACATGATTCAGGAAGTTTCAGCACGGTATGGTTTCCCAATTCCGCAGCCTGTTAAAGTCGATCAATGGCTTGAAGGTGGCGAAGTGCTAAAACTTGGTGAAGATGAGTTTGAGGTGCGCTTTGCACCGGGGCATACACCAGGACATGTTGTTTTCTATAATAAAAACCATGGGTTACTTTGGACGGGTGATGTTCTGTTTAAAGGTTCGATTGGACGAACAGACTTCCCGCGTGGCAATCATGATCAGTTAATTGAATCGATTAAACGTGAATGTTTTAGTTTGCCAGATGATACTCAGTTTATTTCTGGACATGGTCCGATGAGTACCATTGGCTATGAAAAACAATTTAACCCTTTTGTCGCTGGTAAAGCAGGTTAATCCTCATAATCATCTTCATTTTGACTACCCTTGTTTTGCTGAGGAGCATCTTGGGTAGGCAATTTATATTCATCGTTTGCCCAAGCGCCTAAATCAATTAATTTACAGCGTTCTGAGCAAAACGGACGAAACTCATTACCTTCCCAAACACTTGGTCCACCACAACGTGGGCAGGGAAATGTACGTGGCATATAGCGATATCCTCAAAGTGAAGAGAAATAGATTAGGCAAAAGTCAGGTGACTTGTTAGACTTATGCCGATTTTTATTTAGTTTGATGTGATTATGCCGATTCGTCAATTTCAAGCACAACGTATGCAAGCGCCTCGTGATTTTACCCCAATTAAAAATACACCGATTTGTGTTGAAATTGGTGCTGGCAAGGGTAAACATGCTTTGCTCTTTAGCGGCCAACAGCCACAGCATACGTTATATGCAATTGAACGAACCCGAGAAAAATTCTTGGCAATGCAAAAACAGCATGGTTTGGAACCAAGAGATAATTTGGTACCTGTACATGCAGATGCTTTACCTTGGGTTGTACACGCTTTACACCCTGCTCAAGTTGAACATTTCTTTATACTCTATCCAAACCCAGAACCACATAATCCGGCACAGCGCTGGTTGAATATGCCATTTTTTGAGTTCTTAATCTCACGCTTGCAAACAGGTGGAACCATTACATTGGCAAGTAATATTCCTGAATATATTGAAGAAGCAGAACAGCAGTTAATTCATGTGTGGAAGCTGCCTTATCAAAAAGAAAAAATTGCCCAAACCTCTGCACGTACTCATTTTGAAATTAAGTATTTGGAACGTGGCGAGCTTTGTCAGCAACTCATTATGACCAAGCCTGAAGGCTACAGCACACGTTTTGATGAGTTTGCGCCGCTGCAAGGGCAAACACATGGCGAATAAGCGGGTTGCCATTATTGGGGCAGGCCCAGCAGGTCTTATGGCTGCTGAAGTATTAACCCAATATGCTTATGATATTGATGTATATGAACAAAAACCATCTGCTGCGCGTAAGTTTCTTATGGCGGGTAAAACAGGGTTAAATATCTCACACGCTGAACCATTAGCACAGTTTATTGAGCGTTACGACCGTTCAGAATGGCTAAAACCTTGGATTGAAAATTGGGATGCCGTCTGGATTCAAGACTGGATGAAAAGTCTTGGAATTGAGTCTTATGTGGGCAGCTCTGGTCGTATTTTTCCTGTCGAAATGAAAGCTGCACCTCTATTACGTGCTTGGCTAAAACGCTTGGCAGAACAGCAGGTTAAATTCTTTTATCGTCATCGTTGTATTGATTTGCAAGGTACAACAGTGACTTTGCAAAATCAGAATAATCAAAACACTGAAACTTTTACCCAGCAATATGATGCTGTGGTATTGGCATGTGGGGCTGTGTCGTGGTCACAATTAGGTAGTGATGGTGCATGGCAGCAATGGATTCATCAATCTAATATTGAGCCTTTCCAGCCAAGCAATGCAGGGGTCTTGCATGTTTGGTCTACTTTTATGGAAAGTTGTTTTGGTGAACCCTTAAAACGCGTCCATGCATGGGTCGATCCTAGCCAAATTACACATGGTGATATTGTGATTACTCACTATGGTTTAGAAAGTGGGGTTATTTATAAACTCGGGCGTGCCTTACGAGAACAGCAAAAACAAGGGCAAAGCTTAAATCTATTTTTAGATTTATTGCCTGATGTAGAAATGCCGCTATTAGTTAAAAAATTACAGGGTGGTAAGAAACAATCTCTGACTAATATCTGGCGTAAAGCAGGCTTAGACACAGCCAAGATTAACTTAATCAGAGAAGTGGTTGATAAAGCATTATGGAACCAACCAGATGCCATGGCTCAGCAAATCAAAGCACTTCAAATCAAGTTAGAGGGCTTTAGACCCATTGAAGAAGCGATTAGTTGTGCGGGAGGCATTAAGCAAGAAGCACTGTCCGAAAGTTTAAATCTCAAAGAAATATCAGGGGTGTTTTGCTGCGGTGAAATGCTAGATTGGGATGCACCTACAGGTGGTTATTTGCTTACAGCATGCTTTGCCACAGGGCGAGCCGCGGGAGAGGGTGTGCGTTCATTCTTGGAGCGATAAGTGCTTCATTTGGCGCTATGTTTGATAGGTGAAAAGTGTTATTTTTGAGCGATCAATAATAATAGGAGTTGCGATCACATGTCTCAAGCATCACCAGTCTATCAGGGAAGTTGTTTATGCCAAGGTATTCGCTATGAAATTAAAGGCGATATCGGGGATATTATTCAGTGTCACTGCCAACGATGCCGAAAAGCCAATGGAACAGCATTTGCCACGAATGCTCCTATTAAAAGTGCAGATTTTAAAATTACCCAAGGCGAAGAATTAGTCAAAAAATTTGCTGTGGAAGGTGTGTATCGTTGGTTCTGTAGTGAATGTGGTTCACCTTTGATTAGCTCGCGTGATGGACAGCCTGAACTCTATCGTTTAAGAATTGGTACTCTGGATACACTATTAGATCAAAAACCGACATTACATCTTTTTGCTGCTTCAAAAGCAGAGTGGGATTGTATTCTGGATGATTTGCCGCAGTATGCTGAACGTCCATGATTTAAAAAAGTATATTTCAATCAACTTTTAGATGGACTAATATAATCAAAATAGGGAGATGGCATTCTTCCCTTGAAAAACCGCCGTATTGGCTAATGATGCCTACGTTACCCTCATGTATTTATATCGCTGGGTACGTAGGTTATTGCGTACTTTGCTTATTTTTGGAGTACGCCATGTCACATTTACCTTCATGCTTTTTTACTCTTTTAGCGTCTATCTAAAGGGGTGGTCCTATGTATTACTCTCTAATTTCAATTGCTTTAGGCTCCGTTCTAGGGGCGTGGTTACGTTGGTTTCTAGGCTTAAAACTCAATCCGATCTATCCGCAAATTCCATTAGGTACCGTCACTGTTAATTTAGTGGGTGGGTTTATTATTGGTTTTGCGATAGCCTACTTTGCTCATAGTGACTTAAGTCCAAACTATAAACTTTTTGTGATTACTGGTTTTTGTGGTGCTTTAACCACTTTTTCAACATTCTCGATTGAAATCGTCACTTTGTTGCAAAGTGGTAAATTGGGAATGGCGATGTTGGGGATTTCTATTCATTTAATTGGGTCGTTAATTTTTACGTGTTTAGGGTTAGCGACTTATTATTGGGTAGCTGGAAACTGATTATTCAGATGTTTAAGGCACGATATATATGGCACGGCCTCTGTTTTACGTTATTCTCAAGCACTATTTGTATAGGCATACCTTACTTTTGAAAGATCAAAAGTAAGCAAAAATCTTTTGTTTCGCTGATGCTACATCCTTATAGCGCAGCGAAACAGCGGCATCCTTGCCGCTTGTCACGATAGTAAATGACTAATTATTATTTAAATTATAAAAAGAAAATTATCTGATTTATTCTTTGATTTGATACGCGTTAAAGTCATCAACAGCCTGACTGAAATCAGAGATATATTGTTTTTGCAAAATATTGGATAAGTGCAAACAGATAACAGGTTCTGTTGATGAAAATGGTTTTGCCTACTTTTCCCAAAAGAAAAGTAGGTCGAGCCGAAGGCTAATCTAGGTATAAAATCTAACTGAAAAAACTCTGTTGTGACAATCCTATGATTTGAGGCATTAGCTAATAAAGCTTATTATTTTTCAGCTAAAGCCTGACCTTCAAACTTCACACCATCCCAACCATTTTGCATAAATTGACGAATATTTTGATGGTCAGTTCCCTCTGGTGTAGCTAATACAGATGCATAGTGTTCTGCAAATAAACTTAAAGTTTGTGCTTGGTCTAAACCTTGTAATTTGGCAAAAGAGAAAACTTTTGCACTGCCTTGATTTTCAGTAGCAGCGTTATGCTGTGCGCCATTTTGAAAAGCTGTTGGAGTATGTTGGTAGCGTGCTTCAATATGAGCTAAAACGTCTGAAAATTTTGCTGTGCCTGCTTGTAATTGGGCAAGTAACTCTTGTGCCATTATCTTAAACTTCCTATCAAATGAGGGTTTAAGCATAGCATCGAATAGAAGCTTTGAAAGCTTGGAGAATACAAAAAATTGACGAGTTGTGGAAAAAATAAGGATAGTTTTTAAATAAGTTGTGGATAAGTTCTCTTTTATACACAACATAAAAAGATCGAAAAAACGGACATAAAAAAAGAAGCCTAAGTGGAGGAGATAGTCTTAGGCTTCCAATGATTTAAGTGTATTGATCAAACCTTAACGTAAGATTAACTCTTACGATTAAAGCGAGCGAAACGTTTATTAAAGCTTGCAACACGGCCTTCGTTACTTGCTTGACGTACTTCACCTGTATAGAAAGGGTGTGATGCACTTGAAATATCAAGGGTGACATAAGGATAGACTTGACCTTGATATTCTTTAGTTTGTTTCGTCTGGAGAGTACTGCCAATTAAGAAGTACACATCTGCATTGGTATCATGAAATAACACTTGTTGATAAGCAGGATGAATATCTTTACGCATGAGAGATTGTCCTAAATTATTTTTGATTAAAGAAATGTTATAACATAACAATTAAAAAGTCAATGTACCCCCTAAAGGTCACACTGACTCAAAATTTAATTAGCTAGATGGCGGGACCAGTTCTTCAAATAAATCACTGAGATTGTCATGTACTTTTAAGTGAATCAGGTTCCAGTAGTGTCCTGAAATTGTTCTATTGACCATCAGCGTATCTGGTGAAGGTTTAAAGACATCCCAATACTTTAAAGATTTTTTCACAAGCAACATGCCATCATGATGTGATGAGTTCTCGGCAAAATCATAAGTGGTATTAAGCGGGCGTAATAACACTTCAATCCATAGCTTATACAGATCACTTGGGAACTTGCCTTTTTCAGCAAGGGAATGTAGTTCGAGTAGCTCTGTTTCAATCAGATCAATATTTTCATGGCGAGCTGCATTCACCAAACGCTTGAAGTGCTGAACGATTTCATTTGAAAGTGTTTTAACACTGCCATAGTCATAAATAATTACACTGCCGTCTTGGCGGAAAGCGAAATTTCCAGGGTGAGGGTCACAGTGAAAACGTTTTAAAAAGAACATTTCCTGACCTAAAGCACGTATTAGGCGGTTTCCAATTGTATTTCGAATTTCGAGCGGCCAAGAACTTGCAGTTTCAATGCTGTCACCTTGTTCGAGGCTTAGGGTCAAAATACGTCTTGAAGAGTAATCTTTATAAACAGTGGGAATGATAATTTTGTCATCTAACTGACTATGGAATGTTTTAAAGACCTCAAGATTTTGAGCTTCAATTTCATAATTGAGTTCTGCTGAAAGGCTATCCTGAATTTCTGCAAAAAGCTGATCCTGCAACTTTTTATCAATTTTAAGTACACCCATTAAGCGAAGGGCTAAACGTACTTGTTTTAAGTCACTTTCACAGGCTTCATCAACACCCGGATATTGCACTTTAACCACGACTTGTTCGCCACTAGGCAGAGTAGCTTTGTGAACTTGCCCAATCGATGCAGCAGCAAAAGGTTCACTATCAAAAGATTTAAAAGCCACATTAAGCGGTTTCCCAAGCTCTCGTTCAATTTGCTGTTGAATCGCGGCAAAAGGCATGGCTGGGGCTTGGCGTTGTAACTTTGAAATTGCTTTAGCGACTTCGGGTGGGAAGATATCTTTATATTGCGAAGCAATTTGCCCGACTTTCATGACGGCACCTTTCATTTCTCCTAAGGTGTCGGCAATTTGCAAACCAATATCCTGAAATAATTTGGTTTTTGAAGCCAGCTTTTGCTCTTCATCTGCGGTCAAGTTTCGAATCGAGTTAGAAACGGTTTTCGTTGCAATGCTCGCGGTCATTCCTGCAAGTTTCATAAAACGTTTGCCTGGTGAACTTGCATTCTTTGCCATATCTTCGATACCTCATTGACTACAACATAATATTGCTTAGTTTTGATCATAGGTGACAAAGCTTAAAAAGCCTATACGAAATTGTTTATCTCATGTAAGAAAATTTTCGAAAAACAAAATGTTATTTTTATAGTAAAAAATATGAAAAGCTTGTGAAAATCCATTTCATAAACAAAGCTTTAATATCTATAAAGTCTCTATTTTTTTAGTGCTAATGTGAATGACAGGTTAAATAAATATAGAGATAACAAAAGCGATGACAAGTTTAAATTCGGCCCATGGACGATCTCAAGCGGTTCCTTTATCTGTATTTGAGCAGTCGAAAGATGCGCATATTATTCGCTCTGATGAAGAGGCAATTGAGGTTGCAAAACAACTTGCCCAAGAGTTTGCACAAGAGGCATCAGAGCGAGACAGAGAGCGCCGTTTACCCTTAAATGAAATTCAACAGTTCTCACAAAGTGGCTTATGGGCCATTACAGTTCCTAAGCAGTTTGGTGGTGCACAAGTCAAATATCGAACTTTGGCTGAGGTCATCAAAACAATTGCGAGTGTTGATCCATCCCTTGCGCAGCTTCCTCAAAATCATTTGGCTTTTATTGAACATTTACGTCTTGATGCAGGCCCAGAACAACAACAGTTTTTCTTTAATTTAGTGTTGAGAGGTATTCGTTTTGGAAATGCCTTTTCGGAAAAACATAGTAAAACGGTTGCTGACCTCACTACAACATTGAGAAAGACCGAGCACGGTTATGAAATTAATGGCAAGAAGTTCTTTGCAACAGGCGCATTACTTGCACATTGGATTCCGATTGTCGCGGTGAATGAACAGGGGCAGCCTTATGCAGCACTAGTCCCTCGGGAAACGTCAGGGGTGAATATTATTAATGACTGGTCTGGTTTCGGGCAAAGAACTACGGCCAGTGGCACTGTTGAACTTAATCAAGTTCCAGTACGTGAAGAATATTTAGTTCCGATTTATCAGGCTTTCGAGCGACCAACACCTGCGGGAGCAATTTCACAATTTATTCAAGCTGCTGTCGATGCAGGTATTGCACGTGGTGCAATTGAAGAAACAATTCACTATGTCAAAAATCATAGCCGCGCATGGGTTGATTCAGGTCTAGAAAAAGCCAGTGATGATCCTTACACAATTGCAAACATTGGCGATTTAAAAATAAAACTGCGTGCAGCAGAAGCCGTATTGGATTTGGCAGGAGATGCGATTGATCAAGCAATTGCCGACACGACTGAAGAACATGTAAACCAAGCCACCTTACTGGTTGCCGAAGCAAAAGTACTCACCACTGAAGTTGCGATTTTAGCTGCCAATAAGCTTTTTGAATTGTCGGGAACGCGCTCCACTTTGTCTGAGCTTAATCTGGATCGCCATTGGCGTAATGCACGTACCCATACCTTGCATGATCCGGTGCGCTGGAAATATCACATTGTCGGTAATTATTACCTCAATGGCATCCATCCGCCCCGTCATGCATGGAGCTAAATTGAAGAAAAAATAAGATTAGGAGAATAAAGATGACGATTACTCAAATTGAATTAGAAGAACTGTCCGTAGGCGCTGATTATGAAAAGGTAGCAAGCAGATTTCGTCCAGTTTTTGAAAAAATTGCACAAGGCGCAATTCAACGAGAAAAAGAACGAATCTTACCTTTTGAACCGATTCAGTGGTTAAAAGAACTCAAACTAGGTGCGGTACGTGTACCTGTTAAGTATGGTGGAGATGGGGTGTCATTACCGCAACTTTTCCAGCTTTTAGCAGAGCTAGCACAAGCAGACTCGAATATTGTGCAAGCTTTGCGTGGACACTTCGCTTTTGTTGAAGACCGTTTAGTTGCCCATAAAGAGCATTCGCAGGAAGTTTGGTTTCAGCGTTTTGTACAAGGTGATTTGGTCGGGAACGCATGGACCGAAGTTGGAAATGTACAGATAGGTGACGTCGTTACACGAGTAACCAAAGATGCTTCGGGCAACTTGGTGGTGAATGGTGAAAAGTATTATTCAACTGGAAGTATCTTTGCAGACTGGATAGACCTATTTGCTTATGATGAAGTGAATGACCGCCATGTAATTGCTGCTATTTATCGCCATGAAACAGGGGTAAGTGTGATTGATGATTGGGATGGCTTTGGTCAAAAGACAACGGGCAGTGGCACCTTAAAAGTACATCAGGTTCATTTGCCAGCTTCGCACCTCATTCCATTTGATCAGCGTTTTAAATATCAGACTGCTTTTTATCAGGTCGTACACCTTGCAACCTTAACCGGGATTGCGCAGGCAGCTGTAGAAACTTTTAGCCAAGAAATTCGGGAGCGGAAACGTATTTTTAGTCATGGTAATGGCGACCTTGTTCGCCACGATCCACAAGTTTTACAGGTGGTGGGTAAAGCCTCTGCTCAAGCCTATGCGAGTCTAGCAATTACGATTAAAACAGCAGAAGCATTACAAAAGGCTTATGAAAGTCACTTTAGCGAGTTAGAGGTAAAAGAACATCAGTTTAATGTAGATGCTGAGCTTGAATCGGCGCAAGGACAGGTGGTGATTTCTAATTTGGTACTGGATTTAACCAGCCAATTATTTAATGCTTTAGGCGCATCGGCAAGTAGTCAGGTCAAGCAACTCGACCGTTTCTGGCGTAATGCGCGAACAGTGTCTTCACATAATCCTCTTATCTATAAAGAAAAAGTGATTGGTGATTGGGAAGTGAACCGTACTGATTTGCCTTTTGTCTGGCAAATTGGAGCAAGCCCACGGGCAAAATCTGCATAGTGTAAAAGAGCCGATATTTTATCGGCTCTTTTTTATTAGGTTTGGCTTAAGCGTTTGGTGTTGATGTACAACCGCGAAAGTAATAAGACACAGGCAATGCTTAAACCAATAATTAAGCCTAGCCATACACCAGCTACGCCCCAATGGGTATAGCGAGCTAAATAAAGCCCAATAGGAAAAGCAATCACCCAATATGCCATGAGCGTAATCCACATTGGTGCTTGAGTATCTTGCATACCTCTTAAACAGCCTGCGGCACTTACTTGTAACGCATCCATCAACTGATATGCCATTGCAAACCAGAGTAAATACATCGCAACAGGAGCTACGGTTAAGTCTTGAGTATAAATCGAGATAATTTGTTCACGGCCTAGAGCAATAAAAGTCATGGTTAATATGGCAAAAAAGATTGCTGTGCTCAGACCAATCTTTTGTACCTGATACATTGCAGCCCAGTTCTTTTCACCATAATAAGTACCGACACGGATGGTTAAGGCAATGGCTAGTGAAAGCGGAATCATAAACAGCACAGAGGTAACGGAAATTGCGACTTGGTGTGCAGCAATAAACACTTCACCAAGCGGGCTAAGGACCAATGCACCTGTACTAAAAATACTAATCTCAAAGAACACAGCTAAACCGATTGGTAGACCAAGCTGTAAAATTCTTTTAACCCAAGCCATATTAATTTTATCAAATCGGCCAAAAATAGACGTGTTTCGATAAGCTGAGGCTTTATAAATATAGCCAGCTAAAGTAATCAGCATTAGCCACTGTAAAATGGATGTTGCAAAACCACAGCCCGCGCTACCTAATGCAGGTATTGGTCCTAATCCATGCATAAAAATCATGTTAAGAGGGATCAATACAACTAAAGCTAACATGCTAATAGCTGTGACAGGGCGTGGATGGCCTAATGCCTCTGAATAGCCACGTAGTGCTGCGTACATGGTCACAGCTGGCATACCCAAACCAATTGCATGCAAGAATAGACTTGCTTTAGGTCGTAAGCTCTCTGGTACACCGAACACATGCAAGAAAAACGGCATAAGCTGCAAAATGAGCATTGCCAGTACACCTAAAATGACGGCAACCCATAATGACTGACGAACAACGACAGGGATCTGCTCTGTATTTCTTGCGCCTTTTGCTTCGGCTACCAAGGGTGTAGTTGCAATCATAATGCCGCTGAACAGGAGCATGATTGGAACCCATAAACCGACCCCTACAGCAATTGCTGCTAAATCGGTTGCAGATAAATGCCCAGCCATAATAGTGTCAATTAACCCGAATCCTGCTTGAGCAAACTGGGTAATTAAAATCGGTAGCATTAAGTGGAAGAGTTGTTTTAGTTCAGACCGAAAAGATGTGACATTCGACACAAAAGGTACTCTTTATAAATATAAAAATGAAGCTAACGCTGCAAAGTGAGTAGCACACCGACAAAGATGATGACTCCACCAAGAAACCGTTGCCATGTAACAGGTGTCTTTTCTGTACCTAACCAACCAAAATGGTCAAGCAACATTGAAATGAGCAATTGCCCAAAAATGACTAAACCTGAAAAGGTTAAAAAACCAAGTTTAGGTGCAGTATAAATGCTCATGCTAATTGCATAAACCCCAAGGAATCCCCCAGTCCATAGAATCCATGGAATATTTGATATTTCACTTAAAGTTGGCTTCTCGGCACTTTGAAAGAAAACCATGATTGCTAAAACAATAGTTCCTACTAAAAAGGATAAGAGGGCTGCTTGTAAAGGGGTGTGCAACTGTTCTCTGAGTTGGGTATTGATGGCAGTTTGAAAAGCCATGGCAATGCCGATTCCCAGAGCTAAGGGCAAAAATAGGAAAAATTGGCTAGAAAATTTCATCATTTTTATCAGTATTTAAGTATCTTTAAAAACAGTCTAAAGCAATTAAGGTATGTTTTCATAAGCCCATTGATGCAGTCATGTTAAAATAGAAATATTGTGTAAATTGGACCTGTTCCTTGGCTGTATTAAACCCTGCTTCTATCCCTTTATCTTTATATATCCACATGCCTTGGTGTGTGCGTAAATGTCCATATTGTGACTTCAACTCGCATGCCGTACCAGATGGAGCACTTTCTTCAGAACTCGAGCAAACCTATTTAAAAGCGTTGGTAGCTGACTTTGAAACTCAACTCGAGATGGCACAGGGACGTCCAATTCATAGTGTGTTTATTGGTGGAGGGACTCCTTCACTGATTTCGGCACAGGGCTATGTATTGTTATTTGCAGAACTTAAGTCATTGCTTAAGTTTGAAGATGGCTGCGAAATTACCTTAGAGGCAAATCCGGGAACGGTAGAGCATGACCCATTTGCAGGGTATTTAGAGGCAGGCATTAACCGCTTATCGATAGGTGTTCAGAGCTTTGATACTGATCATTTGCAAAAGCTTGGACGTATTCATTCTGCAAATAATGCAATTGAAGCGATTCAACAAGCAAAGCAAGCTGGCTTTAAGCGAGTTAATGTCGACTTAATGCATGGTTTGCCTGAGCAAACACTAGAACAAGCGCTCTATGATCTCAAGCTTGCTGTAGAAAGTGGCGCAACTCATATTAGTTGGTATCAACTCACCATTGAACCTAATACTGTTTTCTTTCGTACCCAACCTGTTCTACCGCAGGATGAAATGCTAGAAGACATTCAAGAGCAGGGTGAGGCATATCTTAAGGCAAATGGTTTTATAAACTATGAAGTTTCGGCATGGCGTAAAGAGTTGCCTTCAACACACAACTTAAATTATTGGGAATTTGGCGATTATCTTGCGATTGGTGCAGGTGCACATGGCAAAGTTACACGACCAGATGGAGTCTATCGTTTCCAAAAAACTCGTTTGCCGAAAGACTATTTAGCCAAGGTTCCAGCTGAACATTTGCAAATGAAAAAGATTGAGGCAGAAGAGCTACCATTCGAGTTTATGATGAATGCTTTGCGTTTAAATGATGGTGTCAAAGCTGAGTTATATGAACAGCGTACAGGTTTAAGCTTGGATGGCCTAAATGATGTGCTAACGTCGCTACGAGCTAGAAAACTACTGGTAGATGATGTTTCCCGTTTAGCTTGTACAGAGCAAGGCCATATTTTCTTAAATTCGGTGCTTGAAGAGTTTTTATAATGAAGCAAAGTAAAAGCCGCATCATCAGATGCGGCTTTTTTTATTTTAGCGAGTGGTATAACCACCATTTGCAAAAATAGTTTGACCAGTAATCCACCAACCGTCGGTCACTAAAAAGCGAACTAATGGCTCAATATCTTCAATTTTAGTAAGCCCGCCTAAAGCTGAAGCTGATTTATGATAAGCCACTGCTTCGGTAGATTCCTGACCATAAAAGAACGGTGTATCCATAGGTCCAGGTGCAACAGCAGTCACAGAAATCTGACGGTCTCCAAATTCTTTTGATGCAGCGCGGGTGTAATGCTCAACAGGCGCTTTTAAGCCTTCATAGGTTGAGTACAACCCAGTGTAAGCTGCAAGAAGCGAAGTAACGATTGAGCAGATTTTTCCGCCGTCATTTAAATGCCGACCAGCCGACTGAATAAAGAAATAGGCAATTTTTGAGTTGATATCGCTCATACTATCAAACTCTTGTTCTGTGGTTTCCAAGAAGGATTTTTTCAAAACCTTACCAACCGTATTAATAGCAATATCAATTCCACCAAAATGCTGTTTGGTGTCTAAGAAGAGCTTTTCGATATTATCAATATGCGTTAAGTCTGCCTGAATTAAAACGGCATCTACGCCTAAAGCTGTTACATCTGCGAGCGTCTGCTCTGCATCAGCTTGAGTTTCCGAACTATTGTAGTGAATTGCGATTTTTGCACCTTGTTCTGCAAATTTACGGCTAATGAGTCCACCTAAGTTTTTTGCACCGCCTGTAATCAGTACAATTTTATCTTTAAGAGTATGAGTTGCCATGATGATTGTTCCTATGATGACTTGTTCTAATGTGTTTTTAGTCTAGATTGGCGGTAATTTTTGATCAATTATGCTAGTTTGGTTTAACTATTCAGAAAATACGAACAATTAAATGGATCGGTTGCAGCAGTTTTTTATTTTTACGGAAGTCGCTAAACGACAAAGCTTTAGTGAAGTGGCAAATCAGCTCGATTTACCTCGCTCGACAGTGACCAGTGCTATTCAACAGTTGGAAACTCACTATGGTGTTCGGCTATTTCATCGCACCACCCGTAAGGTAAGTCTTACGCAAGATGGGCAAAGGATATTGCCCGAATGTCAAAATCTATTATTTGATTATGAGCAATTAGAACAACTTATACAGGCGCAAAAGCAGCATTACCGTGGCACACTAAAAGTTTCAATGCCCAGCCGAATAGTGCATCAAGTCATTATTCCAGAACTTCCCGATTTTTATAGCCGCTATCCAGATATCCATTTACAACTGAATAGCTCTGATGACATCACTGACTTGATCGAGAAAGGGATTGATTGTGTTGTTCGGGTGGGGCAGCTAGACAATAGTAGTTTGATCGCGAAATTCGTTGGCAACTTGATTATGGTGAACTGTGCAAGTCCCGATTATCTGGAACATTATGGTATTCCTGAACAATTAGAAGATCTATCTCAACACAAACTCATTAACTACGCAGGAGCGGTAGGGGAAAAACAGGGTGTATTTTTATATCAAGATCGAACAGTGATGATGGACAGTGCGTTGAGTGTAAATAATACAGAAGCTTATATTGCAGCAGCTTGTGCCGGTTTAGGAATTATTCAACTACCTTACTATGATGTTCAGGATAAAATTGAGCAAGGAACTCTAGTTGAAGTGCTAAGTGCATATACTGCTCAATCTTTGCCACTTAATATTTTATATCCGAACCGAAGTTATATTCCTAAACGGTTAGAAATTTTTATGGAATGGGTTAAAGAGGTTTTATATAAGAAATGTATCGTCATCTTTTAGTCATGAAATTAAAATAAGATAACAATAAAAAAAGCCTCTCGCAGTGAGAGGCTTTTTAGAATTTGGTGGGTCGTCCGCGATTCGAACGCGGGACCAACGGATTAAAAGTCCGCTGCTCTACCAGCTGAGCTAACGACCCAAATAGGTCAAAACAGATAAGTGGTGGGTCGTCCGCGACTCGAACGCGGGACCAACGGATTAAAAGTCCGCTGCTCTACCAACTGAGCTAACGACCCGTATCGTTTTGATGTCGCGTATTTTAGCAAGTTATTCAACTAACACAAGAGGTAAATCAAAAACATTTGCATGATTGCCTATAAAAAGCACGATTTCCTCTTGTTTAGCTAAAAAATGAACTAAAAACGGTATTTATATGCCTGAATGTTGTCAAAAATTTCAGTTGTGACGTCACAATAACTGTTCGCACCAGGTAATAAAGCGAGTAAACGTTCAGAAGTTTTGCCTGGATTAAACGAATCTTCCTTCAATTTATTCTTTTGATATTTAAAAGTACCTGTTGTTTCAACTTTAGCCTGCACACGTAAAAACACGGGTACTGCGTAAGCCGGTAGGCATTTTTTAAATATCGTTACCATTTCTGTTAAATCAGACTCATTTAACTCAGCACCATCAGCAAGTGTGATTGCTGCCATACCAGCACGACCATTGGTATTTGGAATTTCTACACCATAGACCACTGCTTCAGCGATCTTGTCGTATTCACAAACCATGTTCTCAACTTCAGTCGTAGATACATTTTCGCCTTTCCAGCGGAAGGTATCTCCTAAGCGGTCAACAAATTGAGCATGACGGAAACCAATGTTACGGACAAGATCACCTGTATTAAAATATGAATCACCTTTTTTAAAGATATCTTGCATAATCACAGATTTATTCTTTTCAGGATCGGTATAACCATCGAAAGGAAAGCGACTGGTAATTTTGCCTACAAGCAAACCCACTTCACCTGCTTTAACTTTTTTACACCAGCCATTTTTATCGCGTACAGGCTCATTCTTTTCTTTATCAAACTGAATGACCGCGTATGGCATAGGAGAGAAGCCGACTGTGTTGTCAAAGTTAAAAATATTACTAAACCCGACATTACCCTCACTTGATGCATAAAGCTCAAGAACTTCTTGGACACCAAAGCGTTGTTTGAATTTATCCCAGATATTTGGACGCATGCCATTGCCGATCATTTTGGTTACGCGGTGGGCACGGTCAATTTCTGTAGTAGGGGCATCCATTAAATAGCGGCAAAGCTCTCCAACATATCCAATTGCAGAGGCATTAAATTTCTGAACATCTTTCCAGAACGCACTGGTTGAATATTTACGTCGAATTGCAAGGGTAGAACTTCCTGCAATCACCCCACACCAACACACAACCACACCTGTTGCATGGTAAAGCGGTAAGGTTACATACATCACATCATCTGGACCAAGGTTCAAAATGTGCCCATAGGTGCCATATGCCAGCGTCCAGCGACTATGTTTGAAAACAACAGCTTTTGGTAAACCTGTTGTGCCAGATGTGTAAATATAAAATAGACCATCATTTCCATGAACAGAATTTGTGGTTGATGGATTAAATTTTGGAAACTGATCAATTTCTTTTGCAAGATTGGCATAACCTTGAGGCGCTGTTCCCTGATCTTGACGTGTAGCTTGATCTGCAAACCAATGGAAACGATCTTTAGGAACATTTAGGTCCTGACGGATTTCATCAATTGCAGTTCGAACTTCTTCCCCAGCAATTAAAGCAATTGGCTTTACAAGGTTAATGCTATGAGAGAGTACTTTACCGACTTGTGAAGTGTTAACCAGCGCAATAGTTACTCCGATTTTAGCTAAACCTACAATCGTGGCAATAAGCTCAGAACGGTTCTCAACCATTACGGCAATCACGTCACCTTTACGCGCCTCGAGAGATAGATAATAGTGAGAAATCTGGTTAGCCCATTCATTTAAAGCTTCATAAGAATAACTTTGATCTTCAAATAATAATGCAATACCTTGCGGATTTCGCTTAACAGCTTTTTCAAAAGCTACACCTAATCCCGTTGGTGTATTTGCTGTTCTTAAGTAAGCCTGTTTAAGACCATTCAGGATATGGGGTACTTTGGGGATGAAGCTAGGAAGTCTTGTTGCAACATCACCAAGCGTAATGATATCGGTCTGTGTTGTCTGGCTCATATCAATCCTATTTATTTTTCGATCAATCCAAAAAAGGTTGCGTTGGCAAAAGTACAGTATTTTTCATGGTTCACCATGCTTTTAAAACTTTTCTTCTAGTGCAATCAACCTAATTGGTTAAAAATAACAAAAAAAACCTAGTCATCG
Organism: Acinetobacter sp. V102_4; assembly: GCF_031799005.1. Classification (NCBI taxonomy): domain Bacteria; kingdom Pseudomonadati; phylum Pseudomonadota; class Gammaproteobacteria; order Moraxellales; family Moraxellaceae; genus Acinetobacter; species Acinetobacter sp. V102_4. The sequence goes on along the minus strand of NZ_JAVQNR010000052.1, from coordinate 296,962 downwards.
AAATGACTAGGTTTGTTTAAATTAGCTGCAATTGAGCAAATGATTTACTCAGCTACAGGATTTGCTTTCTTTGGTGGACGACCACGAGGACGACGAGGAGGGCGATTTGGTTTGTCCAGATCTGCCTTAGAATCTTCTGATTCAACCTCTGCATTAGCTTCTACTGGTGCTACAGCTTGTTCAGTGGCTGCTTTGGCTTTTGCTCTCGGTTGTTTCACAGCCGGAGCTTCAACCACAGTTACAGCTGGTGCTTCTTCTGCGTTTGTTTCACTTTGCGCTACTTCAGCCACCTGATCAAGCTCAAGCGGTTGTTGTTTTGACTCAACAGGTGCTTGCGTTTCAGCAACAGGAGCAACAACAGTTTCTTCAACAACCGGAGCTACAGGAGCAGCTTCTTCTGGTGCAGAGTGTTGTTGTTTAACTTGCTCAAAAGCTTGTTCAGCAGCAAGTTTTGCTAAACGACGACGTTCACGTGGATCATTAGCAACACGTGGTGTCGACTCTTTTTGTGGCGTCAATGCAAGTACAGGCGCAGGCTCTGCTTCTTGTGACGGTTTGTTGCTTGGAAGCTCTGCATCACGAGTAACAGGCTTCTTGTCTTCAGCATCAGACGCGACTTCTGTTACTAGAGTACTTGCGTACTGTTCTGCAAATTTTAGCAATGCACGATTAAACGTTGGAACTAAACCAAACTGTTCAATCAATACTGTGCAGTCTTCACCATAAACATGACGAATCAAGCTACCAATTGTGTATTGCGCCAAAGTTGGAATTTGCGATGGGGCAATAGACGGTACCGCAGCTTTGGCACGTTTTGCGTTGCGTTGTTCACGGCGACGCATACGAGGATCATTACTCGCACGTTGAATTTGCGGTTGATTTTTGTTGTGTGCTGGAGGAGGAGTAATTTCTTCTGCTTCAGCAGTTACTGTCTCTTCTACAACAGCAACAGGTGCTGGAGCTGGCTCTTGAACGACTTCAACAACAGGTGCTGTTTCAGTACGTTTAACAGGCTGCTCAGGAGTTAAAGCGATAATTTCGCTTTGTGCCTGATCAACATTGATCACTAAGGCTGTATTCATGACTTCGTGCTTTGGTGCATCAATCAAATCAACCTTAATTTGTTTCTCATCAACAACTATTGGTGCCGGCGCATTTTGATTTTCATTTAATACGCTTGGATCGCGGTGGCGATTTGGACGGTTCGGACGTTGTTGATTATTACGGTCACGACGCGGCACGGCATTTTCAGTTTGTTGTCCATCATTTTGATGTTGTGGATGTGGCTGATCAGGGTGCGGACGTTTTTGTTGACGTTTTAACTCACGTTGTTCTTGACGTGATAACTGTACAACTTCTTCATGAACCTGTTGTGGTTGTTGCTGCTGTTGTTGTGGCTCTTGAGTATGGTGATGTTGTTCACGTTGCTCTTTGTGCTTACGTTTTTTGTTGTTTGGACGTTGTTGTACTTTCTCGTCTTTTTCAACATTCTCACGAACTTCCTGTTTAGCAGGAGATTGCGAAATATAAGCATTGTTAGATGGCGCCGAAACAACTTCAGCAACTGCTGGTACTACGACTTGTCCAAACTGGCCACGGCTTACAGCGCCAGTATTCACCATTTGTTCAATTGACGCAGCAGCGTTCTGTGCCGAACGAGATTGGTCAACAGTTTTAGCTTGTTTTTGAACAAAAAGGTTCTCTAACCATGCACAAGGGCTCGCTGCTTTTTGAGTGCTTGGTTGAGCAGCAGAAGGTTGAGCTGGTTGATTTACTTTCTTTTGACCGGCTGTGTTATTTGCAGCAGGAGCTGCATGAGCATGGCCATGATCTGCTTCTTCTAAATGCCATTCAGAAGATTCATAACCTAACTCTTTCTCACTTGAACGAGTTGCTTCAGTACGTTCATAGCTAGATGGTGCAAATCCATCTGGATTGTACTGAATTTCATAATGAGGTGTTTCTAAGTGTGGGTGAGGTAAAATAGTCACACGAACACTAGAAGTTTGTTCTAAATAAACAAGGCTATGGCGTTTTTCATTGAGTAAGAACGCTGCAATTTCAACAGGAACTTCTACTTGTACTTCACCATGACGTTCACGAAGTGCAATTTCTTCTACTTTACGCATAATTGAAAGCGAAAGTGAGCGTAAGTCACGGACCATACCTGTGCCATGACAGCGTGGGCAAACATATCCAGTTGCTTCTTCAAGTGATGGACGTAAGCGTTGACGGCTCATTTCCATTAAGCCAAAACGAGATAATTGGCCAAACTGGATGCGCGCACGGTCGCTTTGTGTTGCTTCACGAAGTTTTGCTTCAACCATGCGTTGGTTGCGTTCTTTAGTCATGTCAATAAAGTCGATCACAACTAAACCGCCAATGTCACGAAGACGAAGTTGGCGAGCAATTTCTTCTGCTGCTTCTAAATTTGTATTAAGCGCAGTTTCTTCAACGTCATGTCCACGAGTCGATTTCGCAGAGTTAATGTCGATTGAAACTAAAGCTTCGGTCTGGTCAATTACGATTGAACCACCAGAAGGAAGTTTTACTTCACGCTCGTAAGCAGTTTGAATTTGGCTTTCAATACCAAAATGAGCAAACAATGGCTCGTTTAAAGTATAAGTTTTAAGTTTGTCTAATTGACGAGGCATTACTGCTTTAACAAAGTTATAAGCTTCGTTATAGGCTTGTTCGCTATCAATTAAAATTTCTGCAACGTCATCACGTAAGTAATCGCGGATAGCGCGAGTTACTACACCAGCTTCTTGGTGAACAAGCATTGGAGACGGGCCAGAACTTGCTGTGCCTTGGATTTGTGCCCAAAGGTCAAGCAAATGCTGTAAATCTAACTGTAATTCTTCTTGAGTACGGCCAATACCTGCGGTACGCACAATAACACTCATGCCGCGAGGTAAATTTAAAGAAGCTAAAATTTCTTTTAATTCTTCACGTACAGAACCTGAAATTTGACGGCTAATACCACCGCCTTTCGGGTTGTTTGGCATAAGAACCAAATAACGTCCTGCAAGTGAAATGAATGTAGAAAGGGCAGCGCCTTTGTTACCACGTTCTTCTTTTTCAACCTGAACAAGTAATTCAGTACCTTCAGTGATGAGTTCACGAATGTTTGAAGTTTGTCGCGGGTCTGCTTGGAAATAGCTGTTCGCAATTTCACGCATAGACAAGAAGCCTTGACGACCTGCGCCATATTCAACAAACACAGCTTCTAAAGAAGGTTCTACGCGGGTGACATGGCCTTTATAGATATTGGATTTTTTCTGTTCTCGGGTACGATTTTCTAAATCAAAATCGTAAAGACGATTACCAGTGATAAGTGCAACGCGGACTTCTTCTGCGTGAGTTGCATTAATCAACATACGTTTCATGGGTGTGACACCTAATAGTGACCCACACAAACATATCGCACAAACTTAAAGGTTCTGAACGAACATCGAACATGACGGATCATTTCCCAGATCTCAAAATATTTGTGGTCTGAGTCATCTGTTACCGGCTACATTTAGCCTGAACTTCGATTCTCGTCTGTGATGTAGGCAATACTGCTTCAACCTTTAAATCGGACTTCCTTAGTGCTTCACTGGCGGGTGAGCGGTACATTGGTTAATGACTTTCACTGTCATTGTGCGCGAAGTGACTTCTTTTTAGAAGTTTGATACGGAATGTTCATCGTATCGGTGCTTTCGGCAGTTCCAATGCATCAACGCTTTAGCCTGAAGGCAACATTAAGGAGCGATTTGTCTGATGTGTATCAGTTTACGTTCCATAACCAACTAGAGTTGGTAACATATTTTTTTGAACAAACTGAATTAAACGCAACAGTTTGTCATTTTGCCGATATAATAAGCCTTCGGCGTCGGCATAATTCTTTAGGACCTATCCGAGCTGATGGTGAAAGCATCATTTTGATTGAGGTTTCAATCAGGGAAATTCCCTATTAGATGTTCACTTACGGCGGTATCCGTGCGCTGACTATATCAAACCTTGCAGCATCTGCCTATGGGCTAAGCTTAGATTTCTTGTGAAAAAACTAAGCTAAACGGTCATTTATTAATCAAATTTAGCAAAATTTCAGGTTTAAATATTAGTATGAATTCTACACAGCAATGGCAAAGTGTCACTTGGTTTGAGGTGGATGAACATCAAGCAGGACAGCGAATTGATAATTTCCTGTTCTCGCGTTTAAAAGGTGTACCTAAAAGTCGTATTTATCGTTTGATTCGTGAAAGTCAGGTTCGAGTAAATAAAAAACGTGTTAAAGCTGAGACTAAACTTGAGATTGGCGATCAGATTCGTGTTGCTCCAATTCGTTATGAACAAAAAGATGAAACAACCGCTCCTGTTAGTGACAATGTAGCACAAAGCTTATTAAGCCGTATCGTCTATGAAGATGAAGGTCTATTAGTTGTTAATAAGCCTTCAGGTATTGCTGTCCATGGTGGCAGTGGTATGGCATATGGTTTGATTGAGGCATTACGCGCAGCGACTGGCAAAAAATATTTAGAACTTATTCATCGTATTGACCGTGATACTTCAGGTCTGGTCATGATTAGTAAAAAACGTAGCACTTTAAAACTACTACAAGATATGTTGCGTGAGCACAAAATTCGTAAGACCTATGCTGCGATTGTTAAAGGTCAAGTGAGCCTAGATAAACAACTGATTGATGCGCCTTTATTGCGATATGAACTGGCAAATGGCGAGCGTCGTGTACGTGTGACTAAAGATGGCAAACCAAGTAAAACTGAATGGGTTGTAGCAGAGCGCTTTAAAAATGCAACATTAATCCATGCGTCACCTTTGTCAGGTCGTACTCATCAGATCCGTGTGCATGGTTTAAGCATTGGACACCCGTTGATTGGCGATGATAAATATGGGCACACTACTGCGTACACTGGCCCTGAAGCACGTCGTCTATGCTTACATGCGATGCGTTTAGACATTCCAGGTTATCCACCGATTGAAGCACCGTTACCAGAAGATATGACCCAGTTATTAAAGGCTTTGAGAGTGGCAAAATGAGTCTAAAAACCGAATTAGTTATTTTTGACTGGGATGGGACTTTATATAATTCTGTTGGACAGATTGTTGCGAGCTTACAACATGCCGCAGAGCAGCATGAATTGTCTTTAACCGATGAAGCAGCAAAAAGTATTATTGGTTTAGGCTTGCCTGAAGTCATGCAAACCTTATTCCCAGAAGCACCTGAGTTGCATGATTCAATTTTAAAAGCGTATGGCGATCACTATATTGCGAACTCTACAAATGATGCATGGTTCGATGGTGTTGCTGAACTCTTACATGACTTAAAAGCTCAAGGTTTAAAACTTGCAGTCGCAACGGGTAAAAACCGTCGTGGGTTAGATCGTGTAATCGCAAAAACACAAAGTACTCATCTTTTTGATGTGACTCGAGCAGCCAATGAAACCCGATCAAAACCAGATCCACTTATGTTGCAAGAAATCTTAACAGTCACTGGGGTGAGTGTTGAACGTGCGGTCATGATTGGTGATAGTAGCTATGACCTTGAGATGGCCCAGCGTTTAAACATGCCACGAATTGGTGTTGGTTATGGAGTTCATTCGATTGAAGTGCTGCAACAATTCCAGCCTTTAACGATTGCCAAGGATGTTCAGGAACTTCATAACTTTTTAAAAGGTTATGCTCAGTTACCTACAATAGATGTGGCTTAATTTAGAATAATACAAAAAGGGGGAATTGATTCCCCCTGAATTAAAGTTAAATAAAACAATAAGAAGAGAGATATGAGCCGTTCTATTCGCCTATTAAATCTTTTGCAACAACTCCGTGAAGCCCGTTACCCAGTCACTGCGCAAGTTCTCGCTGAGCGTATGGGAATTAGTGTGCGAAGTATCTATCGGGATATTGATAGTTTACGTGAGCAGGGTGTAGAAATTGAGGCATCGGCAGGTATCGGTTTTCAGCTTAAAGAAGATATTGTACTACCACCAATGACGCTCAATGAAAATGAAGTTGAAGCTATTTTTTTAGCATTGTATTGGTTGAAGAGTGTGCCAGATCAATCATTACAATCGGCATCTACAGCAGTATTAGCTAAATTGAATTCTGTTTTACCTGAACATCGGCAATATTTATTACAGCAAACGACTTTAAGAGCGTTTAATACATGGCTGCCTGTAGATGAAAATCGAGTTGAACAGGTGCGTTTAGCTATTCGGCAGCAAGTCAAAATTTCGATGCATTATCATGATGAGCAGCAACGAAGTAGTGTTCGAACCTTGTGGCCTTTTGCCTTGGGATATTTTAATGACAAAATTGTATTGGCTGCATGGTGTGAACTCAGGCAGGATTTTCGACATTTTCGACTCGATCGTATTCAACAGCTGAGTTTAAGCCAAGAATTATACCCATCATTTAAGCAACAACTATTTCAGCAGTGGTGGGCACAAGAATCGCAGACTACTGACAAAAACTGACAAAGAGGTTTTGTAGACTAGGACCCACGATAAACAAGGAGCCATAAAAATGAGCCTTAAACTTTATACTAACAAAGAGTCGCGTGGTGTTGTGATCGACTGGCTTTTAGCCGAATTAGGTGTTGAGTGTGAACGTATTGAAGTTGCATACAAGACCGAAATGAAATCACCAGAATATTTAAAAATTAACCCTTTTGGAAAAGTGCCAGTATTGGTGGATGGCGATGTCGTGATTTATGAGCTAGGCGCGATCTGTGCTTATCTGGCTGATAAATTTTTCGACAAGGGGCTGGCTCCGGCATTAGATGATCCTAAACGTGGTTTGTACTATCGCTGGTTATTTGTGATGGCAGGTCCATGGGAAGCTGCAGGTGTTGATAAAGCCCTTGGAATAGAGGTATCCCCTGAGCAAAAAATGTTTGTGGGCTATGGTGATTATAACGATGCTTACCAAGCTTTAGTGCAAGGCTTGAGTGAAGCAAATCCGTATGTGTGTGGCGAACAATTTACCGCAGCAGATGTAAGTGTTGGAGCAATGCTTTTATGGCAATTGAAAATGGGTGTGATTGAATCACATCCAGCCATTACACGCTATGTTGAAGCAATTAAGCAGCGTGAAAGTTTGCAAGCGTTAGGTGCGGTTTTCTCCAGCTAAGCTTTTAAGTAAAAAGTCATCCAAACGGATGACTTTTTGTTTTTATAAATAAGAAGTTAGTTGGTAAGAAAGCCAGCAGCAACGTTAATACAAATTGCTAAAATTGTGGTGTTAAAACCAAATGACAACACGGCGTGAAATAAATTTAAAAGCCGCATATGTTTGGTGGTAATCGAAACATCGGCAGTTTGAGCAGAGGTACCAATAATATAACTAAAGTATAAAAAGTCGGGATAAGTTGGATGTTCTGTTCCGGGAAAATCTAAACCGCCATTTTCTTCATTTCTAGACAAAGCCATATAGAAATCATGTGCGTAATGTAGGGCAAAAACGCTATGCATAAATAGCCATGCAGAAACAATTGTTAATAAAGCTAAAGCTACATGCCCTAGCTTTGCAGAACTCTCAGAAGGAAGCTGTGAGAGTTGGATTAGAATAGCCACTAAACACATGGCTAAGGCCAATAAAACAATCAGCATAATGACCCATTTGCTTTCATCTTGTTTTTTGGCTTGCTGTTGCATTTTTGAATGATCGCAACTTTTCATAAGTTGCAAAATATATAATAGATATACGCTAACAGAAGCATTCCAGCTGACTAATAAAATCGTTGACCATTGCCATGAAGTTAACCACGTCAGAATCATTGCTGTGATAAATCCAATGAATAAAGCAATAAAGAAGTGAGGGCGGTTTCGTACACTACGTCCAAGATGTTGAAATACTGCAACCATTTTCCTAATCTCCTTTTACTACATGGTAAATATATTATTTTTTATTAAATGGTGAAAATAATATCCAGTTTTATATAGATTTTATTCCAAGATTTTCAATTGTATTTAAGAGATATTTACTTTGCCGAGTAGATAAAATAGAACAAAAGCAGGGGCTAAAATGTTTATAAAAAGTATAAAATAAATAAAAATAATATTTACTTATACTTTTTATAAAGGTGTTCTTATTAATCATCTACTTAAAAATAAAATATAGCTTTTCTGATTAGGTGTGAGTTAAGTTTTTATCTAGATGAAATACTTTAGTGAGTTGATCAATGAACTTTTGGACGCCTAAAGACTGTGAGTTTTTACGGTAATTTACGAATAAATCCAGTGTTGGTAGCTCGATATCAAGCGGGCGGACTACCGTATTTTTGATTCCTAAAGGTGCAACGTAGGCAGGTAAAATAGTACAACCTAATCCAGAACCAAGAGAGTTAATATTAAACAACATGCTATCTGCTTTTTGAACAATATTGAGGTTAATATTGTGAGTTTTGGCAAAGTCTAGAATAGTGTTATGTAGTGTTTGTGACTGCTCGGCAGCAGGAATAATAAAATCAACGCCTTGTAAGGCATGGACAGGAATTCGGTCATATTGAGTAAGTGGGTGATTTTTAGGAAGTAAAAAAATCAGGGGTTCAGTCAAAACAAATTGGCTTTGGATATCATCACTATCTGTATTTTCTCGGGTAAAGGTAATGTCCAACTCACCTTTTTTTAAGGCTTTAAGTTGTTCAGTATTGTTTAGGTTAGATAATTCAATGATGAGATCGGGGTGTTGTAATCGCAGATTAGGGAGAACGTAAGGGAAAATTTTCATTTCTGCAATGGGGACAAAACCGATACGCAACAGTTGCTGTTTAGCCTTAGAAACCTGTCTTGCCATGGCAACTGCTTTTTCAGCCTGAGCAAGGGTTAGGCGAGCATGTTCTAAAAATACTACGCCTTCTTCGGTTAATTCAACTTTACGTTTAGTACGATTTAAAAGTCGTACACCAACATCTTCTTCTAAATCTTTAATCTGTTGGCTAAGGGAGGGTTGTGCGGTAAAAAGTTTAAGAGCGGCTTTACTAAAATTTAATTCTTCAGCAACGGTAATGAAATATCGGAGGTGGCGTAGTTCCATAAGACTAATCCAAAAAATGTCTTACTATGATTTATGTGAAGTATAAAGCATAAAGGGATATAGCGTGAAGATACTTTAGGTATTTATAAAATAAATGGAATTTAAATTTTCATTAAGGATTTAATATGGGGAGCTGGGTTTTAATAATTCATAAAATATATTAATTGTTAGATGTTAAATGCATTATCTTTACTTAATCAAAGAAATATTTAAATGTTTTAAATATTAATATGATTGATTCTCATATTATGCAAAAGTGGGGAGTAATAAAATAAATTTATAAATGTACTTTTCTCAGAACTATTAATTTGGAATTGTTACTAAATATTTTTTCTCTATATGTTGAAGACTTTTTAGGCTGAAAAAATTAGGACTAGGGTAGTGGAGCACCGTAGTTCTATGACTACTTTCGGTAGCTTACTTATTGTTATGTTATACAAGTGCTCTTAATAAGAATGGTAATTATCGATGCATAAACTCAACACATCTATGCATTTTTTATGGCAAGCTAATTCAACTTATGTTGGCTGTGACCACAATAAAAGGGATATTTATATGATAAATAAGTGTAAGTGCCATAGCTTAATTTGTTTTAATTGTTAAGATAGAAACCTGAACACATCCATTCTGCCGATGCTAAAGCATAGAAAAGCCCATGAAAGACAAGCCGACATTAACATATCAATTGCCGACTCAGTCCTGTTGGACGCATACATGGATAAAACCTCCTTTTTATCATCCAGAGTCAGGGCGTGAATCAGATACACGTTTTTATAACCAGCAACCTAAATTACCGGCTAGAGGCTCAAAAGAGCTATTACGTTGGTTAGCCACTCGTGAGTCTTATACATGGAATGTTGATATTCAAAGTGAATATGAAACCCGTATAAATACAGCTGTGGCTTTACCTCAAAATCGACCCCATGCAGATTTGGATGATTGGCAAGTTTGGTTTGTTGGGCATGCTACAGTTTTAATTCAGATCGGACCTTATAACTTTATTACTGACCCAGTATGGTGTGATTACGCAAGCCCTTTACATGGGCGTGGACCACGCCGTGTATGCCCTGCGGGTTTTGCGTTAGAGCAATTACCGACTATTCATGGTGTTTTACTCAGCCATAATCACTATGACCATATGGATTTGGCTACACTCGATTGGTTGCATAAAAAATTTGCAATGCCGATTTATACGGGTTTGGGAAATGGTTTTTATCTACCAAAAGAATTTCATGTGATTGAGATGGATTGGTGGCAAGAAATTCCCTATCACGAATTAAGAATAATCTATACACCTGCACAGCATGGATCGGGCCGTGGTCTACGTGACCAAAATAAAGCACTCTGGGGAGGCTTTTCGGTTGTTGCTAAAACAGGTCATTGTTTCTTTGCAGGGGACACTGGTTATGCAGGGCATTTCAAACAAATACATGCACGTTATGGGGCGCCACGTGTTGCTTTGCTTCCCATAGGTGCTTATGAGCCACGTGCCTTGATGAGCTATGTGCACATGAATCCACAAGATGCGTTACATGCACATTTTGATTTACAGGCCCATCGTTCTATTGCGATTCATTATCGGACTTTCCAGTTGACTGATGAAGGTCGTGAAGATCCAGAACATGCTCTTGGACAAGCAATTAAAGCTTCGTCAAAGCTTGCGAATCCTTTTTATTGCATTCGTGAAGGGCATAAATTAACTGTGTAACTCCTAGATAATTTTATATTTAAATTTAAAAAGCCAGTTCAAATTGAACTGGCTTTTTATTATTTTGACCTAAATTAAGCTAAGTCAAAACGGTCAAGATTCATGACTTTAGTCCATGCAGCTACAAAGTCTTGAACAAATTTTTCTTTACCATCTGCCTGAGCATAAACTTCTGCTAAGGCACGCAAGATTGAGTTTGAACCAAAGACTAAGTCATTACGTGTTGCAGTAAATTTTACTGCACCTGTTTTACGGTCTTTGCCTTCAAATACTTCGTTTGATGAGTCAACAGGTGCCCACACCGTAGACATGTCGAGTAGGTTCGTGAAGAAGTCTGTGCTGAGTATACCAACTTGCTGAGTGAATACGCCGTGTTGTGAACCATCCCAGTTGGTACCTAGTACGCGTAACCCACCAACCAATGCAGTTAACTCTGGTGCAGTCAAAGTTAGTTGCTGTGCTTTATCAATTAATAATGCTTCAGTTGCTGCATTAACTCCCTCTTTTTTCCAATTTCTAAAACCATCAGCAAGGCCGAGGAGTAATTGGAAAGATTCGACATCAGTTTGACTTTGTAAAGCATCAACACGACCAGAGGCAAATGGAATGCTAATATTGAAACCTGCCGCTTGAGCAGCTTGCTCTACACCAACGTTACCTGCGAGAACAATTAAATCAGCCAATGACAATTGAGTTGATGCTTTGATCTCTTCAATTTTAGTTAAAGTCTCAACCGCTTTTTGGTTTACTTCCCAATCACGTTGTGGCGATAAAGCAATGCGGGCGCCGTTTGCACCACCGCGTTTGTCTCCACCACGGAAAGTTGAGGCTGAAGCCCAACCAAGAGAAACCAACTCTCCAGCAGATAGTCCCAGCGCAACAATTTTTGCTTTAGCATCAGCAATGCTAGCAGGAGATGGTATAGCGCTGGCAGTCGGTAATGGATCTTGCCAAATTAAGTCCTCTGCAGGAATTTCTGGACCTAAATAACGTGCTTTGGGACCCATATCGCGGTGAGTTAATTTAAACCATGCACGGGCAAAAGCATTGGCGAAAGCTTGTGGGTCGTTATGAAAGCGACGGGAGATCTTTTCAAACTCAGGATCAAAACGTAAGGTCAAATCTGTAGTGAGCATTGTTGGCTTACGTTTAATTGATGGATCGAATGGATCTGGGATGATCGCTTCAGCATCTGCTGCTACCCATTGAATTGCACCAGCAGGTGAACGTTCTTGTACCCACTCGTATTTGAATAGGTTTTCAAAGAAGTAATTGCTCCATTGTGTTGGAGTTTGCGACCAAATAACTTCTAAGCCAGAAGTGATCGCGTCTTTACCAACACCTGTGCCAAAGCTATTTGACCAGCCAAAGCCCATTTGTTCAATTGGTGCTCCTTCAGGATCAGCCTGAACATGGTCAGCAGAGCCAGCACCGTGAGTTTTACCTAAGGTATGACCGCCAGCAATCAATGCGACAATTTCTTCATCATCCATTGCCATGTTGCCGAAAGTCGCACGAATAAATGGTGCAGCCGATTTTGGATCGCCACTGGCTTGTGGACCTTCAGGGTTCACATAAATTAGACCCATTTCGGTTGCAGCTAGATTGCTGCCTTCCAATGCTTCAGAGTTTCGATGAGCTAACCATTCTTTTTCATCGCCCCAGTTTACATCGTTGTCTGGTTCCCAAACATCTTCACGACCAGCACCAAAACCAAAGGTGCGGAAGCCAGAAGACTCAAGCGCAATGTTACCCGCAAGAATAAATAAATCTGCCCACGATATTTTTTGACCATATTTTTGTTTAACTGGCCATAGCAAGCGGCGTGCTTTATCTAAGCTCGCATTGTCAGGCCAACTATTTAATGGTGCAAAACGTTGTTGGCCGCGACCAGCGCCACCACGGCCATCGCCCATACGATATGTGCCAGCAGCATGCCATGCTAAACGAATAAATAAGCCTGTATAATTTCCCCAATCGGCTGGCCACCAATCTTGGGAATCGGTTAACACATTTTTGATATCAGCTTTGAGTGCGTAGTAGTCAATTTTTTTAAATTCTTCGCGGTAATCAAAATCCTTACCAAGTGGATTAGAACGTTCTGAATGTTGGTTGAGCAAGTCAACGCGTAATTGTTTTGGCCACCAATGTAAACTAGGCGTACCACCACCGACTGTTACTTCCGGTTTTGAGTTATGACCTGAAAAAGGACATTTTGATTCGTCTGACATGGCTATATTCTCTCTGGGTAATAATTATTGAGCTCTTGATAAAGTAATAGGGCTCATTTTCCTGGACTTCTGGGTTAAAAACTCATGTTTATCAAATAAAGAAATGAGTGAACAAATGGTGAGAGAAACCGTTTAAAAATTCTTTTCACTGAGATGTTAGCCCATTATTTTTTATTTAATAATGCATCAGATTCCTTTAATTGTTATTCCTCCAATTTACTGTATGAAGGTGAAAAAACAAGAGGAAAAATAAGCTGAAGGCTGTAAATAATGATGCATAGAATTACCTCTTCAATTGTTGGAACAACGTAAGATCTTTTAATAACGCTCTTTAAATATACTAGAAGTAGAACTCTTATTTTTCAAATGGATTAAACTGTCAGTATTGATTTGAAAAACCGATTGTGTTTTTGTTTAATTTAAAAAGTAGGGCAGAACTGAGAGTGAAAAGAAATTTTTATAGTCAGTGATCGTAGAAGCTATCTAAAATAAATAAAGGAGAGCATTGCTCTCCTTTATTGTTTATATATTAAACATTTACGATTCGATTTGATTTGACCATATCTGCTAAACCGTGAGTTTTAAAGTAGTACTCAAGCCAGCTTTTCACAATGAGTGGATTATTCATTTTCATGACATCATCAAGTAGTTTTTGTGCATCTGTCATAGGTACATGACAAATTGCTTTTCGTACTCGCAAAATGTTACTCGAACTCATTGAAAGGGTATTAAAGCCCATCGCCATGAGCAGAATTGCAGATAATGGATCACCTGCCATTTCACCACAAATACTAATAGGTTTTTTGTATTCATGACATTCTTTAACTAAGCGAGTTAAAGCACGTAGAACGGATGGGTGGAAGTGCGAGTAAACGTTTGCTACATGTGGATTATTGCGGTCAACTGCAAGTAAATACTGAGTTAAGTCATTTGAACCGACTGAGAAGAAATCGACAAGTTCAGCAAACTCATCAATTTGTAGTAGTACGCTTGGTACCTCAACCATAATTCCAATTTTTGGCTTGGTAATTTTAACTTGCTCTTCTTCTTGCACCGCCATCCAGTCACGCTCAAGTAAATAAAGTACTTCTTCGACTTCACTTACGGTAGTCACCATTGGCAATAAAATATGCAAATTATTTAAACCAATACTTGCTTTGAGCATTGCGCGAATTTGTGACGAAAAAATCTCGGGATGATCGAGCGTGAAACGAATACCACGCCATCCTAATGCCGAGTTTTCTTCTTCAATACTGAAGTAAGGTAAGTCTTTATCGGCACCAATATCCAGAGTTCGCATTACCACAGGTTTGTTGGCGAAGTGACTCAATTGTTGACGATAGATTGCACGTTGTTCTTCTTCACCCGGGAAACGCTCCCGTAACATGAATGGAATTTCACTTCGGTATAGACCCACACCTTGAGCACCGCGTTGTACACCGCGAACCACATCAATCATAAGGCCTGTGTTTACATAAAGTGGAACAGATACACCATCTGGAGTAATCGCTTCTCTTGTCTCGTATTGTTTGAGATCTTTTGCGATCTGCTCATCTTCTTTTTGAATTTCTTTATATCGTTGGCGTAAACGACGTGGAGGATTTACAAAAATACGACCTTGATAGGCGTCCACAATCATTTCTGCATCATCGAGTGTATTAACTGGCAGCTCAGTGACGCCAACCACAGTTGGAATTCCTAGTGCTCGAGCTACAATCACCATGTGTGAGTTGGCAGCACCTTCGGAGGTTACGATCGCCGCAATATTATCAACTGGTAGTTCGACTAGTGCCGCAGTACTAATTTCTTCACCAATTAAAATACTGTCTGGACTGAGCTCACGGTGGCTAGAATCTTCTTCTTGCAACGAGGCTAAAATACGTCGGCCTAAATCTTTAAGATCAGAAACTCGCTCACGAAGATAGTCATCTTCCATTTGTGCAAATAGGGCAGTGTGCTTTTCAATGACACGGCGCACAGCACCTTGTGCCCAATGCCCGTCACGAATGAGTTCTTTAATTTCTGCCGGCAATGCATTTTCATCTAGCATTCTTAAGAAAACACTAAATAAAGCGCGTTCTTCTGCCATTAATGAATCATGCATTTTTTCATCTAAAGAACGAATCTCTGAACGAACTGATGAAATGGCTTGATCTAGAAGTCGAAGTTCATGACTAATATCTTCTGCTTCACGGTCAGGTACTGAACCCAAATCGGCAGGCGGATATAAAATAATAGCGCGACCTAAAGCAACACCGCCTGCACCTGAAGCACCTTGAAAGGTTTTATAGGCAGGGCCATTACTTGGTTTACGAAATACGTCAATATTTCCAACTGCGTGAGCGTGGGCAATAACACCAGAAAGCTGGGCACACAGAGTAACTAAAAATGACTCGGCTGCTTCGCTAAAATCTTGAGGAAGTTTGTTTTGTACAACCAAAACACCCATAACCTTACGGCGATACATGACAGGTACGCCGAGGAATGAGTTGTAAATTTCTTCACCTGTTTCAGGTAAATACATGAAACGCTCATGTTTTGGTGCATTGTCAAGGTTAACTATTTCTTCACGTTGCCCGACCAGACCGACCAAGCCTTCACCGAGTTGCAGTGAAACATGGCCCACAGATTCTGGATTTAAGCCTTTAGAGGCCATCAATACATAGCGCTGATTGCGTTCATCGAGTAAATAAATAGAGCAAACATCCACTTTCATGGCCTCAGCAACCTGATTGACCATGGTGTCTAATGATTCATGCAAACTGACGGACGCATTAACTTCTTGGACAATGCGCCGTAGAGTGTCGAGTTGCATGTTTGACATGGATGTATACTCCAGTATTTTTTTAGACTATGAATGTATTTATAACAGCACTTTCAATAAAAATCATTTGCTAGATAAATGATTTTTAGGGTAATTGTTGCATCGGCAACTGTGTACACAACTCCACCATGGCTTTGCGATAAACATCACGCTTGAAGTTCACCACTTGTCCAAGAGGATACCAATAGCTAACCCACTGCCATTCATCGAATTCGGGTGGGTCAGAGAGGTCTAACTGAATATTTCTTGCATGCGCAGTCAATTTCAGTAAAAACCATTTTTGTTTCTGTCCGATACATACGGGGTCAGAGTCTGACCGAATGTACCTATGTGGCAAACGATAACGCAGCCATCCTTTGGTTTGCGCAATAATCTGGACATGTTCGGGCAATAAGCCGATTTCTTCTCTCAGTTCTCGAAAAAGTGCCTGTTCAGGGGTTTCTCCAAACTGAATGCCTCCTTGTGGAAATTGCCAAGCATTGTGACCAATGCGCTTTGCCCATAAAACCTGTCCATCATCGTTTGCCAAAATGATCCCGACATTCGGTCGGAAACCTTCTGAATCGATCATTTGGCTACCTAAATATTGTCTATATCGTTGACTTTAATCGCGGGGACAAACACTTTTTTATGTCCAGCTCGAAAAGATCAAAGTAAAATGTTTAAATTGCTACGATCTTAACGAATTTCTATCGACTAGCGGAGATAGATTTACATTTTTTTTCTTAAATTTCAGTTTAAACGAGAATTTTCATGAAACTGGCGTTGTTTGATTTAGACCATACCTTGTTAAATACCGATTCAGACCACTCGTGGGGTGAATTTTTAGTCAATGAAGGTTTGGTTGATGCGGTTCATCATCGTCAGATGAATGATAAATTTTATGAAGATTACAAAGCAGGGCAACTTGACCCCTATGCTTATAATGAATTTGTCTTTGGATTTTTAACAAAGCACGACAATAACTACTTAACTGAGCTTCACCAATTGTTCATGCAAAAAGTTATTCGTCCACAAATGCGTCCAAAAGGCTTTGATGCAATCAAAAAGCATCAAGATTTAGGTCATACAATTGTGGGTATTACAGCAACAAGTGATTTTATTACTGCGCCTATTTTCCGTGAATTTGGTATTACCGAAATTTTGGCAACCAATGCTGAAGTTGCAGATGGGAAATATACGGGTAAAGTTGCGGGCTTGGCGTGTTATCAAAAAGGTAAACTTGCGCGTCTCGACGACTGGTTGGCTGGACGCAGCGTATCTGAATCTTGGGCATATTCAGACTCAATCAACGATCGCTTTTTGCTTGAATATGCAACTCATGCGATTGCTGTAAATCCTGATGATCGCCTTGAAAAGTTGGCTCAAGAAAATAGCTGGGAAATTCAAGACTGGTCGATTTAAGATTGTGGAGTTGGAAGAGTAGCTTGCAAAGCTTTGAGGTCTTCCAACTCCTAATTAATTATATTTAAAAATCATTTTTTGAATGTTTTTATAAATCTTGTTCCAAAAGTAGATATGAATATGTCTAATAAAAAATAAATTTTATTTTGGTAACGGTTTAAGAATATAAAAAATTCTAATTTAAAAATGAGGGAATAATGCCAAAAACAGCACAAATTAAATTACCAAAACAACTTTGGAATGATGAAAGTATTGATTTAACACGTCATAGCTATCAGGGGAAATTACTTAATAAAAGCGAAGGCTTCAAATTAGGTAAGGCTCAACGTAAAAAAGTTCCGAGAGAACAGCTGTCAGAGCTTTCTGAGCGACCAAAAGGTATAACTGCTTTAACAATCTATGATTGGAGTAATCAAGGGCGTTTAGAGCAGCTCAAACCAATTCGTGCAAAACGAATGAGCGTTTCACCGTTTACATTTTATCGTGGTATGCCTTCTTTGATGCTGTTTGATCAGGCTTGGGAGCAGGTAAATTCAGGTTTATTTCAACAGATTTGTGGCGATTGTCATTTAAGTAATTTTGGTGGGTTTGCTAGCCCGGAACGCAACTTGTTGTTTGGAATTAATGATTTTGATGAGACTTTGGTTGCTCCATTTGAATGGGATTTAAAGCGTTTAGCAACCAGTTTTGTGATTGCGGCTCGTGATATTGATCTTGCAGATAAAGTGGGTTTAAAAGCAATTAAAACGATGTTGAATAGTTATCGTCAGCACTTATTAGAAAATACGAAACTTTCGCCTCTACAAGTTTGGTATGAAAAAGTTGATGCCAGTACCTTATTAGAAAACACTGAATGCCGAAAACTGAGAAAGAAACGCGCGAAGCATCTTGATTCAGCACAAAAGAGAAATGCATATTCTGTTTTACCGAAGCTCACACAGCAAGATCAAGATACTGGATCTCGCCATTTTGTGGATGATGCGCCTTTATTATGGCATCCAAAGGCAGATGAACCGTTCAGTAAAGATGTTGATGTATTCTTTCAGCAATATCGTGATTCTTTGAAATATGATCGCCAAGTACTTTTTGATCGTTATCAACGGACTGATGTGGCTTTGAAAGTGGTTGGAGTCGGAAGTGTTGGTACGCGATCCGCGATTGCATTATTTCAGGATGCAGATCGGGAACCGTTAATTTTGCAAATGAAAGAAGCGAATCCATCGATTCTTAGTCCGTTATTTGTAGAAAAAGTAAAACATGAAGGCGAGCGCGTGGTACATGGCCAGCAACTCATGCAAGCTGCTAGTGATATCTTCCTTGGATTCTCTTCAACCCCCAATCAACATTTTCATGTACGTCAGTTACGTGATATGAAGATTTCGGTTGATCTTAGTGATATGGATGATGAGTATTTCAATGAGTATGCTGAAAGTTGTGGTTTGGCTTTAGCTCATGCTCATGCTAAGTCTGGAAATGCTGATGTACTTATGGGATATCTTGGAGAGGGCAGTACGATCGTAGAAGTATTGCAAGCGTATGCAGAGGAGTATGCAGAGCGCAATTTAAATGACTATCAGCAATTTATGAATGCAGTTGTAGAGGGTAAGATTCCGCTTGCTGGAGATGATGCACTTTAAGAATAAGTATGCTGCTACAGATGACATGAAATAATTCGAAAGGTTAGAGAAAAAATGTTTAATAAAATTATGTCTGGTTTGGGTCTTCAAGGCGTAACGGTAGAAACTGTTTTACACAATCCAAACTTGCAAGCAGGTGAGACACTGCATGGAGAAATTAGCTTCAAAGGGGGATCATCTGATAAAGAGATTAATGGTCTTTATTTGAAGTTGATGACAATGGCAGAAGTTGAATCTGGTGACCATGAGTTTAATCAACCTTTGGTCTTACAAGAGTGGTTAGTAAATTCTCGTTTTCTATTGCCAGCACATCAAGCTCATTCTTTCCCTTTCAGTATTCAATTACCATTTGAGACACCGATTACCGAAGTCGCTTGTCGAAGAAATGGTACACGTGTTTGGATTCAAACTCATATGGATGTTGATTGGGGATTAGATGCAACTGATCGTGATTATTTAAAAGTGCTGCCAACTCCCGCTATGCAAATGTTTTTACAGGCCATGCAGCGATGTAGCTTTATTTTATCAACAGTTGATGTAGAAAAAGGTCAACTTACTGCACGAAACTTTAGATCAACCATTGGTTGTTACCAAGAGCTTGAATTTGTCTCTTCACATATGTTTAGTGGGTTTAATGAGGTTGAGGTTTCTTTCGTTGCTGAACCTAATCAAACGCACGTTATGCTTGAAGTTGACCGTCATTTTCGATCAGATCAACTATTAACGATGACCATTCCACATCATATGCTTGATGAAAACCAAATGGTGCAACAAATTCGAAGCCTATTGCAGCTTTGATAAATTAAATTATGTGCATCAAATGAGAGTTTTTTATCAACTTGAAAAGAGCCTTATATTTAAATCGCTTTTGCTGCATTGAGAGTAAGGGCGATTTAAATCGGTCGTGATGATGTGTGGAGGATATGATGGATAATCAGAATGAGACCGAAGAAAAGAAGACCCGTAAAGGTAATCTTCTTGAAGAATTTGGTGGGCAACTGATTGACGGTTTCATCACACTCATTGGTGAGCTCTTCATTTATATTATTTTTTTATTATTTTCAGGTACTTTACTCGGTATTATCTTTGCCGCTATTTTCTTTGGTTGGGGCGTATTATTTTTACTATTACCTTTTGCTGTTCTGGTTTATATCCTTTTTAAAAAATATAGTCGCTAATAATTCAACTACTCTTGCATCATTTTAATCAGTTCCTGCATAGCTCTGGATTGAGTGCGCGCAGGATGCCATACCATGCCTAATTGGCGATTCATTTTTACATCTAAATCAAGTTGTTGCATATCCT
Source organism: Acinetobacter sp. V102_4 (assembly GCF_031799005.1). Classification (NCBI taxonomy): domain Bacteria; kingdom Pseudomonadati; phylum Pseudomonadota; class Gammaproteobacteria; order Moraxellales; family Moraxellaceae; genus Acinetobacter; species Acinetobacter sp. V102_4. Next base: position 276,814 of record NZ_JAVQNR010000052.1, on the reverse strand, counting down.
GATTCAATAGAGTTTTTGGTAAAACTGACCAACCTAAACCAATAGACACCAGCATACGAATAGACTCAAGCGGGTTATTGCTCATGGTGATTTTTGGTTTAAGCCCTTGTTTTTCAAACTCGGCTAAAGTGATTTGAGCAGTGTAAGTTTGTGCAGCGGGTAACAAGCTCGGATATTCGATTAAATCTTGTAAGGTCAGATTCTTTTTTTGTGCCAGTGGATGAAAAGGGGCAGCAACAAAAACTAAAGGATCATTCCAGATGGTAATGTAGTTAAGGCGCTCATCACCTGAAGGGGGAAGTGTTAAAAATGCTAACTCTAAATCACCGGCAAGCACTTTTTCATGCGCTTGCTCTGAGTCAACAAAATGCACATCTAAAGTGACTTGCGGAAATTGCTGAACAAAGTGTTTAAGGGGCGCGGGTAAATGATGCAAACCAATGTGGTGACTGGTTCCAATTTTTAAACGACCTTGTACCTGATTTTGCTCATGGCTTAGGGTGTGATGGATGTCTCCAAGCTCATTTAGCCAGTTTTTAACTTTTGGTAATAATGAATGTGCAGCATGAGTTGCTTGAACGCCTCGGCCTGCGGACTCAAATAGTTTGACACCAAAATATTCTTCTAAGCTGTGAATCCGTTTGGTTACAGCAGGTTGAGTAATAAATAATTGATCTGCTGCCACAGAGATAGACCCTGTTTCCATAACTTTTACAAAAGCTTCAAAGGCTGCAAGATTCATAATACAACTCAACTTGGAATAGAAAAATCGAGGGGCTAAAGTTGCCAAGCCAAAATCGTATCATGCTTGCAGCAAAACGAGTTAGAAAGTTATGAATTACCGCACTAATCTTAGCCTAAGCCGTTGTCTCTTTCTCAGCTAAGGCTGAAATGCGGCGGTCTTTAGCTGCCCATACTTTTTCATGAAAGAAAAAAGCAAATGCTTGTACGGTTGGCTCAAGCATACTTAAGGTTAAAGCCATCCAGATATTACCTGTTACAAAGTATGCAACTATCATCGCTACGCTAATATGCATAATGTAATAGCTGAAGGTTTTCTTTAAGGTACGTTGATTATTTACAACGAATTTTTGAATATTAGCCATGATCATTCTCTTTAGCCACTTTAGATATTTTTAGTATAGAGATGAGAGTATAAGATTAAAAATTGATTATGCAAATGATAATCATTAACAAAAACGATTTATTAAATTTGATGTGTATAGAAGGGATTATGATTAATTCCAAAAAGTTTTCTAATTTATAAAAATGATAAATTAGATTTATGTGAAACTCTGGCTATAATCGAAGAAAGATTAGAATTACCCAGTCCAATGGAGCAAGACGACATGGCAGGCAAAACTTTATATGACAAATTGTGGGATGACCACGTTGTTTCACAGCGTGATGATGGCTCATGTTTACTTTATATTGACCGTCATTTATTGCATGAAGTGACTAGTCCACAAGCATTTGAAGGTTTGCAACTTGCGGGTCGTCAACCATGGCGTTTAAGTGCGAACGTTGCTACACCAGACCATAACGTTCCAACATCTAAAAAGGAACGTGAGCAAGGCATCGCGGGTATTGAAGATGATACGTCTCGTATTCAGGTTCAAACCTTAGATGACAATTGTAAAGCCTTTAATATTGTTGAATTTAATATTAACGATATCCGTCAGGGTATTGTGCATGTCGTTGGACCTGAGCAGGGGTTAACTTTACCTGGCATGACTGTGGTGTGTGGTGATTCACATACAGCAACACACGGTGCTTTTGGTTGTTTGGCACATGGTATTGGAACTTCTGAAGTTGAACATGTGTTAGCAACACAATGTTTGATTCAGAAAAAATCTAAAAATATGTTAATCCGTGTAGATGGCGTATTAGGCAAAGGTGTGACACCAAAAGATGTGGTGTTGGCAATTATTGCTAAAATTGGTACCGCAGGTGGTACAGGTTACGCGATTGAATTTGGTGGTCAGGTGTTCCGTGATATGTCGATTGAAGGACGTATGACGGTATGTAACATGGCGATTGAAGCGGGTGCTCGTGTCGGCATGGTTGCTGTCGATGACAAAACCGTTGAATACGTGAAAGGCCGTAGCTATGCACCAAAAGGCGAGCAATGGGAACAAGCAGTTGCTTACTGGGACACTTTGCATTCAGATGAAGATGCTACCTTTGATGCTGTAGTTGAATTAAATGGTGCAGAGATCGAACCGCAAGTGTCTTGGGGAACTTCACCTGAGATGGTTATTCCGGTAACTGAAGCAGTTCCAACCTTAGAACAAGCAAAAGATGACGTTCAACGTAATGACTGGACACGTGCTTATCAATATATGGGCTTAAATGCAGGTCAAGCATTAGCTGATATTCAACTTGACCGGGTCTTTATTGGTTCTTGTACTAACTCTCGTATTGAAGATATCCGTGCTGCGGCTGAGGTGGTTAAAGGCCGTAAAGTAGCCTCTAGCATTAAGCAAGCCATGATTGTTCCGGGGTCAGGTTTAGTTAAACAACAGGCAGAGAAAGAAGGCTTAGATAAAATCTTCTTGGAAGCTGGTTTTGAATGGCGTGAACCAGGTTGTTCAATGTGTTTAGCAATGAATGCAGATAAATTACAACCAGGTGAACACTGTGCATCGACGTCTAACCGTAACTTTGAAGGTCGTCAAGGCAATGGTGGTCGCACTCACTTGGTGAGCCCAGCAATGGCGGCAGCGGCTGCAATCGCAGGTCACTTTGTTGATGTTCGTTCATTTTAATTCGGTCTGGAGCAAACCATGAAAGCTTATACAGTTGAACAAGGTATCGTTGCACCATTAGATCGTGCCAATGTTGATACAGATTTAATTATTCCAAAACAGTTTTTGAAATCAATCAAACGTACTGGTTTTGGGGATAACTTATTTGATGAACTTCGTTATTTAGATGAAGGCTATCCAGGACAAGATAATTCAGTTCGTCCCAAAAATCCGGATTTCGTTTTGAATCAACCACGTTATCAAGGAGCAAATGTTTTAATTGCTCGTACTAACTTCGGTTGTGGTTCAAGTCGTGAGCATGCACCTTGGGCATTGAATGAATACGGTTTCCGTACTGTTATTGCGCCAAGCTTTGCTGATATTTTCTTTAATAACTGTTTCAAAAATGGCATGTTACCTGTCATTTTGTCAGAGGAAATTGTTGATCAGTTATTTAAAGAATGCGCTGCAAATGAAGGATATCAATTAACAATTGATTTAGCGGCTCAAGAAGTGCGTACCCCAACAGGTGAAGCTTTTAAATTTGAAGTTGACCCATTTCGCAAGCATTGCTTGTTAAATGGCTTGGATGATATTGGTTTAACGCTTCAAAACGCGGATGTAATTCGCGCTTATGAAGAAAAAACTAAACAAGTTCGTCCTTGGGTATTCCAAGAGTTAAATTAACCTTTTGGTACATTTTAAACATAGCCATGGCGTAGTGTTCAAACTCTTGCTAACATGCTAAAGCATAAAAACACCTTAAAATTATGCACTAGATGAGGATTGGGCTTGAACAATGAAGAGGAACGTTACTCATAGCTTTTTGTTGAGCCTGTGCGCAATAACACTCAGTGCTTGTCAGAGCACGTACAATGTAGTGGATACTGTCCGTATTAAGCAGGCTGAACAAGAAAATTTGGGGCAGAATGCAGCAATATATTGTTCGGGTGCGAAGAGTTGTGAATTTGAACGACTAAATGATATTACTGTAGTGGATGCGCAAACACGACGAATTAGTAATCAGGCAATTCATCAAGGAATTGTACGGTTGCACGGTTCAGTGCTCGGGCAAACCAACAGTTTATATTTATCTGTGCCTGCTAAACAATATGAAGTGGTGATCCGTTTCTATCCGATTTCTCCAGATCGGGCTGAAACAATCCATGTGATTCACCAGTTTAATGCCAACCATCGCTATACATTTAAAATGTACCGAGACAAAACTAACCGTTCGGGTAGTTTGCTGAATGTTTCTGTACCAGATCCATTATGTGTCGACTTAGAGCAAGATGAGCGTGTTATTCGCCGTTTTTGTCGACCATTTGATGTAACAACAGGGCTAGGCGAGTTCCTTGAACAGAAAAAACTAACACCGCGGTCGTCATAACACTGCTTGTTTTTTGGAAAATGGAAAAAGTTCATGTCTAAACAGATTTTAATTTTAGCTGGTGATGGTATTGGTCCCGAAATTGTTGGGGCAGCAGAAAAAGTATTAAATACAGTAAATGAAAAATTTAATTTATCGTTGACTTGGGAACATGGCCTATTGGGTGGTGCGGCAATTGATGCACATGGCGAACCGTATCCAGCTGTAACGAGTGAACAGGCAAAAAAAGCTGATGCAATTTTACTGGGTGCAGTAGGCGGACCAAAATGGGATGCGATCGAGCGTTCTATCCGTCCTGAACGTGGTCTTTTAAAAATTCGTAGTGAACTCAACTTGTTTGCTAACTTACGCCCAGCGATTTTATATCCGCAATTGGCAGATGCTTCTAGCTTAAAACCTGAAATTGTTGCTGGTTTAGATATTCTGATTGTTCGTGAGCTTACTGGCGGTATCTATTTCGGTCAGCCACGTGGTATTCGTGAACTCGAAAACGGTGAAAAACAAGGCTATAACACAGACGTTTATTCTGAAAGTGAAATTAAGCGCATTGCAAAAGTTGCTTTTGAACTTGCAGGTTTACGTGGTGGTAAAGTCTGTTCAGTCGATAAAGCGAACGTTTTAGAAGTAACAGAACTTTGGAAGCAAACAGTTACTGATTTGCAGCAAGCGAGTTATTCAAACATTCAGCTTTCACATATGTATGTAGATAATGCTGCAATGCAGCTTGTACGTGCGCCAAAACAGTTTGACGTGATCGTAACAGGTAACTTGTTTGGCGATATTTTATCTGATGAAGCGGCAATGCTTACAGGCTCAATCGGCATGTTGCCATCAGCTTCTTTAGATGAAAATGGCAAAGGTATGTATGAACCTTGTCATGGTTCTGCACCTGACATTGCGGGTCAAAATGTTGCCAATCCATTAGCAACTATTCTTTCTGTTGCAATGATGCTTCGTTATACATTCCGTGAAGAAGCTGCTGCAAAAGCAATTGAAGATGCTGTAGGTCAAGTACTTGATCAAGGCTTACGTACAGCAGATATTATGTCTGAAGGTATGACAAAAGTGGGTACAGCCGAGATGGGTGAGGCAGTTGTAGCTGCTCTTGCTTAAAAGCTTCTTATAAAAAACGCAGCTCAACGCTGCGTTTTTTTATGCCTATGTTTTAGCAGGCTTTACCTTCATATTGAATAGACTCGGCAATATCATTATTAAGCTGGAAAATAACTTTGCAGTTGAAATTCACATCGTAAGAATTGCCACCCAGATTACCTGACTGTATAGCAACAGAATTACCTCTCATATCGACATTAGTCACCATCGGGATTGGGATGTTTAATGGACGTAAAATCGTATAAATGAGTTGATTAGGTGTTTTCTGTGGAGCATTAGCGACTTGAAAACCAAGACTACGTAGATTGATGTCTTGTCGAATGGTTGCAGAAGATTTGCCTAGAAAGCTCTTTAAATACTCTTGTAAATCTATAGATTGGTGTGGATGGCTAGTACAACCGTTCAAATTCATCATGATCAAACAAAAAAGTAGGCCAATTTTATATGGGGTGTCTATATTCATTTTTATCTCAATAAAAAATTCTATTTATTATTAAAGAACAATAGGTTGGATTTGAATACTTGTAAAGTAAAAAAGGAAGATTATGATAAATAGAAGGTGAACTTACCTTTAAATTTATCATTACATTCGAATCGCTTTAATAATAATTTCATAGAAAACTTAAGGAAGAAAAGTATGAGAAAAATTGCTTTTGCATTTTTATGCAGTTTAGGAATGACTGTCGTCTACGCTGATAACTGTGATAGTGCCCGCAATACTTATGATGATATTTACTGTACAAATAAAATTTATGCGAGTGCAGATGTAGATATGAATAAGAATTATCAAGCATTGCGAGTAAAGTTAAATACTGCGCAAAAAAATATTCTTAAGAAATCTCAGCTTGCATGGATACGTCAACGTGATGCTGAGTGTACAGATTCAAATAGAAATAGTGTAGACGTGCAATGTCGTTTACAGACAACGCAAGAAAGAAACCATTGGCTGCAAGAAAGATTGCGTGAATGCCAAACGGTGGGATGTAAAACCAGTCGCTTAAGTGAATAAACAACGCAATAAAAAAGCCACATCATGAAGTGGCTTTTTTGCATTCACTAATTAGCGAGCACGGTACGTGATACGACCTTTAGTGAGGTCATATGGAGTCATTTCGACTTTTACACTGTCGCCAGTAAGAATACGAATATAGTGTTTACGCATTTTACCAGAAATGTGTGCAATAACTTCGTGACCGTTTTCAAGACGTACACGGAACATCGTATTAGGAAGCGTTTCGGTGACAACGCCTTCGAACTCAATGAGTTCCTCTTTATTGGCCATAGCCTACCTGATGATCAAATTGGGAAGGCGCAAATTATAGTCAATTTATTTAAAAAAAACAAGATAGACATACTTCTACTCAAGCATCTGGTTAAAGTATGACTAATAAAAAAAGATGTAATTTTTTTCACAAAAGAAGTTTAATTCTGTTGTCAGTTCGGTCAATCAACGCTAATCTAAAATCATAGTTATTAGGGACTGTTAATTGCGTAAAAGTCAACGGCCCTAAATATCAATGAAGTATCTACATGGAAGGGCACTGCGTGGGTCAGCTAACAGATGCATCAGTTGTATTACGCTTTGGCTATCAAGCGATTCGTCGTGCGGGATTGCCAACAGAAGAAATATTAACCAAAGCGGGAGTTGCTTTAAATCAGGTTGATACAAATGCACGTACACCGTTAAGTGCACAGTATGCCTTTTGGACTGCCGCTCAGGAAGTCAGTAAAGATCCAGATATCGGTCTGCATTTAGGCGAGCATTTGCCTTTATATCGTGGTCAGGTCATTGAACATCTATTTATTAGTAGTGATACTTTTGGTGAAGGCCTAAAGCGGGCTTTGGCTTATCAGCGCCTCATTAGTGACGCATTTGATGCAAAACTAGTGATTGAAGAAGGGCGTTGTTATTTAACCAATGGCGAGCAGATCGGTGCTGATAATCTTGTTAATCGGCATTTCTCTGAATGTGCAATTTCGGGAATACTTAGATTTTTTAAATTTATTACCGAAGGGCAATTTCATCCGATCTTTATCGATTTTAACTTCAGCGAAGGAGCCGCCGAGGATGAATATTTCCGCGTATATGGCTGTCCGGTTAGTTTAGGTCAAAAAGAAACACGTTTATATTTTGATCCCGCTATTCTGGATTTTCAGCTTTGGCAAGCAGAGCCCGAGTTATTGCAATTGCATGAGCAGCTTGCGATTGAAAAATTACAAGAATTAGCGCGTTATGATCTAGTGGGTGAAGTTCGTAGAGCAATTGGTTCAACGCTGGAAAGTGGAGAAACAACCTTGGAAACGGTTGCTGCTCAGTTAAATATTACCCCACGTCGCTTACGTACTCAGCTAAGTGAGGCGAATACCAGTTTTCAGCAAATACTTTCTGACTATCGTTGCCGTTTAGCTAAAAAACTTTTGGCAAATACCAATGAGAGTGTTGAGCGTATTGTGTATTTAACTGGCTTCTCTGAGCCAAGTACGTTCTATCGCGCATTTAAGCGTTGGACGAATGAGACACCGGTTGAGTACCGTAAGCGTAAACAGCATCGCTAGATAAGTATAAGTCGAGCAGGCTAAGCTTACTCAGGTAAGTTTAGCCAATGTGGCCCAAGTGGCGGCTGAGGCAGATCAAACTGCTCAGGATAGTTACACTGAATAAAATAAAGACCATCTGGCGGGGCAGTGACTCCTGCTGCCTTACGATCTTGTGCAGCAAACATTGCATCGATATGATCAATTTCATACATACCTTGACCAATTTCGAGTAAACACCCAACAATATTACGCACCATATGGTGTAAAAAACCATCTGCCTGAATATCTAAAACCAAATAACGTCCATGTTCAAATAAACGGCAATGTTTTACATGTCGAACAGGCTGATTTGATTGGCAGGCCGCTGCACGGAAGCTTTCAAAGTTATGAGTGCCTTCAAATTTACTTGCTGCTTCAATCATCTTTTTCACATCTAACTGTTGGTAAATGTGAGTAACCTGTTTATGCAATAGTGCAGGGCGATGAGGCGTGTTATATATAATATAGCGGTAACGTCGAGCAGTCGCTTTAAAGCGGGCATGAAAACTTTCATCCATCAGTTTAATCCACTGAATGGAAATATCTTTAGGTAGTTGGCTGTTTGCCCCTCTTAACCACCCTGTTTCTGGGCGAATGGCATGCGTATCGAAGTGTGCCACCATATTTGTCGCATGTACTCCTGCATCGGTACGACCAGCACCATGAAGTGCTATAGGTTCATTTGCGACTTTGCTAAGCACACGTTCAATGGTTTCTTGTACGCTGGCAACGCCTGGCTGTTGTGTTTGCCAACCTCGATATTGAACTCCGCTAAATTCAATACCGACTGCATAACGTTGCATGGCTTTACCTCTATTTAATGCAAATTTTCGTTCCAATGGCTGAACCATTGTTCTGGGGTTGAGTATTTTAAATAGATTTGAAGTGCTTTTGCATAGAGATCTGCATGACTATGTGCATCACTAATGACAATTTTTGCAGTTTTCGTCCACTCACTAATTGCATAGCGTTGATCAATACCACCAAAGGTAACCTGAGTCGTAAGAATCGGAACACAGCCACGTGTATAGAGTTCATCTAATGTTGCGAGTAGTTCCTGATTAACAGCTATGTTTCCAGTACCAAAACCTTGCAATACTAAAAATTGAGGTGGGGCTGGCAGTAAATTTCGTAATTGTTGAACGAGCTGAGTGGTCGCAATAGGTTGCATCATCCAATTCAAGATTTGAAAAGATGCTGCACGCTCGATTTGCATATCTTGCAAAATTAACCCGTTTTGCTGAGGTGTAAATTCAGACTCAGCTTTAAGACCGGAAAAAGCGTCAAGTTCAGTCGTATGTGTCTTTAACACAGTTTGAGCATGAAATACTTGATGATGAAACGCAAGGTATGCACCCACAGGTAAGCTAATCACCTGTTCTAATGCAAGATATAAATTATCAATTGCATCAGTAAACTCACGGGTATCATTCCCTTGAATATTCAGGAGAGGATATTGACTGCCAGTAATAACCACATGGCAGCTCTGACCTAGAAAACGAGCTAGAGTCGCTGCAGCATAACTGAGAGTATCTGTACCATGAATAACGACGAAGTGCTGATAGCCTTCAAGTTGTAGTTGTTGTATGCGTTGAATAAGACGTAGCCAGTCGGGCGCTGTACAAGCACTGCTATCTACAATATTTGGGGCAGCAAAACAGTCGACCGTTAAGTGAGGTGGTATAACTTTTTCAAGTTGAGGTAAGAATTGGTCATATGGCATAGGCGCTAAAGGTTCACCTACACAGCCAAAAGTACCACCCATATAAAATAAGGCTATTTTTTTCATCTTTTTCAGGCACAAAAGCAGTCATCTTTGACTGCTTATGGTAAAACGATCAGCCTTAAGAAGCTATGCGATTTAGTAGATTTTTCGCGCGTTGTTGTTGCTCTGTGTTGAATTTTTGCTCATTACTTGCCAACAAGGCGTGCGCTGCTGGGTAAGCACCTAAACTGATATATTGCTCTGCAAGTTTTAAGTCGAGTTCATTTTCATCTAACTGTTTTAATTCTGGAAAAGCTTGGAAAAGTGGGTCGTTGTTTTCAAGGCTAAGTTCTGATTCATTTAAATTCGGTTGATTATCTTCAGACTCTATAGGATTTAAAGAAAACTCAAGGGTTTCAACTGATAATGGCTGAGTTTGAATATTTTCTTCTAAGATGATTTCTTGAGAGTTATTGCTTTGTGAATCAGACACTTTGTCTATTGAAAAACTACTAAAACCAAAATCAATGTCTGGTGTAGAGGTTGTATCAACTTTGAGTGTTTCAACAGTCAACTCAGAGCTAGGCTCAAGAGACTTTTCTGCTTTATTTGGGATAGACTCTAAATCAAATGAAAACTCTAAAGTATTTAAGTCATTTGTTTCACTGGCTGTTTCAGTGCTAATTTTATCTTCAGGTTTAGCAGAATCGACTTCTGTTGTTTTTTGCTCAAATGAGAAATTAAATTCCAGAGGCTCAACTTCAACAGCAGGTTCTTGCTTTACAGGTGTATAGTCTTTCTGCAAGTCATCAAAAGAAGCTTCAGAAGAACTTGTTGTTAACTGGTCAAACTGAGCTGTTGTGTCCGGTGTATTTTTTGGCTCTTCGTATGTTTGAGCTTGAGGGAAATCGATGGCATCGGGTTGTTTCGATAACTGGTGTTCTGTTTTTCGTAATGCTTCATATTCTATTTGTTTAGCTTCTGCTTGGGGCACTATTTCATTCAATGCCAAACTACGAATATGACTAATCAGTTGTGTTATGGCAAATTCATCTTTCTGTGCAATATGAACTTCAAGCAATAATAAATAAAGCTCATGTTGAGTATTATCTTTTTTTAGCGCCTGATTTACTTGAGCTTCAGCGGCTGAATATTGCTTTTCTTGAATGAGCTGTTTGATTTTTTGACGTACAGCTTCTGGAACAGGGCTGCTTTGTGGAATAGGTGGAAGAGTTTCTTCTACCACATTTACTTTACTTTTTTCACGCGAGTTTTTACTCGATTTAGAGTTTGCTTTTTTATTGGTTTTTTTATTTACCGTTTTTGGGGAGGTGGCCTCTTGTTTCTGGCTATTCTCGCGTTTTTTTAAAATAACAGCGACCACGAGCAATATGATGAACGGAATCACATATAACATTACTTTCCCCTTAAAAAATAAATATTTGCAATATAAAGCGAGCTAACTCTGGTTTTAACTTAATGTTTTTACTTGTGAGTGTTTTGCTGTGCTTGTAACTGCTGTTGTAACTCTGCCAAACGCGCATTCAAAAGTTGAATACGTTGGTCTTTTAACCGTAAAGTTTGATTTAATTTGGTTACATTCCTTTGTAATGTAACGTTTTTTTCTCTTTTTGTCATAACTTTTACTGCTAACTCAGTATTGTTTTGACTTTGTTGTGTGCTCTTTTTAGCACTTCCATGTGTAGAATTTTGGCTGTTTTCAGCCACGATACTCATTTCTGCTTGTTGCAAACGGTATTTAGCTTTGCCAGAAGGCGATTTTGCAGTATGCGTTATTTCTGTTTTTGATTTATTTTGCTGAGTTTTAGAGACAGGAGTATGGGCGAGTTTTAGAGCAATTCCCTGACGTAAACGGTTTACATCACCTTGGATAAAAGCATGCTGGTTTTGTTTTTGGATATCATGCATGACTTTCGCAACTGGCTGTTTGGTTTTCGCTGCAATACGATTAGCAATGCTCCATAGAGACTCATTGTGTTGTACTACATATTTACCTGAAGTTATTGGTCCTCTAGACGGACTTAGAGTTTGTTTTTTTGCAGCATTTTGACTGAGATTTTTGGATGGAACAGATTTCTTTTGTACTGCTAACTTTTTAACTGGTGTTTTTGGCGAATTATTTGTATCTGACTTATTAATAGCAGATGTAATTTGATTTTTTGTTACTGCCTGATCAGGAATAGTGCTTGTTACAACTTGTTGAGCCGAAGAGTTTTCACTAAGTGGGGCAGATGAATTCGTATTTATCGCTGGGACAGTCCCAGACTTGATATTCAGGTTTTGTTCACTATTAGAGTTGGTGGTAGCTAGGGCAGGAGCAGATGAAGTATATCGGGTACTTTCCGGCAGATTTAAAGCAATATCTTTTTCATTCACAATAAGCTGAGGCGATAAAGTACTTTCGTTATTTTCAGTCTTTTTTATAGCAGAAGGCTTAATTACAGTTTTGATATGCTGTAAACGAGTTGCAGAACCTTCACTGATTTTTACAACAATATTGAGCTCGGGATCAATAACAGGACGGGATGAGGTAATGACAATAACCCCAGAGCCTTGACCATTTTGGCGTGTATAAAAATTAAGATTTCCCGGAGGTTGATGAGTCACACCCAAAGCACTTAAATCTTCGGGGGTTGCTAAACTGACTTGTAAAGTGGAATTGGGATCAGCTTGCTGGAAGTTCATTTCTGCATATAACAAATCGCCGGGTGCGGACTGAATTTGTATAGGGTCTAATGTAATCGCATAAATAGATGGCGAAGACATAATGGTGAAAATGGCAATTTTTAATTTGTTATAAACAGTCATCTCAATCCATGACCTAATAAGTCGTAAAGTCGTTCAAAATTATACAATAATGAAATGTAAATAAATTGTAAATTTTTCACAAACCAGTTACGAAAAAGCCGATCTAATGTGATCGGCTTTTTGTTTTGACTGAATAATTCAGACCAAATTATGAGCTTTTGTATTCTACTAAGATACGTAACATACGACGTAAAGGTTCAGCAGCACCCCAAAGTAACTGATCACCTACTGTGAATGCGCCTAAATATTCTTTACCCATGTTAAGTTTACGCAAACGGCCGACAGGTACAGTTAAGGTGCCTGTTACAGCAACAGGTGTAAGGTCAGTCATAGACGCTTCACGAGTGTTTGGTACAACTTTCGCCCATTGGTTTGAAGTACGAATCATATCTTCGATTTCATCAAGCGGGACATCTTTTTTCAACTTGATCGTCAGTGCTTGAGAGTGACAACGCATCGCGCCAATACGGACACAGTGACCATCGATTGGAATAATTTGTGAATTACCCAAGATCTTGTTGGTTTCAACCTGACCTTTCCATTCTTCTTTTGACTGACCGCTTTCAAGTTGCTTATCAATGTAAGGAATCAACGATCCAGCTAATGGCACGCCAAAGTTAGCAGATGGAAAACCTTCGCCACGTTGTAACTCGGCAACTTGACGATCAATATCCAAAATTGCTGATTTAGGGTCATCTAACAACGTTTTGGTATTGTTATATAAGTAGCCCATACCAGTAATTAGCTCACGCATGTTTTGTGCGCCAGCGCCTGATGCTGCTTGATAAGTCATAGCAGTCATCCACTCCACCAAATTATTTTGGAAAAGTGAACCCAAGCCCATCAACATAAGCGATACAGTACAGTTGCCGCCTACGAAAGTTTTGGTGCCGTTAGCCAAACCATCTTTGATAACGTTAAGGTTTACTGGGTCAAGAACGATGATTGCATCATCTGACATACGTAAAGTAGAGGCTGCATCAATCCAGTAGCCATTCCAACCAGTTGCTTTTAACTGTGGGAAAACTTCAGACGTATAGTCACCACCTTGACAGGTAATAATGACATCCATTTGCTTCAGACTATTAATGTCTGTAGCTTCCATAAGTGCTGGGGCAGTCTTACCACCAAATGAAGGAGCTTCACCACCTGCATTACTGGTAGAGAAATAAAATGGCTCAATATGAGCAAAATCATTCTCTTCAACCATACGTTGCATAAGGACGGAACCGACCATCCCGCGCCAACCGACCAGACCTACTTTCATGTCATTTTGCCTCGGTGCGTTAAAATTATTAGGGGGAGTTGAGTGTATCAAAAGTGTCCACAACTGCAAGCGTTACAGAAACAAAACACCATGTTTATTGAGTAGAATATCTTGTTTATGTTACATACAAAATTGATAAAGATGACAAAAAATTTAAAAACCAAATCATCTTAAAAGAGAAAATTCAATGATTTATATCGAAGTTCTAGCTGGTCTGGTGATTTGGTTAAGTTTCTGGTCACTTATTCCTCGTGATGAGTGGTGGTTTCGTGGCGCCGACTTTCCTCGTTTGCAGATTCTATTTGTTGGCCTATTAGCCTTTGTGGGTATGTTGTTTTGGCCTACCGAGTGGAATGTATGGCGTGAGATCGTGCTTGCCGTGCTCATCGCTGCGATTGCCTATCAGCTTAAAATGGTTTTGCCTTATACCCTATTTTGGAAAAAACAGGTTAAGCAGGTGAGGCGGTCTCAATTAGACCCTCAAAAGCAGATTTCATTGATTGTATCTAACGTTCTAACCCCTAATGATAAATATCATTTACTTCTTGAGCAGATTCGGAAATTACAACCTGATTTACTGCTTACCTTAGAAAGTGACAAGACATGGGAAAATGCTTTAAAAGAAATTGAAGAAGATTATCCTCATCGTGTTCCTGTGCCTTTAGATAACTTATATGGAATGCATTTATATAGCCGTTTACCTCTATCAAATACAGAAGTTAAATTTATTTTGAGTGATGAAATTCCTTCAATTCACACCACTGTAACTTTACGATCTGGTATGCCAGTTCAACTCTATTGTTTGCATCCTAAGCCACCGAGTCCAACCGAGGCGAAAGATTCGACTTTACGTGATGCAGAACTATTGATTGTTGGAGATCAGATTAAAGACTTAGATGAAAGCTGTATTGTGATGGGGGATTTAAACGATGTAGCATGGTCACGTACTACACGTTTATTTCAACGTATTAGCGGATTACTTGATCCACGGGTTGGTCGACATTTCATTAATACCTTCCATGCAGATTATCCATTGCTGCGTTGGTCTTTAGACCATATTTTTCATAGTACTGATTTTGGTCTAGTTAAAATGAAACGGTTGCCACATATTGGATCGGATCATTTTCCAGTATATGTCGTTTTGCAGACCGGTCGGGTGTTTGAACAAATTCAAGAAGAATTAGAACAAACCCAAAATGATGAAGAAGAGGCCCAAAGCGCTATACAAGAAGGAATTGCCAAGGCTGAAAAAGAAGAAAAAATTGTGACTGATGAAATTGCGCAGCCTTATAAATAAAAAGCATATAAAAATCGATGTAAGCAATATCGTACAAAGATTTGAGTCTAGGGCCAATAGGCAGAGGGGTATAAAAACCTTATTCTACATTCATCGGCACACGGAAACGGGAATGGACGATCCCACGTAAGGATACACTAAGCTGATATGGAATAAGCATCACGGATCAGATGTTGGAACGGAAACGATAAAAATAACGATTAACCTGAAAGCACAACCTCATTTACCCGAGTTTTGCAGGACGCAGAACTCGGGTTAATATTTTATATATACCCTATTTAGTTCATTGCGAATATAAGAAATATTGTTAAGTTAATCTTAATTTAAAAATCTATTTAACTGTAGGTAAGAGTTCATAAGTTCTTTATATATCTGAGCAATTTTAAATGAAAAATAGATAAAAATTTTTTTTTGATAAGTTTTTGTTTTTATAGATTATTGATGAATAAATATAGGCTTTGATCTATTTAGATATAAATTGGGGTTGTTTAATTGGCAAATCTCAATAGAATGTGCCGATCGTTGACATGTTGGATCGTCAACAGGCATTGTTGTTTATTTCGCCGGATCGGCGAGTTGTGATTTGTTTGTGCATTTAAATTTCTGTTTGGAAATTACTGTACATATTGAGGTTTCACTCTTAGTTAGTGGTCTTCTCCCTCTCATATTTGATACTTTGCGGTGCATAAGGATTGTCTTATGAAGAATTTTAAATTTAGCCTTGCTTGGCAAATTTTAATTGCTTTAGTCCTAGGGATAGTTGTAGGGGCTGTTTTACATAACCAGCCTGAAATCAAAGATAGTATTGTGAATAATGTTCTTACACCAATGGGTAAGATCTTTATTAGCCTGATTAAAATGATTGTTATTCCAATCGTTTTCTCTACCTTAATTTTAGGTATTGCAGGTGTTGGCAGTACGAAAAGTTTAGGGCGTCTTGGTTTTAAAACCATTCTCTATTTTGAAATTATTACCACGATTGCCATTTTAGTTGGTTTGGTTGCGGCAAATATCTTCCATCCTGGTTCAGGCATTGATATGTCTCAACTGGTTCAAACCGATATTTCTCAATATAAGAGTACAGCTCAAGAAGTTAGTTCTCAATCGCATGGTTTGGTACAGACAGTTTTGTCAATGATTCCAACCAATATTATTAACTCGATGGCACATGGCGAAATGTTGCCAGTGATTTTCTTCGCCGTGTTATTTGGTATAGGTTTATCTTCATTGCCAGAGAAGACCAAAGATCCATTGTTAAGCGTATTTCATGCTGTGTCAGAAACAATGTTCCGTGTGACACACATCATTATGAAATATGCACCATTTGGTGTGTTTGGTTTGATCGCTGTAACTGTTGCGAACTTCGGTTTCGCATCATTAATTCCATTAGCTAAATTAGTGGTATTAGTTTACGTAGCTATCTTATTCTTTGCTTTTGTGGTTTTAGGAATCACTGCAAAAATGTTCGGTATCAATATCCTTATTCTAATGAAAATATTGAAAGATGAACTGATCTTAGCTTACTCAACAGCGAGCTCGGAAACTGTTCTACCGCGTATTATGCAAAAAATGGAAGACTACGGTGCACCAAAAGCAATTTCTAGTTTTGTAATTCCAACGGGTTATTCATTTAACCTTGACGGTTCAACACTTTACCAAAGTATTGCTGCTATCTTTATTGCGCAGCTTTATGGTATTGACATGTCAATTGGTCAACAAGTTCTTTTAGTTGTAACCTTAATGATTACTTCTAAAGGTATTGCTGGTGTTCCTGGTGTATCATTCGTGGTGTTATTAGCTACGTTACATACAGTTGGTATTCCACTTGAAGGCTTAGCATTTATTGCTGGTGTTGACCGTATCATGGATATGGCGCGTACCGCATTGAACGTTGTAGGTAATGCACTTGCAGTACTTGTGATTAGTAAATGGGAAAAACAATATGACAGCGAGAAAGCAGCAGCTTATGAGGCAACTTATAAATAATCTGCCTTGTTATTGTAGTAAAAACCCGCGTTGATCGCGGGTTTTTTTATGAGGTTATTTCAGTATAGATTCATATAGTGCCAGTGTCTGATCACACATGTCTTTCAAGCTAAACATGGTAACAGGGGCAACGACTTGAGGCTGTTCAATATGCTGTTCCACAGTTTCCACTAAAACCTTTTCATTTCCTACTTCAACAAGACCTTGTGGATACACATTAGATAAAATCTCGGCAACACCTCCACGGTTCCAGCCAATGACTGGCGTACCTACTGAGAGCGCTTCTAAGGCTGTTCTGCCAAATGTTTCTGCCTGATTGGATAGAGAGAGCACAATATCGCTAAAAGCGAGCCATTCACGTATATCTGAGCGATGTCCTACGAAGGTAATTTTATCTGCGAGACCTTTACTTTGAATGGTGCTTTGCAGCTCACTTAAATAGGCCTGTTTTTTTGTATCAGCACCGCCGACCACAACCGCATGTAGTTGAGGATATTGTTCACCTAGTTTTTGCATAAGTTCAATTAAGCTTTCATGGCCTTTTAAACGTGTAATACGGCCAGGCAAGCAAAGTAAAAACTTATTTTCGAGCTCAGGAAAATCATTAAAAACTTGATTAAACCATTGTGCTGGAGGGTGATAGTTATGCGGAAAAGCAGCTGGGTCAATCCCTCGATAAATCCGCACAATATCTTGTGGTGGGCAATTTTTATAATGGTCAGTGATGTATTTGACCACGCTATCAGAAACAGCAATGACTTTCTCAGCTTGAGTCATAATTGCGCTATAACGATTGACTGAGTAGAAGCCATGTACCGTGCTAATGAGGTGAGGGCGTTTATTTTTAGGTATTTTTCTTAAAGCAAAATGAGTTAACCATGCAGGTACACGAGAGCGTACATGAACAATGTCGGGTTGATGCTGTTCAATAAGCTGGCGTAAAGGCCGGATCTGCCACAAGCTTGAAAGTGACTTTTTATGAATAGGCAGTGTCAAATGAGTAGAACCTTCAGCTTCGAGCTGTGAAACTAAGCGCCCGCCATTGGACACAACAATAGACTGATGGCCTTGTGTAACAAGCGCACGTGCGATTTCAAGTGTGCCGCGTTCTACGCCACCGCTGTTGAGTTCTGGGAGAAGTTGCATCACTTTCATTGTTTTTTGCCTTATACATTCATAAAAGATGGACCATCCGCAGATACATCATTTCAAACTAAATCATTATCCGGAATTTACTATCGTGATAGCGACATGGATGTCGCTGTTTCGCTGTGTTACAAGGAGGTAACATCAGCGGAACAAAGGATTTTTGCTTACTTTTTATCCCTAAAAAGTAAGGTCTGCCTATTCGAAACTATTTGAATTTCACTTTAAATTGAGGCAGTGCCTACTATCAATTTAAAATTATTACAGCTTTATGTTAATAGATTTCTTCATATCCTTCAGGACGTGTTTTAAAGCGACGGTGAAACCACATATATTGAGTCGGTGCGATTCGAAGCTGATTTTCAATAATTTTATTGACGCGTGTTGCATCATCAACTTCATCATCACTTGGCATATTGTCGACTGCGGGTTCAATCAGAACATGATATTTGGGATTCTTAATATCCCCATGACGGTAGAAATATAAAGGCACCGCGACTGCTTTTGATATTTTCAATAAGCGGCGGTGTGCAGTGACTGTGGCAGCAGGTACACCAAAGAAAGGTGCCATAACACCTTGTTTAAGTCCAAAGTCTTGATCTGGGCTATACCAAATTGCATCGCCATCTTTAAGGTGACGAATTAAACCACGCATATCGTCATGATCGATTTGTGCTTTATAAATCGTGCCACGGCAACGATAAATGAGCATATCGAGCAATGGATTATTTTGAGGGCGATAGACAACATCAGGTTCAAAATATTGAGCACAAAGATAGCCGCCTGCATCAAGAAGCGTACTATGAGTCCCCAGTAATAAAACACCTTTGCCTTGAGCTTGGGCATTGGTAATGTGTTCTAAACCCTCAATAGTAACTCGGTTTTTAAACCAGCGCGGGTTGTACCATGCATTTAAGGTTTCAAACACGCCAAGCATCATATCGACAAAAACTTGTTGAGCTTGCTGTTGAACTTTATCGGCAGACCATTCCGGAAAGCAGACTTCTAAATTACGAATAGTTGTTTTACGGCGTGATTTTAGATATTTCCAAGCCAGATGAGCTACGCTATGTGCCAGACGCCATTGTATGGCCCATGGTAAAATAGCCAAAAGCATTAAAAAAACAATAGCAATCCAAACGCCCCAATATTTAGGCAATAAAAAGGACCATTGAAATTCACCGGGCGTATAAGACTGCTTTTGGCTCATAACGATATAAAGATTTCAAAAAATTAAAACTGGCAAAAGTGTATCACGAACTGAATTTATCGTCGTAATACACTGTTCAATTGAGTGTTAAGAGGTTTTGAAATAAGAAGGCTGGATTATCGGCGATTTTCTAAAAGAATTTTAACAGCGAGTCCGGCTAATACAGTTCCCATGAGCCAGCGTTGTATATTTGCCCAAAGAGGCTTTTCTTGTAGAAAAAGCGCAATGCTACCCGCAGAAAGTACAATAAGAGCATTTACTGAAACGCTTACAAAAATTTGAATCGTACCAAGTTGGATTGATTGCCATAAAATACTGCCTTGTTGTGGGTGAATAAACTGTGGCAGTAAAGATAAATACATAATGGCAATTTTAGGATTAAGCAAATTTGTAGCAAAACCCATTAAAAAAAGTTTAGCTGGGGAATCTACTGATAAATCTTTTACATTAAAAATAGGGGAGGCATTTGGGCGTAATGCTTTCCATGCAAGCCAGAGTAAATAAATTGCACCCGCAATACGAATAGTATCATAGGCGTAGGGAACAGCTACAATTAACGCCGTAATACCAAAAGATGCGCAAAGCATATAAAAGATAAAGCCTACAGCTACTCCACCTAAAGAGATAAATCCTGCTGTTTTCCCTTGGCAAATCGAACGAGAAATAAGGTAAATCATATTGGGGCCAGGAGTGAGTACCATCGCCAAACAAATTAGTCCAAATGCCAAAATTTGAGAAAGCTCTAGCATGTGAAAACACTCCAATATTATTATGTTGTTAGATATAACATAATTATTTTTAGAAGTCTTACATTCAAGCACAAGGCTATTTTTAAAATACTGAAAATAGCGAAGATATAATCCACTATAGGAATGTGATGTATAAGCTTTGATTTTAAAAAAGCTTATATTCTTAATATAAAAAAAGAGCCCCCTTAATTTAAGGAGGCTCTTTTTTTACGTTCTTCTTAGCAAAGTAAAGCTGATTAGTTTCCTTTGCTCATTTGTTCAAGCACGTCCCAACGTTCCAATTTTTCAAGTAATAACTCGTCAATTTCTGTGAGACGTTGGCTTGCTTTTGTTGCTGCGTCAGCATCTTTAACAAACCATGAACCATCTGCAAGTTTCTCAGAAAGTTCTGCTTGCTCCTTTTCTAAGTTTTCAATTTCAGCAGGTAATTGTTCAAGTTCACGCTGATCTTTATAACTAAGTTTGACTTTTTTAGCACTGTTCTGAGCTGCGGCTTTTTCAGCTTCAGCTTTTGCCTGAGCTTTTTTTACATCAGATTTCTGATCTACAACTTTATCATCTGGACGCTGTTGCAAATAGTCTTGATATCCACCGATGTACTCTGCAATGTTACCTTTACCATCAAATACCCACGTCGATGTTACTACGTTATCCATAAACGCACGGTCATGGCTAATGAGAAGCAAAGTGCCTTTGTATTCGGCTAACATTTCTTCAAGTAGCTCAAGGGTTACCATATCCAAGTCATTGGTTGGCTCATCCATTACAATCAGATTCGACGGTTTGAGCAGCAATTTAGCCAGTAAGATACGATTTCGTTCACCACCAGAAAGTGCTTTTACTGGAGTACGTGCACGTTCAGGTGAAAATAAGAAGTCTTGTAGATAGCTGTAGATATGACGACGGTTGCCATTCACATCAACGAAGTCAGAGCCTTCTGAAACGTTGGCCATTACCGTTTTTTCAAGGTCTAAGGCATTACGCAACTGGTCAAAATAAGCAACTTCTAACTGTGTGCCTGTTTTAACTGAGCCGCCATGTTCGATTGTACCTAAAATAGCTTTAATCAATGTCGTTTTACCAACACCGTTATCGCCGACTAAACCAATACGGTCACCGCGCATGACAAGGGCAGAAAAATCTTTGATGAGTAGATTGTCACCATAAGATACGCTTAAATGTTCGATATCGAATACTAATTTACCAGAACGATTTGCATCTTGAGTTGCCATACTCACTTTGCCTTGTTGTGAGCGGCGTGCTTTAGATTCTTCTCGTAAAGCTTTTAGGGCACGAACACGGCCTTCATTACGCGTACGACGTGCCTTAATACCTTGGCGAATCCAAGCCTCTTCTTCAGCTAGTTTTTTATCAAATAAAGCATTCTGTTTTTCTTCTGCTTCCATTTGCTGAGCTTTAAGCTCTAAATAACGTGAATAGTTACCTTCATAACCTCGTAGAATGCCACGATCAAGCTCTACAATTCGAGTTGCAATGCTATCTACAAAAGAACGGTCATGCGAGATAAACAGAAGCGTTAAATTATTTTGATCTAGTAAAAATTTTTCTAACCATTCAATACTTTCAACGTCTAAATGGTTCGTTGGTTCGTCTAGAAGTAATACGTCCGGTTGCGTCAATAGAGCGCGAGCTAATAAAACACGGCGTTTACGTCCACCAGATAGGTCTGCTAAGTCGGCATTTGGATCGAGACCCATTTTGCTTAGAAGAGCATTTACTTTATTTTCGAGTGCCCAACCGTCTAGTTGGTCTAGCTTATGCTGAAGGTTACCCATACGATCACAGGCTTCCATATCTCCTAGCATACAAGCATCAGTCGCTTCATGATAAGCTCTGAGTACTTCTGCTGCTTCTCCTGCACCATCTGCCACAATGTCGGCTACTTTGCCAGAGTCCATTGGAACGTCTTGGGCTAACATTGAAACAGTTAGACCATTTTGAATGGAAACTTCACCAGAATCTGGTAATAGGCTTCCCTCGATCAGTTTAAGTAAAGTAGACTTACCTTCACCATTACGCCCAATTAAACAGACTCGTTCGCCACGTTCTAGATTAAAGTTCGCGCCATCGAGCAAGGCAGGTCCGCCAAAAGCAAGTTGGACATCCCTTAGGGTAATATAGGCCATAATGTTTTCCAGAATCTCAAATGAGGATTTAAATGACTAAACCACCATATCATGATGATCAAGCGTCATTGTCCGCACCCATTGAAGATTTGCAAGTGCGAATTACATTTTTGGATGATTTAGTTGAAGAATTAAATCAACAACTCGTTATTCAGACCCAAGAAATAGCTGATTTAAAAAAACAAATGCAATTTCTTTATCAACGTATGGAATCATCGGATTTATCAGAAGGTATTGCCGCTTTTGACCCATTAACCAATAAACCTCCTCACTATTAATAAAATAGCAAGTTCAATACTTGCCATTTTATTAGGGGATATTTATGAATTTTGCTTAAAAACCATGTAATACGATTTTCCCTTTTGTTGTACCACTTTCAATTTGTTGGTGAGCCAGTTTTAGGTTTTGAGCATTAATTGGGCTTAAAACTTGCGAAAGAGTCGTCTTGATTTTACCTGCGTCAACAAGCTCTGCAACCTCATTGAGTAATTCACTTTGTTTAACCATGTCTTGGGCTTGATACATGGAACGAGTGAACATAAACTCCCAGTGCACTGATACCGACTTAGATTTAAAAGGTTTAATATCTAACTGTGCCGGATCATCAATTAAGCCAAAATGGCCTTGTGGTGCAATCAACTCTACGATGTCTGATAAATGTTGATCAGTTTGGGTAGTCGAGAATACATATAAAGGTGCATTTAGGTTCAATTGCTTGATTTGTGTCGCTAAAGGTTGACGATGATCTAACACATAGTCGGCACCGAGTTGTTTAACCCACTCTTTAGTTTCTGCTCGTGAGGCTGTTGTAATAATCGTGAGATTGGTTAATTGCTTGAGTAGTTGAATTGTGATTGAACCAACACCCCCAGCCCCACCAATCACCAATATTGATGTATTTTCTGGAGCAAGTTTTGGGACCTGTAACCGATCAAATAACATTTCCCACGCCGTGATTGCGGTTAAAGGAAGGGCCGCTGCTTCTGTAGGTTCTAAGGTCTTTGGTTTATGGCCCACAATGCGTTCATCAACCAACTGTAATTCACTATTACTGCCTTGGCGATTGAGTGCACCCGCATACCAAACCACATCTCCGACTTTAAATTGTGAGACTTTGTCTCCAATCGCTTCAACGATACCTACCGCATCCCAGCCAAGAGTCTTCCACTGATTATTATCTGCATTCACATTGTTGCGAATTTTTGTGTCTACAGGGTTCACAGAGACTGCTTGGACACGGACAAGTAGATCATGATCTTCTGCAACAGGTGTATCTAATTCGACGTCAACGAGTGCCTCTGGTGATGTAATGAGACCTGCTTTTTGATATGCCACAGCTTTCATAATAATAATTCCTCTTGTTGGGAGTTTGATCATAACGTAAGCTTAAAATAAGTGACTACTGACAAATAACACTCATAGTGTCAAAAAGGATACTGTAAAATGGCAAAAGCACGGCATTCAAGTTTTGATTGCTCTCCAGGTTGTTCAGTTGAGGCAGCCATTAGTTTGATTGACGGAAAGTGGAAATGCGTCATTCTTTGGCATTTATTTAATGAAGGCACCTTAAGGTTTAATGAAATTCGAAAGCGTGTTCCAAGCATTACTCAAAGAATGCTGACAAATCAGTTACGTGAGTTAGAACAAGACGGGATTATTCATCGAGAAGTTTATCCTCAAGTTCCGCCTAAGGTTGAGTACTCTCTAACTGATTTAGGACAAAGTCTAGAGCAAATCTTGTTTGCTTTAAAACTGTGGGGAGATGCCCATCTTGATCAGTTTGGTAAATTGGCATTGGTTGCGAGCGATCAGAACCCTTAAACATATTTAAATAATCTCACGGCAATTTGCACCTTGAAATACCGGTATTTTGGGTCTTGTGATCTTATCAGGGATTATTTTTATGATGTAACTTGCGTTTTCTGGTCAGCTTATGCAACTCTAATAAAAGAGATTAATAGGTTTTGCTATGGACAATATGGGAATTTGGGTTACCGTTATCATTGTTCTTTTCGTAATAGGCTCCATTTTTGGTTTAAGAGTGAGCCCTCGTGAAAAGGCACTTGGTATTATGCGAGATAAAGCCCGTAAAATAGGGTTACATCCGCGTGTAATTGTTGCACCTGAATGGACACATGTCCCAATGGCTACTGAAAAACGTGCCAGCATGGTTGCTTATTATAGTGTATTGATTCCTGATGCCCGTTTATCTTTAATCCGTGCTCGTGTTATAGACGGCAAGTTAAAAGTAATTCAGGGTGATGAGAAATTTAATGATTCTCCCATTGCATTAAAAGGGATTTATGCTATTGATATGCAGGCAAACTGTGTAGGGCTTTATTGGGATGAGGAATCAGACCTAAGAGCGACACAATTAGATGAGATGAAGGCTTATCTGTTGGCCTTGGCTAAAGCCTGATTTTTAAATTTATTGGTATAGGAATAACATTTTATATGGCGAATAC
Organism: Acinetobacter sp. V102_4; assembly: GCF_031799005.1. Taxonomy (NCBI): domain Bacteria; kingdom Pseudomonadati; phylum Pseudomonadota; class Gammaproteobacteria; order Moraxellales; family Moraxellaceae; genus Acinetobacter; species Acinetobacter sp. V102_4. The sequence continues at coordinate 252,186 of NZ_JAVQNR010000052.1, read as the reverse complement.
CTCGCGCTCTGCATCTCAAAGCACAGCATCTACTGCACCTGCTGCACATAAACGTGCCTTAGTGATTGTGGAGTCGCCTGCCAAAGCGAAAACCATCAATAAATATTTGGGTTCGCAATTCATTGTAAAGTCTTCTGTAGGTCACGTACGTGACTTGCCAACAGGCGGCAGTAAATCAACAGAGAAAAAGCCGGCTGCCCGGACTAAACTCACCGAAGCCGAAAAAGAACAAAAAGCTAGTCAGGCTTTAGTTAATCGTATGGGGGTTGATCCTGAACATGGTTGGGAAGCTCATTACGAAGTTCTGCCTGGCAAAGAAAATGTTGTTGCTGAACTCAAAAAACTCGCCAAAGATGCCGATGCAATCTATCTCGCAACGGACTTGGATAGAGAAGGGGAAGCCATTGCTTGGCACCTAAGAGAAGTTATCGGTGGTGATGACAGTCGTTATCACCGCGTGGTGTTTAACGAAATTACTAAAAATGCCATTCAAGAAGCATTTAAACAGCCAACACGTCTAGATCTAAATCGTGTAAATGCTCAGCAAGCACGTCGTTTCTTAGACCGTGTAGTGGGCTTTATGGTTTCACCATTACTTTGGGAAAAAATTGCCCGTGGTTTATCTGCCGGACGTGTGCAGTCAGTAGCAGTGAAACTGGTTGTAGAGCGTGAGCGTGAAATTCGTGCTTTTATTCCAGAAGAATATTGGCAAGTTTTTGCAGATACTCAGTCCAAAAAAGATGATATTCGTCTTGAAGCATTTAGACAGGCTGGTAAAACCCTTAAACTGAAAAATAAAGCTGAAACTGATGCTTTATTAGATGTTCTAAAAGGTGCTGAATATAAAGTTGCACAGCGTGAAGATAAACCAACTAAGGTCAATCCAAGCGCACCTTACATTACTTCAACTTTGCAACAGGCTGCGAGTACACGTTTAGGTTTTTCTGTGAAGAAAACCATGATGTTGGCGCAGCGTTTATATGAAGCAGGTTTTATTACCTATATGCGTACTGACTCAACTTTCTTGAGTGATGATGCAGTAAGCATGGTACGTGCCCATATTGAAAGCCAATATGGTGAAAAATATTTACCAGCAAAGCCAAACCGCTACGGTAACAAAGCGGGTGCTCAAGAAGCCCATGAGGCGATTCGTCCGTCAAATGTTGCGCTTACAGGTGATCAACTTGCAGGTGTAGAGCGTGATGCTCAACGTCTATATGATTTGATCTGGCGTCAGTTTGTTGCGTGTCAAATGACGCCAGCAGAATATCTATCTTCTACTTTGATTGTTGAAGCAGCGAATGTTGAGTTAAAGGCGAAAGGCCGTACGCTTGTATTTGAAGGCTTCACTAAAGTACGTGGCGCGAATAAGTCAGATGACGATATTATTTTACCTGCTATTAAAGTAGGCGAAATTTTAAAATTAGAAAAGTTAGATCCAAGTCAGCACTTTACTAAACCACCTGCACGTTTTACTGAAGCATCTTTAGTTAAAGAGCTTGAAAAACGTAGTATTGGCCGTCCATCGACCTATGCAGCTATTATTTCTACCATTCAAGAACGTGGTTACGTTAAGTTAGAAAACCGTCGTCTTTTCGCCGAGAAAATGGGCGAGATTGTGACAGATCGTCTGGATGAAAGTTTTAATAACCTGATGAATTATGCCTTTACGGCAGACCTCGAAGGTCAGCTTGATAAGGTCGCAACAGGTGAGCGTAACTGGAAAGAGTTACTAGACACTTTCTACGGTGACTTTAAGAAACGTTTAACTAATGCTCAGGGCGAGCAGGGAATGCGCCGTAACCAACCGGTTGAAGTACCAGCAGTACATTGCCCTGAATGCTCACGTCCAATGCAGATTCGTACGGGTACAACTGGTGTATTCTTAGGATGTTCTGGCTATAACTTGCCACCTAAAGAGCGTTGTAAAGGTACGCTGAACTTAACACCTGTTGAGTCGTTAGCTGCTCTATCTGATGATGATGGTGCTGAAACAGCAGACTTGATGTCAAAGCATCGCTGTGAGAAATGTGGCACTGCCATGGACAGCTATGTGATTGATGGTGGTCGTAAACTGCACGTATGTGGTAACAACCCGGACTGTGATGGTTTTGAGCTTGAAGAAGGTGAGTTCAAGATCAAGGGTTATGATGGCCCAACGATCCCATGTGATAAATGTGATGGTGAAATGCAGCTTAAGACGGGTCGTTTTGGTCCATATTTCGCTTGTACCAGTTGTGACAATACACGTAAAGTCTTGAAGAGCGGCCAACCTGCACCTCCACGTGTAGAGCCAATCAAGATGGAACACCTACGTTCAGCGAAACATGATGACTTCTTTGTGTTACGTGATGGCGCAGCAGGTTTATTCTTGGCAGCGAGTAAATTCCCGAAAATTCGTGAAACACGCGCACCAAAAGTAGCAGAGTTACGTAGTGTTGCAGCTCAACTTGATCCAAAATATCAATTTATTTTGCAAGCACCAGATGTAGATCCAGAAGGTAATCCAGCAGTTGTGAAATTCAGTCGTAAGAATCAATCACAATATGTCGGCTCGGAAACACCAGAGGGTAAACAAACTAAATGGAGCCTAATTTATCAAGATGGTAAATGGGTTGAGGGCTAATCAAGTCCAACATAAAAAATGCTAGCTCAGCTAGCATTTTTTATGTCTAAAACAATAAAAGAAAATTTTAATTTTATGGGGAATAAGAATGTGGAAAAACATTCGGATCTTATGCTTATTAATTATTTTATTGATTGTTGCTGTTCAGGCATGGCGAGATCAGAATCAAGATTGGAATCACACAGTTGTAGTCGTTTTACATCCAGTGAATGCTGATGGTTTACAGGCAACGCAGAGCTATATTCATCAGTTAAAAAACGAAGATTTTTGGGCAATTAAAAACTATCTAGATGAATGGTCACAGCATTATCGCGGGCAAACAGGAAATTTTGAAATTCGCTTAGGACAACAGTTGCAGCAACGACCACCAGAGGTTCCTCAAAATGCCAATATCTTGTATGTTATTTGGTGGAGCTTAAAGTTTCGTTTTTATGCATGGCGACAAACACAACCCGATGATAGTGGAGCCTCACTCAAATTTTACTTAAATTATTATGATCCAAATTATCAGAAAGTCTTGATCCATTCGACTGCTTTAGAAAAAGGTCGTATTGGTAGTGTTAATTTATTTGCGACCAAAACACAAGCTTCACAAAATCAGGTCGTGATTGTTCATGAGTTATTACATGGCTTTGGAGCACAGGACAAATATGATTTAAAAACAGGACAGCCGGTTTATCCTCTAGGCTATGCTCAACCAGAAAAAATTCCTCTTTATCCGCAAAATCAAGCTGAAATTATGGGAGGTCGCACTGCCTTATCTGAGCAGAGTAGTAAAATGCCCAATAATTTACAAGAAACGATCATAGGTTTACCTACTGCCCGAGAAATTGGCTGGGTGAAATAAAACTGTGGATAAATACTGCTTTATCCACATCAATTGTTAAGAAACGATGCAGATTTTATACAGACAAAAAGTGTGAAGTACATCACTATTGTTGGGTAGATGAAATTCTAATACCTGATAATAAGAGTAGCCATGATGAAAACTGTAGGTAATGATTTGGTACGTAATCAGTTACATGCTGACCGTAAATGGTATTTGATATTAGGCTTTGTGCTTATTGGTTTTGGTCTGATTTTATTTAGTTCATTGCCATTTGCGACTTTTTCTGTCGTTTTTTTATTTGGAATACTCATGATGGTCGGAGGTGTGTTACATCTCGTCGCGGCTATGAGTGTTTTTAAAGGCGCAAGCCGATGGTTATGGGCACTGTTTGGTGTGCTGTATCTCATGGCTGGTTATTACGCTTTTTCTACTCCAGTCACTACAGCTGTGGTTTTGACAAGCCTATTATCTATAGCGCTTATCATTGCTGGTGCTATACGTACTATAAATGCAATTTTACTTAAGCCTATTACAGGCTGGGGCTGGACCTTGTTTTCAGGACTACTCACCTTATTTACTGGTATTTTAATTTTGGTTTCTAAAGATTCACCTTTTTGGGTGCTGGGAATGTTCCTTGCTGTTGATATCTTATTTCAGGGAATTAACTTCCTTGGTTTAGCTTCAGCTATTAAACATCTTCCATCTAGTTCAAAAACAGTATCTTAAAAATAATATCGACTCAAAGAGCACTTTAAGTGCTCTTTTTGTTTTTTGGACGGGCAGACCCATCCGTTGCTGGGCTCTGTTAAACTATGCCTTGGTGAGTTAGCGATATGTGTTATGAGTCTTGCAAAATTAATTAATGAACTAAATACTCAGCAAAAAAAAGCAGCAACAACGTCTGCACAAAACTGTTTAGTTTTGGCAGGTGCTGGTTGTGGCAAGACTAAAACGATTGTTGCGCGTGCAGCCTATTTAATTGATCAAGGCTTACCAGCGAACCAAATTCAGATTTTAACTTTTACTCGACGTGCTGCGAGTGAGATTGTTGCAAGAGTAGAACAACATGTGGGAGCACAAGCAAAGGGTCTGAGAGCTTCAACTTTTCATACTTTTTGTATGTATTTACTGCGCCGTAATCCACAAGCTTTTGGGTTAAATCAATTTAGTATTATTGATCGTGATGATCAGTTGCTCATGTTTCGCTTATTAAGAGGCAAAGATAAAGATAACGTCTTACCTAAAGCCGCAGAGCTGTGTGATTTATATTCGTATGCAAGAAATACTCAAACAAAGCTTTCTGAAGCATTAATCAAACAGCTTCCAGAAGCCTATGAGCATAAGACTCAAATTGCAGATTTGATGAAAACGTATGAGCAGCGAAAAAGAGAGCGTAATTTTTTAGATTATGACGATATTCTCTCAATTGTGGCTGTTCATTTACAAAATTCTGAAGCACTCACCAACTGGGTTGCAGGTTTTTGTCAGGCACTGCTGGTTGATGAAATGCAAGACACTAATCCTTTACAATGGGCTTTATTGCAGCCGTTGATTGGCAAAGTGAAGTTGTTTTGTGTTGGAGATGATGCCCAGTCGATTTATGGTTTTCGCGGTGCAGACTTTGAAAATATCCATTCTTTTAAAGAGCGGATACCTGACGCAGTCATTCATACACTGGATTTAAATTACCGCTCGACTCAAGAAATTTTAGATTTATCAAATTGGTTATTGGAACACAGTCCAATTGATTATCAAAAACAGCTGCAAGCCCATCGTGGTCAAGGCCAAAAGCCTCAGCTACACCTATTTGGTAATGAGTATGAAGAAGCAAACTGGATTGCACAGGATTTAATAACGCGACATCAGCAAGGTGCAAGCTGGCACGACCATATGATTTTAGTGCGTTCTGGCTATAGTGCACGATATCTGGAAGGGGCTTTTATTGCTGCTGAACTACCTTACCGTTTTATTGGTGGTGTAAAACTTCTTGAGTCGGCCCATGTAAAAGACGTGCTTAGCCTGCTACGTATTGTGAGTAATCCTCACGATGATTTGGCGTGGATGCGTTTCTTAACTTTGTGGGATGGTATTGGTGATGTTGGAGCAAGTAAGCTCGCTCAAGAGCTGATGGGAATTACTGATGTCGAGGACCGTTGCCAGCGACTGGAACGTCATGGCAAAGTTCCTTTACAAGCGATTCTAATTTTAAAACAGTTAGATGTATTGCAGCAGCATGTTGAAGCAAGTATTGGCTTAGCACTCGATGCTTTAGGTGAACAACTCGAGCAAAATTATAAAACTAAAGATTGGTCACGCCGGTTAAAAGACTTTGATTTGGTCAAGCAGCTTGCTCGTAAACACGCATCTTTAGGTGAGTTTCTTGAAGAATATGTGCTTGAACCTATTTCAGTTTCTGAAATTGAAAAAGCAGCTGATCAGGATTTAGTGACTTTGATTACGATTCATTCAGCTAAAGGTGCTGAACAGAAAGTCTGCTATGTACCTCATGTATCGCCAAATCAATACCCTTATGCAAGGGCACAGGGTGATTTTGATGATGTCGAAGAAGAGCGCCGCGTCTTGTATGTTGCATTAACACGTGCAGAAAATGAATTAATTTTGACTAAGCAAAACCTCAATACATGGTCAGAAGACAATTATGACGAACAAGGTCGTAAAATCGAAAGTTATTTCCTAAATGATCTTCCTTCACATTTAGTTCAGGCAAAGATTCATAGGCAAGTACCTCAGCCATTTGCTAAAAAGCAATGGAACCGTTCACCTGCAGTAAATTTAGGTTTTGGTATCGATCTGGATTAAACTACTGTATAAGACACTGTGATTACTTAAATATATTGGCTGCTCCCTTTAATTGCCAATTAAGGTTAGAAAATGAAGATATTAGTTCGTAATTTAGATCGTGCTGTGAGTGAAACTGAAATTTTAGAGTTATTCAAAGCATTTGGTAAAGTTGAAACGTGTGTTCTTGTTACTGATAAAGACACAGGTAAATCGAAAGGTTTTGGTTTTGTTGAAATGCCTAACCCACGTGAAGCAATTAAGGCCATTAAAGGCTTAAACCTGCTTAAAGTTAAAGGCAATGGAATTCGCGTTAAAGCAGCTGAAGAGTAAGTCTTTGTTGTGAAAAGACAGTTTTTAGCTCTTTCGATTGTCGCGCCAAATGGTACTCGTATCGCTGAAGGTATAAAAACACTTGAATTGCGTTCATGGGTACCTACAAAACTGCCAATCAAAGATCTATTAATTGTCGAGAACCAAAAGTTTTTGGTTAAAGATACTGATGAAGAAGAGGGAGTTGCTGTCGCTTTGGTTGATGTCGACTCTATTCATGCTTGGCGAAATGATGAAATTGAGCCAGCATGTGCAACTGCTTGGAGTGAGGGATATTTTGCTTGGGTTTTAAGTAATGTTCGTCCTATAAAGCAGCCTTTAAAAACTTTAGCTAAACGTAAAATTTATCAAGTTGAGCTGGATTTACCATAAATAACGTTGATTTTATTAATGGAGTCGTTAAGCTAAAGATTAGCTGTTGCAATAGCGATTTTAAAACAGGAAAGTTTAGTTATGTCACGTGTTGCTCGTTATCATGCCGATCGTACCAATCAGAAGCTCTATTTTGCGCGCTTAGCGTGTCAACAGGCTGAACAGACCGATCATGTGCAGCAGATACAAGCTCACCGTGAAGCAGCTGTATTTCACCTACATGGTGCAATGTTAGCTTTCTTGCAAGAATTGGTACGTTATTATCGTTTAAATGATTTACAACCTACCTTAAAATCTATTGAGGAACATATGGCGGCAAAAGGTCAGGTTTCTCCTGAAGTCTCTGTTTTGCAGCAATTGGCAAAAGATGGTTTCGTTGCTGAGTTAAAGCGAGCTTATCGTATGTGCCAATATGCGCCGGAACCAAAAGAGCCGACCCCTGAAGAAGAGACATCCTCTAACCTGATTATCAAAGTAACTCAAGGTCCTCAATCTTGGTTGCCTGATGTCAAAATTTTGCGCGAATGGCATCGAGAATTAACCCATTTAATTGATGGTTTTCGTAATGAAATGGTCGAGTTCTAAAATTAAACTGCCCTAGTGCTTGAAATTTGGTGTGGATGTGCCTATATAAATAAGACAAGAGATGCAAAGTGCAAGGGTGCTTTGCCACCATGTTGAAACATGGAGGAAGTATATGTCTATACAGCAATTGAAAGAGTTATTTGGAAATCAAGAAGCAGTGTTGGAATTAGTCCAACTTGAAGGTGGTGAACTTGCCTTGCGTAATGCCGGTTCTGAGAATGAACCCTTGGTCAAAATTCAATTTAGCGATGAAGTAAAAGCAATCTTAGGTGAACAAACACCTGTGGTTGCCCAACATATGATTCAGGCTGCATTGTTTGGACTGCTTGAGAAGCAGGTAAATGAGTGGCAGGCTGAGGTAGTAGACGAACAGCCTAAATTCTTGAGCTAATAAAAAGCGTACTCTTGAGTACGCTTTTTATATCAGTTAATGAATAGTTGACTGATGGGCAAGCTCGATCTGATTTACTATATGATGGCTCATATTCTTTGCCATTTCCTCTTTAGCATAGAACACTTCACCAATATTCTCATCTCGAATGATAGCCGCTTCTTCTTTACTTTCTGCGCAAATTAACACCTGAATTTGAGGGTTTAATTGCTTAGCAATCGCCACAATACGGTGAATATCTAGAATATCCATAGGTGAAATCACCAAGAGCCGTGCATGCATGATATGTGCTTGAATTAAAACACTTGGCTCAGTTGCAACACCACTGACAGCTGCAATATTCGAATGACGTAGCTTTTCTACGATTTCACGATTTTCTTCTGCAATAACGACCTTAATATTCTCGTTAATTAAATTTTCAGTGATACGTCGTCCCACACCGCCATATCCTACAATGACGACTTGATCGCGTAAGTAAGCTTGATCGACTTCATCAGGTAACATTGCTAATGGGTCACCACTACGCTCAAGAAGACGAGCTAAGTGAGAGCGCTCACGAATCCAGCGTTGTACTGGTTCAATTGCAGAGAATATAAAAGAGTTCAGCGTAATTGAAAATAAAGCACCGGCCAGAATTAGGTTTTGTGCTTCTAAAGTTAATAAACCTAAGGAGACACCGAGAGTCGCTAAAATAAATGAGAACTCACCAATTTGGGCCAAACTCGCGCCAACTGTAAGGGCTGTATTAAGTGGATAGCGAAAGAATAAAACCAAAGCCATTGCAGCAAGTGTTTTACCTACCATAATAATGGCGATAACGGCCAAAATATGTAGCGGACGTTCAACAAGAATATGTGGGTCAAAAAGCATTCCCACAGAGACAAAAAACAGAATTGAGAAAATTTCACGTAGTGGAAGCGTTTCTTCTTCTGCGCGGTGGCTAAAGTCTGACTCTTTAACAACCATCCCCGCAAAGAAAGCCCCTAATGCCATTGAAACCCCAAAAATGGCATAAGACCCATAGGCGATTGAAACAGCAGCCGCAACAACGGTCAGGGTAAATAACTCTCTTGAACCTAAACGAGCAACAAACTGCATGATGATAGGAACAACGCGTTTACCTACAATCAGCATAAAGGCAATAAAGCCAACTACTTTTAATAAAGTGAGCCCAAGGGTTAGCCAGATATTACTATCTGCACCTTCTGGTGCTTTCCCACCGAGTAAAACTGCTGTAGCCGGAAGGAGTACTAAAACAAGTACCATGACTAAATCTTCGACTAACAGCCAACCTACAGCAATTTTGCCGTTAACTGAATCTAAAAGACCTCGGTCTCCTAAAGCTTTTAATAATACAACAGTACTCGCACATGACAGACTTAAGCCAAAAACGAGTGCAGAACCAAAGCTCCAGCCCCATAGCATGGATACGCCAACTCCCAATAGAGTGGCGACCGCAATTTGTAAAATCGCGCCTGGTACAGCAATACGGCGAACGAGCAATAGGTCATTTAATGAAAAGTGCATACCTACACCAAACATCAGGAACATGACCCCGAGTTCTGCAAGCTGGTTAGCAAGATGCATATCAGCTTCTATGCCGGGTGTATTTGGACTAATAATAATTCCGGCAATTAAATAGCCGATAAGAGGGGGAAGTCGTAATCGGGCTGCAAGATAACCAAAGAAGAGGGCAACACCGAAACCAACAGCAAGTAAAACAATTAAATCTACGTCATGCGGCACTAAAAACTCCTTTTACGTGAGTTAGGCTAAAGACAAGCATAAAAAATGCCAAGGCGAAATATGTGGAAAGTTTAACAAAAAAAAGCCAGGTATAAAAAAAATGCAAAAAAAAACGACCTCATTGTGAAGTCGTTTTTTTCGAGGCTAAAATTATTTGATTTTAGCTTCTTTGAAAATCACGTGTTGACGGATTTTTGGATCAAATTTTTTGATTTCCATTTTTTCCGGCATAGTACGTTTGTTTTTAGTCGTGGTATAGAAATAACCTGTACCAGCTGTAGAAACGAGACGAATCTTATCACGCATTGTTCAGACTCCTTAGATCTTTTGACCTTGAGCACGAAGGTCTGCAACAACCTTTTCGATACCCAATTTGTCAATAATACGCATACCTTTAGTGGTTAAACGAAGACGTACAAAACGTTTTTCGCTTTCTAACCAGAAACGGTGGTGGTGCAGGTTCGGCTCGAACCGGCGCTTGGTTTTGTTGTTGGCGTGTGAGACGTTGTTACCAACGACTGGACGCTTGCCGGTAACTTGGCAAACCTTAGACATGGTGTAACTCCATTGATTCAGCCAACAGCAAATCTGTGGCCAGTCATACTAAATGTAAACGGATGAATTCATTCAAGGGGCGTTTTATACCAAAAATACGATTAAAAGACAAGCGGAATTGGTAAAAACGAGGCATGATTTAGTATAACAGATCATGCCTTGATCAGTTAGCGCAACAAGGTTTTCGAAATGAAACGATGAATGGGCTTATTGAACGGTGGAAGAATGTATTTAAGACTATAAAGTTTTGGATTTGACATCACCGAACGTTCATGAGAAAGACTGAAAAAGCCCTCTGGTCCGTGATATTTACCCATACCTGATGCGCCAATTCCTCCAAAGGGTAAATCATCCTGAGCCACATGGGTAATGACCATGTTGATTCCGAAATGTCCTGAGTGGGTGTGCTGCGCAACATAATCAGCACGCGCCTGATCATAGTCGAAATAATACATGGCTAAAGGACGTGGACGACTATTAATAAATTCGATGACTTCTTCTATTTGATCATATTCTAAAATTGGTAGAACGGGACCAAAAATTTCATTTTGCATAATATCCATTGCAGTTGTTACGCCTGTAACTAAAGTCGGTGCAATTTTACGGACATCATCTAAAATTTCATTTTGTGGGTTAATTTCCACAATACGAGCACCTTGATCGCGGGCATTTTCAAGGTAACCCTGAATACGGTTGTATTGCTTGTCATTAATAATAGAAGTGTAATCTTGATTATTGCGGAAATGTGGGTACATACCAGCCACAATCAATTTAAAGTTTTCGATGAACTCAGCAGTTTTTCCGCGCGGTAAGAAAATATGGTCAGGTGCAACACAAGTTTGTCCTGCATTCCATAATTTACCTACAGCAATACGTTGAGCCACATCTTTCATATCCATAGATACATGCACAAGTGCAGGAGATTTTCCGCCTAACTCAAGAATCACTGGAACTAGGTTTTGAGCTGCGGCTGCCATCACTGTTTTACCAACAGAAGTTGAGCCTGTGAAAATCATTTTGTCAAAAGGCAAATGACTAAAAGCATCTGAAATAACGCCACCACCATTTACTACAGCAACTAATTCTTGTGGGAATGCTTCTGCTAATACACTTTCAAGGACTCGCCCAAAATTTGGAGAGGCACTAGAAATCTTGATCATGGCATGGTTGCCCGCTGCCAACGCACAGATTAATGGTCCAACTGAAAGCAGCAATGGGTAGTTCCATGGTGTAATAATACCAATTACACCCATAGGTTGATATTGTACCCAACCTTTTGCTGGTTGATGTAATACACTGATATGGCGTTTTGAAGGTTTCATCCACGCTGTCAGATGTTTGCTGTAATATTTGATTTGTTCCAAACTGGTGAGTAACTCACCAATTTTTGTTTCCATAACTGCACGATTGCCATAATCAAGGTTAATTGCGTCGGCAATCTGATCTTGATATTTTACCAAGACTCTTTTAAGACGAGCTAAACGATCAATACGCTCTTTAGCAGTGGGTACCGGATGACGTAAATAAGCAAGCTTTTGATGTTCAAGCAAGTCATGTAAATGCTTAACATCATAAGGAAGCTGAGTCTCTGGATTTGTTTTTGTTTGACTGTTCATCGGTACTTACCAAATACATTGATATGTTTATTTTTTAGAGTAAATACTCTAAATAGTCAAGTCAGTTTATGTGTTCAAGTCTTAACCATTTGAATTATTAAAGGTTATTAAAATGTCTCAACCTAAAGCTCTGAAGACAAAAGACCGGATTTTACAAATCAGTTTGCAGCTTTTTAACGAGCGAGGTGAACGGTCGGTTACAACCAATCATATTGCTGCGGAGTTAGGTATCAGTCCCGGGAACTTGTATTATCATTTCCGGAACAAGCATGAAATTATTAAGGAATTGATGTATCAATATCAGGCCGAGACTTTGGAAGTACTTTCTTTACCTGACGATAGACCATTAACGACTAATGATAAAATCAACTATTTTCAAGTGCTCAGTGGCCAGTTATGGAGTTACCGTTTTATTCATCGCGATGTTTATCATTTAGTTGAAAGTAACGAAGACTTTAAAAAGATTTATCCACGTTTTGCAGGGCAAGTCATGCAACAGGGGCAAAGAATTTATCAAGCCTTTGTGGATGCTGGTCTTATGAAAATGACAGCGTCAGAAATTGAAGCACTCATTATTAACCTCTGGATTGTATTAACAAACTGGACAAACTTTTTATATATGTCTGGTCATATCAGTGACAATAACCATCTAGAAGAAAAATGGGTTTGGCAAGCATTACGCCAAATGGTTTTCCTTGAAGGGCCTTATCTTATGGGTGAAAGCCGAGCAACTTATGAGCAGTTGCTTGAATCTCTTGGCCCTTCAGATCTATTTGCTAGCTTATCGTCCTTAAAAGACGAATAGTTGTGCTTGTTTATTTAGGGCGCTAGAATACTCGGCCTATTAAAAAATTTATCTCAATTAAGTGATATTAACCAAATGAATATGACCACTGCCAATACAGCCCGTTTACTGATTACTTGTGAAGACAAGCCAGGGATCGTACAAGCGGTATCGAGCTTTTTGTATCACCAAGGTGCAAACATTACCGCGCTTGATCAGTATGCGACGGAAGCTCAGGGCGGACGTTATTTCATGCGTGTTGAATTTGAACTTGATCATTTACAGTCGCGTAAAGATGCCTTAATTCAAACTTTTGCTGCGAACGTTGCGGAGCGTTATAGCATGCAATGGCGTCTTGCTTTCGTAGGCGATGTTAAAAAAGTTGGTATTTTAGTTTCTAAAGTTGACCATGCATTGCTTGAGTTGTTATGGCGTCATGCACGCGGTTCGTTACCTTGTGAAATTACTCATGTCATTTCAAATCATGAAGATTTACGTGAATCTGTCGAAAACTTCGGTATTCCATTTTCTGTAATTAAAGTCACTAAAGACAATAAAGCTGAAGCTTATGCGCAAATTGATGAAATGATGCAAGGCAACGATTTATTAGTTCTTGCACGTTACATGCAGATTTTAAGCGAAGATTTTGTTGCGAAATGGGAAATGAAAATCATCAATATTCACCATTCTTTCTTGCCAGCTTTTGTGGGGGCTAACCCATATAAGCAAGCTTATGAAAAAGGTGTGAAGTTGATTGGTGCGACAGCTCACTATGTTACTGCTGATCTTGATCAAGGTCCAATTATTGAGCAAGACGTTGAGCGTGTGAGTCATGACTATAATGTTGAGCAATTACGTGAGCTTGGTGAAGATGTAGAGCGTAATGTATTGGCTCGCGCAGTGAAGTGGCATTTAGAAGACCGTATTATTGTTGATGGTAATAAGACTGTTGTTTTTTAAATAACCGCTATCTTAAAAAAGCACGCTTTATGCGTGTTTTTTTATATTTAAAATATTAATGAAATAATATAACATATCAATAATTGAGTTGGTTTGTGATAGCATTGGTTTTGTTCAATATGAAGTTATTCAAGCAATATAAGTTTGATTAAGTGAATGATGAGCAAGTGATCAACACTGATGTAACTATGAGAAAACTAAAGCAAAGACACTTAATAGATACAAATGGGTGACATAGCACAGATGATTTTCTCAAAAAATAGTTGCAAATGAAAACACTTCTCATTTATTATTGTGGCACTTTATTGTTCTATCCGATGTTTGAAATCGTTTCTATAAATAGAAAGCTGAAATCATCATCCATTAGGTAATTAGATTCTTATGAGTCAATCTTCCGCAGCCTTAAACTCTCCCAATCCGATGAAAAAGAAAGTCATCACAGCACTAATTGCAGTTGCAATTGGTCATATCGGGGTTTTATGGGCAGTCAGCCATATTAAGCCTGCTGAGTTAAAGCCAATCGAGAAGAAACCTTTACAGGTACGTTTCGTAAAAATTCAAGAGCAACCAAAACCATTACCTCCTAAGCCAAAGGAACCGCCAAAAAAAACGGAACCTAAAAAAGAGGTAAAAGAAGTTAAAGTTGTTGAAAAACCTGTGACTCCACCGAAAAAAGTGGAAAAGATTCAACAGGTGAAAAAGGCTGAGACACCAAAAGAAACAGTAAAGACAGAACCTAAAGTTGAAACCAAAGTGGTGACAACGACGACTACTGTTACTGAAAAAGTCGTTGAAAAACCAAAACCAGTAGTACAGGAAGCGCCTAAAGCTCAACCTGCTCCAGATCCATCACCAAAACGAGTTTCGATTGGTGGTTCGGGTGTGCAATGGAGTCGTTCACCACGATTAACAGTTTCTTCAAAAGATTTACAAGGCGAAGCACGCTCTATCATGGTACTGATTGAAGCCGATGAAAAAGGCAAGATTATTAATGTGCGAGTGACCAGAAGTAGTGGTATTTCAAGTCTAGATGACAAAGTTGTCCGTGCTGTTCGCGGTGCGAAATTTAAACCTTATATGGAAAACGGGGTTGCTTACCCAATTAAAGCAGAGCAACCTTTTGATTTAACCCCTTAAATGAATTTGAGTCCCAACGGCTAACCTTAATCAGGAGTTCAATATGAACTTTTCAATCTATTGGCAACATGCAGATGCAGTGAGTAAAACCCTGTATTTCATCTTATTGGCAATGTCGATTGCTACCTGGACAGTTTTCATCTTACGTTTGATGGGGACTCGCCAATTAAAGCAACAAGCTTATGCTCAACTTTCTCAGGCTATCACTTCGCTAAAAGCAAAGTTACAACCATTAAGTTTTGAGCAACGTAAAGCGGTTGCAGAGCAGGCGCTACTTCGTCAAATTTCTGCTGAAAAAGTCAATGCTGAGAAAGGTATTTCTGTTTTAGGAACAATTGCTTCAATTGCACCATTCGTTGGTTTGTTTGGTACGGTATGGGGTATTTTCCATGCACTTGTTGCAGTAGGTAAAAGTGGACAAGCAGGTTTGGCTCAAGTGGCTACACCAGTAGGTGAAGCACTTATTATGACAGGCCTTGGTCTTGCAGTTGCGATTCCTGCGGTATTGGCTTATAACATCTGTGTACGCGCTAACCGTGGCCTTGCTCATGATTTACAAGATCAAGCACACAGCTTATTAATTGACACGATGTTGCAGCAAGATTCTACTGTAAAGTCTGATGTTAAAACTGCACAGCAAAGTTATGTTGGAGGTCAAGCTTAATGGCTTTTCAATTGGGTGAAGACCACGATAGTGGCATAAATGAGATGAACCTCATTCCGCTAATCGACATTATGTTGGTGTTAATGATCATCTTTTTGGTCACAGCAACAGTTGCCAACCCATCGATTCCATTAACGCTTCCTAAAACAACTGCTGAAATTATTGATCCACCACCAAAAGCAATTACGATTAGTATTAATGCAAATGGTGAAGTGGCTTGGGATACTCAAGTAATTAGCCTAGATGAGCTTCAAAAACGTTTTCAAGAAGCGGGTCAAGGCGATGTTAAACCAACAGTTCAACTTCGTGCTGATAAAGAGTCGAAGTACGATACTGTTGCACAGGTAATGTCTCGCGCAAGTGAAGCCGGACTGAGCGATATTGCCTTTGTCAGTGAAAACTAAAATTTAGTTTACTCAATAAAAAAGCAACCTCATTGGTTGCTTTTTTATTGCTCTAATTTATTGATCTTTCATAAGGTGCTGGAATTTACTATATAGCTTGAGCAACTTAGGTGGAATCGCAAAGTTGCAATAACCTTGTGAAGGATTCTTTGCATAGTAATTCTGATGATATTCTTCGGCTGGATAGAACGTCGGAACAGGAGACAACTCAGTCACAATATCAAGATCATCATCTTTTAGCGTTTGAATCGTATGTTCCGCTGCCTGCTTTTGCTCTTCATTATAATAGTAAATAACAGAGCGATATTGCGTGCCGATATCATTACCTTGGCGATTTAAAGTCGTTGGATCGTGAGTCGCGAAGAATACATCGAGTAACTGGGAGTATGTTACTTGCTCTTCATCAAAATCTACTAAGATCACCTCAGCATGCTGAGTATCTCCTTGGCAGACTTGCTCGTAGGTAGGATTAGTCGTGTGCCCACCTGCGTAACCACTAGTTACTTTTTCTACACCGCGTATTTGTAAAAATACAGCTTCGACGCACCAAAAACAGCCGCCGCCAAATAATGCCTGTTGCATTGTTTTTTCCTCTATTTCCTGCCTATTACAATAGGGTTTATGTATTTAAAATACAAAGTAAAGCATGTATAAAAAAGTAAAGAAAAGTGCATTACTTATTTCGGTTTTGGTAAACCTTGTCGAACGATTTGAGAGAAATGTTCGCTACTCTGATCTGAAAGCTGTTCAAAATTTTCAGTACGTGGGTTGATGTGTGCAATTTGATACCACTGTTTTAAACTGATAGTTTGATTAAGTGCTTTAAGATCATATAAATAATTAGGTAAGTAACCTGAAGCGATTAGACGGTAATCTTTAGGAAGTTGATAGGGATTAATCGCTTGAACCATATCAAAAATTAAGGTGGTGCAGTTACTAGTGAGGGTGTTGTACCACTTTGGTTCTGCACGAAGTTCATCGGATTTCTTTAGATATTCTAAAAATAAAGCCTTTTGCTCGCGACGTGGCATGTTGATAGGAAAATTATAAACTTGCTCTTTGCGGATGTTACTACGCGTATAGACAATATCTTTTTCATCAGAAGCAATTAAGCTAAGTTCATATTTTCTAAAAAAACCACCAATTGCCGAAAATTCTTCGGTTTTTTCTTTACGAATCTCGATTGAGAACACTAAAGGTTGCTGATTGGTAAATTCAAAGCTGACCAATGTATGGGCAATTTGTGGTCCCATCCAGTAAGAGGCAATAATGTTTATGCCATTCAACTGGTTAAGATCAAAGGTTCGAGTTTCCCACCGAACATCATAGGTTCCATCGGGATGCCAGTTGAAGTTACGAACATTATGCAGGGTAATCACATCGCCATGCTTTTCGTAGCTCAGCATATTGGCAACTTCAGGGTTCCAGTCGCGGTCTTGACGTGCAGTAATTGAAAAATACCAAACGAGAGAACAAGCAAACGCGAGAAGATAGATTAGGATGTCTATACGGCGGCTAATAATATGGCCTTCAACATATAAGCCAGCCATACTGAGCGCAAAAGCAATCCAGATACCAATAAGTATGCGGCTGCCTAACCAGCCAAAAGGTTGTTGAACCCAGAGCGCTACACATACCCAAATGCTAGAGAGCACAATAAACAGCGTGAATAGACTATGTAATAGCCCCAAAAGTAGGGCAGTAATAAATTCACGTGTTCCGATATTGTGCATAGGCATCCATAGAATTATTTTTTATAAGTAGCAAACTCGAATGAAGTTCCTGATTTTTCATCAACTTGCTGTTCACTCGCAGTTTTATGAAATTCACTCGGTATTGTTGGATAATGTGCATCACCTTGCACATCTAAGTCAACATGAGTGAGTTCAAGACGGTCTGCAATCGACAAAGTCTGCTTGAATATCTCACCACCACCAATAATGAACAGTGCCTGCTTTTCAGTATTTTTCACATCTTCTAAAGCTGCATTTAAAGCATCTTCAATTGAATAGGCAACTTTAACACCGTCAAATTGCCAGTTAATGTCACGGGTAATCACCCAGTTCACACGGTTGGGTAGAGCACGCCCCATAGACTCAAGGGTTTTACGGCCCATCACGACTACACCGCCTTGGGTGATTTCTTTAAAGTGTTTTAAGTCGGCAGAAATATGCCATGGCAACGCATTGCCTTTACCAATACAGTGGTTTTTGTCCATTGCCACAACGTGAACAACTTCTACATTTTGCCATGCCATAATCTTATTCTCTAAACCGTAATCTAATGAAATTTGAGTCGTCGTTATACTGCAACTGGTGCTTTAATTGCAGGATGTGACTCATAACCTACAATTTCAACATCTTCAAATTTGAAATCAAATAAGTCTTTTACTTCTGGATTCAGTTTCAATTGGCAGAGTGGTAAAGGTTCACGTGTCAATTGAAGTTGTGCTTGTTCAAAATGATTGACATAAAGATGCGTATCACCGCCTGTCCAAACAAAGTCACCTACTCCTAAACCGCACACTTGAGCAATCATATGGGTGAGTAGAGCATAACTGGCAATGTTAAAAGGCACGCCTAAAAACACGTCTGCACTACGTTGATAAAGCTGGCATGACAATTTGTTATTTTGTACGAAAAATTGAAAAAGTGTATGGCAAGGTGGTAAAGCCACTTGTCCAGCTTCGTTTGGATTCCAGCCGGAAATAATTAAACGGCGTGAATTCGGATTGGTTTTGATTTCATTAATTAACCATTTAATTTGGTCAAAACCATCTTGGTTATAAGTACCATCGGCATTTTTGGTTGCGCCGAAATTACGCCATTGATGACCATACACCGGTCCAAGTTCATGTTCTGGGCGGCCAAAACGGGCAGTTTGTTCTGCTGTTGCCCATTCATCCCAAATTGATACTTTATTATCTTTTAGATATTGGACATTGGTGTCGCCTTTTAAAAACCAAAGTAACTCAATCACAATAGAACGGAAGTGAACTTTTTTTGTGGTGAGTAAAGGAAAACCTTTAGAGAGATCAAAACGCATTTGATGACCAAATACAGAACGGGTTCCTGTGCCTGTACGGTCGCCTTTGTCACCGCCATTATCAAGGATATGTTGTAGAAGGTCTAAATATGCACGCATAACACTCTCGAGTTCGGATTAATTCCATAAAATAAAAGGGGGAGATAGCTCAATGATAAATAATTACGCAATAGAGCTGCTTCATCATGAACCACTGAAGATGATACCTGTTGTAGCTCAAGATGAAAATCTAAAAATGGTTCTATGGCATTTCAATGGACGTAATTAGTCAAATCGCTTGGCGCGATTTTGATAAATCGAAACAAGAAAGAAGCCAACCAGTACAAAGCCTAAAGCTTGTATCGCAAGAATCCATTTATGCTGAGCAGGAAGCAGATACATCAAAATAACAACGATAAAAATAGGATAGATGCTGCTTAAAAGTCTAAAGCTCGATTTATATGATTTGTTATTTGAAATTTTGCTATTTAAGTAATGTCCAACATGTAAACCAAAACCGAAAATAAGGCTGAGTACAGTATAGATAGGAGATAGGGGCTGAACTTGATTAGCTATGTAAACTGCCACACAAACGGCAACAATGAAGATGAGTTTGATATGGCGCGGAGCGTTGTACCAATAAGCCAACATGAAAACTAAACCTATTTCTTAAAAAGCGATTGCGGTGAAAAAATAAAAGCTGCAAGTGCCATAAAAGCAATTCCTTGAACGCCCCAGATCAGTAAGTTAGGCATCGCTTTAACAAAAATAAGGGCAAATAACAGCGCGATAGGTATCCAAGTCAACAGGCGGTAAAATAACCCAGTCGGATTTTTTTGAGCAAAGTGCAATTTAAAGTAACGACAGATTAAAAAAATTACCCCAGTTCCAGTAAACATCAGAATCGTATCTAAAGGCAGCGGTTGGTATTGATATAGCGCAATACAAATAAGCAGCGTAATAATTAAAATCACTAGTTTTTTAAATGTCGGGACTTGCGTGTTAAACCAGAATTCCAGCATGGTATATCTTCATCTTGGGAGAGTAAAAACTGTAGCATAAAAAAAGAAAAGAGGAGCCGAAACTCCTCTAATTTAGATATTAACTATTCTTTTGTGGACCCCAGTCGTAAATTTTCTTTTGGTAGGCGTACCACATCATCCAAAGGCCAATCAGCAACATTGGAATTGTTAGAATTTGTCCTTTTGTCATCCAGCCTAATAGAATAAAACCTTGGTCGGCATCTGGCTGACGGAAGAATTCCATCACAAAGCGGGCAACGCCATATCCCATTAAAAATAGGGCAGAAACAGCCATACGTGGACGTGGTTTTGAACTAAACCACCACAAGATAATAAATAGAATTAAACCTTCACAAAGCGCTTGATAGATTTGTGATGGATGGCGAACTAGGTGTAACGGATCTGTCGGGAAAATCATACCAAATGGATAATTTGGGTCAGTTACCGCACGACCATATAACTCTCCACCAATAAAGTTACCAATGCGTCCGAACATTAAGCCAGTCGGTACACAAGGAGCAATAAAGTCGAGGGTTTGAAACCATGTTTTTTGGTATTTTTTACACCAAAATAGCATAGCAATCATGACGCCTAAAAAGCCGCCATGGAAACTCATACCGCCTGTCCAGACTTGAAATAGCCAAATCGGGTTTTCGAGGAATTTATCAAACTCATAGAAAAGGACATAGCCGACACGACCGCCCAGAACGACACCTAGAGCACCGTAAAATACCAGATCGGAAACCATGTCCGATGTCCAGCCATCACGCTGTTTGGCACGGTAGGAAGCAAGTCCCCAAGCACATAAAAATGCTAATAAATACATGAGTCCATACCAATGGACTTGAAGAGGTCCTAAGTGTATTGCGACCGGATCGATATTAGGATAGGTCAGCATTGCTGCTCCTTGATCTTACGTTTTGACAGATTGTAGCGGAATGATGTGAAAAATGTTGTACATTCAATGTGTAAAGATAGGGAACAAGAATTAATGTGTATTGTGGCTTTAGCATGGCATGTTCTGGATGATCTGCCCTTGTGTCTTATGTCAAATCGAGACGAGTTTTATCATCGCCCCACAGCTTTGTTGCATCAGTGGGAACATACGCCAATTGTTGCAGGGCAGGACTTACAGTCCAGTGGTACTTGGATGGGGGTTACGCCTCAAGGCCGATGGGCTGTTTTAACCAACTTCCGTGATGGGCGAGACCAAAAAACTTATGAAACTTCTCGAGGGCATTTAGTTCAGGCTTTTTTAGAGTCTGATTTATTACCTATTCGTTTTGCACAACAATTAGAACAGCAGCAACAGAACTTTGCTGGCTTTAATTTGTTTATGGGCAATGCTGATCAGGCTGTTTATATGAGTAACCGTGGTGAAGCTCCTCAAGTTTTAGCCAATGGAGTCTATGTGGTTTCTAATGGCTTGATGTCTGATCATTGGGAAAAAACCAGACATTTACGAACACGGTTTACGCAAGAGTTTTTGCCTATGCTTCAACACCAGACAGAAGAATTAACCTTGCAAAATGCAGCGTGGGATATTCTGGAAGATGAGCGCAAGGTCACAACGGCATTATTGCCGAATACTGGCATTCAAGCAGAAATGGAAGAGTTATTATCATCCACCTTTATTCAAAGTCCTGTGTATGGCACACGTTGTTCGAACTTTCTAAGAATGACTAATAATGAATGGCTTTGGTTGGAAAAGACCCAACAAGGTGAGCACAGCGGTCAAATTGTGCAGCAGCAGATTCTCTTAAATCGATAGTAATAAAAATGCCGATCAATTGACCGGCATTTTTATAAGCATAAACAAATTAGCCTGCAATCACACCGCCATCTTTACGGGTAATCACAACAGTTGCTGAACGTGGACGTGCAGTTTTATTGCTTGGATCTTTTTGAGTTGCAGGCCAGTTACTGTCTGGTGTCGCATAACTCTTAGAATCTTCACCAGGATGTTGAACATTAATAAAGATTGCTTTGTGGTCAGGTGTCATGGCGATACCTGTAATTTCACACTGCTTCGGTCCAACCAAGAAACGGCGTAATGTTGAGTCTGTAACTTTAGCGCCGACTAGTGTTTGTTGGCCATTTGAAGTGGTTGCAGTAGCGCCATCACCAATCTGGCCAGGTAGTGCAGCAAGCATCATACAGTTGGTGACATCGGTATAGGCACCATCGTCTGTTTGAATCCAAAGCACACCACGTGGGTCAAACCACATACCATCTGGTGAAGACAAATCGTTATTGTCAGTTAAACCAGATAGGTTGATGTTTGATGCCATAGATGCTTCTGCGCCGAACAGATAGATATCCCATTTGAAGGTTTCAGCAGTGGTTTTGTCATCGGTTTCTTTAAAACGGATAATATGACCGTTCACATTACCTTTTTGCTCTTTGGTGCCGTTATATAAATCTGTGTAGTTACGTGGGTTGGCTGCGTCTGTTGGGTAGTCTTTACCACGATTTGAGTTGTTGGTAAGAGTTACATAGATTTCGCCATTCACTGGGTTAACAGTACACCATTCTGGGCGGTCCATTTTTGTAGCACCGACAGCGTCGCCAGCTAAACGCGCAAATGTAACAACGTCCGCTTGAGATTTGAATGGGTAAGTGGTGTTGCTTTCATTTAAGCCGTTTTTGCCATAGGCAAGTTCAATCCATTGACCTGACCCATCGTTATTAAATTTGGCAACATACAATTTACCCGCGTTCATATATTTGTCACCGACCGTATAGCCGCCGTTTACATCTTTGGCATCCCATACAGCGGTAGAGACAAATTTATAGATGTATTCTCCGCGAGAGTCATCACCCATATAAAATGCTAATGGTTGACCTACAACGGCACGGCAAGCACTATCTTCATGTGCAAAGCGACCTAATGAGGTACGTTTAACAGGATTTTGGCGAACATCAAACGGATCAATCTCGACCATCCAGCCGAATGTATTAGGTCCATTGCGGTAGTCTTGTGTCGGCTGTGCAGCTTTTACATCAGCATTCCAACGGTCATATAAGTCTTGTGATTCAACTTGACCAATTGCCGTTTCCCAGCCATAACGCGAACTTGTGCCTAAATAAATTTGTCGCCCTTGTTCATCAACGTTAGGGATTAACTCACCATTTTTATCTTTTAAATAAATAACCTTGCCATCTTTATCTTTTTTAGGCGCACCTTTTTCATCTTTCTCGTAAAGATATGGTTCATCTTTTTTAACGCCTAAACCGTAACGTTTTAATGCAATTTTTTCTGCATCTGTACGTGCATATTCATCGCTACCTGAACGTTGGAAATAACCAATAAAGTTTTCTTCGGTAGTTAAATATGTGCCCCAAGGGGTATAACCATTACCGCAGTTATTATGTGTGCCTCGAGTTTGACGGCCAGCAGGCGAGAAACGAGTTGCAAGTAGGCTAGAACCAGCAGCAGCACCTGCAAACTCCATTACAGTAGACGCTGTAATACGACGGTTAAAAATAGATTTTTTATCAATTACTACTTTTTGAGTTGCTGCATCTTTTTTGATATGAACGACAGATACGCCGTGTGCATTGGTTTCACGAATCACTTCATCTTCAGGGCGACGTCCATCAACTTTTGTTGGACCTTTGGGATGAAGGAAGGTCTGATTAATATATTCGTGATTCATCACTAACAAACCTTCAGCTGAAACACTTTCATCAAAGCGGCTTGTCGATGTATTTAAACCAAAGAAATGCATGCCGTCATGACAGTCACCAGAACGGAACTGGAAGCTTGGACCAGATGGGATATTATTGTCGTCCCAGTCACCAAACGCAGGGTTGATTGAATCACCTAAAGCGTAAATGACATTGGCTTCATAACCTTCAGGTACAGTCACAATATCGTTGTGGTTTTTTGCGACTGCCGTAAAGGTTAATTTTTCTGGTCTTTTATTTGGGTCTACAGGTGGGGTTCCACCGTTGTTCGAACCAGAGTCATCATCACTATCATTACAGCCAGTTAATGTAGAAGCTAAAGTTAATGCTACAGCGCCACTTGCTGCTTTGGTGATTAAACTACGACGGCTTACATGTTGTTCTAAAATGTCACGGAAGTGGATGTTGTCTGAAGTATTGTTATCCAGTTCTTGGTCTTCATGATATGGCGTCAGCTCTGTCATGGGAAATTCCTAAGTAAGTAAGTAAATAAAGAGATTGTTCTAAAAGTCTTCATGAGCTTAGGTTGTGAATGTGACGTGGCGTTGACGTTTTGATGATAAGTTAGTTAAAACTTCAGTGATTTTTCATTTTTATAAAAACTGCGAGCTTATCTAAAAAACATTAAAGCTGACCTTAGCCAGCTATAATGTTTGGAGCATATTAAAAATTATTTGGTTATGACTGATGGTGCAATTGGGTCTGCTGTAATATAGCCCACGTTAGCGCTATAACCATTGTTATAATTTTGGTTAATTAATGCCTTAACATCCTCAGGTACACTGCTGCTATCGCCTGGGTGCTGGAAGTTACTCATGATATAAGTCCAACCATTGATTGAATCTACCGCATGCAAGCCAGTCGATTCTGCACCTGCTGGTGTAGAAAGTAGTCGGATTAACTCTTTGGTATCTACATTGTATGCCCATAAGAAGTTATTAACATGATTACCTGAATCTTCACCAATGAATAATGTACGTAAAGTTTCAGAGAACTTCAGATTGTCTGGGCTGGCAATTTTGTCTGGATGAGCTGTATTACCTAAACTATCTTTCGCAGCAAGATCTTCACCCATTAATAACATATATGAGTAAAGAGGGACCCATTCACTATTAATTGAGCTGCCTTCATTGTCTGTAAAGCTATTACCCAACTTGTGTGCAAGAACCCCACCAGCAGTAATTTTTTTAGAGAACCCTACATTATGTTCTGCAAGATAACCCTTACCGCCAACAACCATTGAATCTTGAATATTAGCTAAAGCAGAGTAGGCCACTTTATCTTTAATATTCACGTTTGTTCCTTCCATCTTGGTGAACGCCATACTTGCACCTTTTAGTGCTGCATAACGATGTGTTTCCAAGAAGGCTGCTGCTTTTTCCATACCTGGTTTAAGTTTGACCCAAAGCGTTTTCTTTGCCAAAGTAATTTCAGTATAGCTGGCATCATTTGGGTTCGTTGTTAAACTTTCCATAATGTCAGTTGACTTAATCCCACCTGCAACTAAATCTTCAATTTCTTTACTTGTCGCATGACCAAGTTTGATCCATTGAATACTCGCAGTTGAAGTTTCAGTTAAAGTATTGATGTATTTAGCGACATACAGCGTACCTGCAGATAAGTCTTTTTCTTTGTCAGCAACGAACATGAAGAAACCACCATTTGTGTAGTCATCTCCCATAAGTGCTGTGCGATTGTCTGGCATCACATGAATAAGTTCATGAGAAATACGGCCTAAGCAGTAATGCTTTTTAATGCTACCAGTACCATCAAGGTTAACTGTTACTTCTGGCAAATGACCGTAGTTATATGGGTTTGCTTTAGTTTCATCACCAAAGAAGTATTTACCAAGATATTTTGGATCTGTACCACCAATGCCTTGATTGAATGCATCAGGTTCATACTCTTCACTTGATAAGTGAGTATTCCAAGGCGATAGGCTAGCACCGCAAGTGATCCATAAACCGTGTACTGGTGCAGTATCAACGTTGAAGTATTTTTTAAGTTCTAGATGACCAGTTTTTTGGTCTTGATCTAAAGTCAAAATTGCAATTGGCGATGGTAGTTGGCCATAAGTATCTCCACCTGCTTGGTCCTTTGAGTTGTACTCAAATTGAACAACATGGAATACAGGATTTGCTACACCATCAACTTTCGCACCTTCTAACTGAATTAATGATGAACCATCTGGACAGTCTGAAAAGAACTGACGCTCTTTACCCGCAACAGACTTATCCATAATTGGATTGCCGTTAACATCAAAATAACCACCAGCGATAATTGTTCCACCACCATGCTTTGGTACGCTATCACCAGTTTTAAAGAACGGTTTATAAGCAAGTTGGTACTCAGTACTGGTTGAGTTTTCCCAATCAATTTTTAATTTAGAATTTACTAAAGTTGTTGCACGGTCTGCTGCTGCTGTTGGAGCTGACATTGCCGTAAATTTTGCATTTTTTAATTTGCTTGGTTGCGGTGTTGGAGTGACTACAGAACTGTCATCACTATCATTACAACCTGCTAACGTTACTGCCGTAGCCATCGCCCCTAATGGTAGAAAAGGAATCCCCGAGAACCATTTTAAAATTTCGCGACGCGTTGGTTGAGTAGAAGCAGTTGTCATAAGAAATCCGTAAATTTTGTGGGTATATTTGTTGAGTTGATTCTATGGCCTGAAAATGACAATTTTCTTACATTTTTAAGTCACTTTGAAGACAGTTTATGGCTTTGTAGATTGAAAAGTACTCCAAAAGAAAAAAGCCTGAACTTCGATCTTCAGGCTTTTTTTATATTCATTTTATTCAGCAGAATGAGTTTTTCTTTTCTCAAGAATTTTACCAAAGAGCAATCCGAGCTCAAAAAGCAACCACATTGGAATGGCCAACATCACCATAGAAATTGCATCTGGCGGGGTAATGAACATGGCTACAAAAAAGCATCCCACAATAATAAAACGTCTTTTTTCAGCAAGACTTTTTGTGTCTACTACGCCTATTAAAATGAGTAGTAGGGTTGCAATTGGAATTTCAAAAGTGAGACCAAAAACTAAAAATAGCTTTAAGCAAAAGCTTAAATAGCTATTAATATCTGTCATAGGTGCGACGGTTTCAGGCGATACGCTAATAAAGAAATGTAAAATTGCAGGAAGGGTAATGTAATATGCGAAAGCAACTCCGGCATAGAACAAAACAATACTGCCAATGAGTAACGGAATCGCTAAATGTCGTTCTTTTTGATACAACGCAGGGCGAACAAAAGACCATATCTCATAAAGAATAAATGGCATAGCTAACACGAGCGCGACAAATAAATTTAATTTAAATGGAGCCATAAAGGTTGCAGTCACATCTGTAGCGATCATTGAAGATGATGCCGGAAGTTGCAGCCTTAAAGGTTCAGATAATAGTTGGTATGTATTATTTCGAAAGGGTAATAAACAAAAGAATAAAAATAATGTTACCCCAACAATTCTAAATAAATGACGTCTTAAAATAACCAAATGGCTCATGATAGGCATTTGGTCTAGATTTTCCTGAGAATTTACAGTCGTTGAAGGCAGTTGGTTCATACGGCAATCTTCAATTTAACGGGGGGTGTTTCTAAAGTGTCGCTTTGAGATGCCAAAGGTGTAAATTTGGCAAGAAAGGGCACTTCATAATGGCCCGACACAGGGGAGTACATTATAGATTGAGATATAGTTTCAGCTACCTCAGCTTTTTCTGAGTTGTCTGAAGTAGTCTGTTTTTGTATTTCTTCAAGTTGTTGCTGTACTTTACGTTCAAGTGCTTCAATGCGGTTGAGCTCTTCTTGCATTTCTTTTCGAAATTCAGAAAGACGCAACTCTTGATCAATCTCATTTTGCAAATTGGTAATATAACGTTTTAGACGGACATACCAACGACCAGCAAAGCGTGCAGCTTCTGGAAGTTTATCCGGACCTAAAACTAAAATTGCAATAATTGCAAAACAGAGTAGCTCTGTCATTCCTACATCAAGCATGGTGGAAAACCTTTAGCTTTTCACTGATGTGCTGTCAGGGGTTTTGACTTGGGCATCAATTGTACGTGGAGTATTAAGAGCAGCAGCTTCGTCTTCTTCACGAACTGATTTTTTAAAGTCTTTTACTGCACCGCCTACGTCTTTACCGATATTTTTTAATTTAGATGTACCGAATAATAAAATAACGACAATTGCAAAAATAACGACGTGCCAAATAGATAAACCGGCCATGATCTTATACCTCTTTTCAGTTCGCTTTATATCAACAGGTTGCCATGACAGGAATGTGACATTTATATGTCATTTTTAAGACAATGGCCGTCAGTCAAAATCTAAAAAGATGGGTTCTAGAAAGGATGTGTTTGGTTTTTTTAATTTAGAAAGAGTTAAAAAAGAGAAGCTTAAATTACTTGAAAAGGAGAGTACATTTCACTTTGAAAAGGTGTAGCATAACAAACTGATTTTGAGAGGTGAGAGGAGCAAACGTGGCGTTATTACTGCCAATATTGGCGTTTATCACTGGACTTTTACTTGCCCAGACTTCTCTTTCAGAAACGATAAAACCTATCCTTTCAGCTTGGCTCGCACGCTTACTTATTCCCGTTGTTATTATTTACAACATGGTATTTTATCAACCGGGTAGTTTAAGTTTAATGCTGTTTAGCTTTGGTTCAGCATTTCTTATTTTCTTTGCTTATTTAGCTTTATTTAAAGACAGATTATTAGCACTTTGTGCAAGTTATACCAACATGGGGTGGCTCGGTTTTCCTTTTGCCATGGCTTTATTTGGTCCCCAAGCCACGGCGCCTATTGTGGCGTTATATATTGGTATGTCGCTGTTCGGAAATGCATGGGCAGTTACAGCAGTAACGACTGCACCGCAAAGTAAGCTCAATATATTAAAAAAAGTTTTGTCTTCTCCACCATGTATTTCAATATTCGTTGCGCTTCTACTTAGACTTCTTGGTGCTCAACATATTGAACATCCTGCTATACACTGGGTTTATGAAGTTGCCAAGTTCGCAATGACTTTTGCTGGGATGTGTGTATTGGGAATGTGGCTGCGCCGTACACGAGTGCATTTAAAAGACTTAATCTACAGTACAAAAGCACAAGCTTTTAAGGTGGTGTGTGGTTTTATTCTTTGTGGATTAACGTATAGATTTTTACCGATTCCCAATATGAGCCAGCACATTGGTGTGATGTTTTTAATGTTCTGTCTACCACCAGCGGCCAATATTGTAGCGCTAGAAACACATTATCAAGGAACAGGAAGATCTGCGGCTTATATTGCTTCTGGGACGATTGTGAGTTGTGTGTGTATTGCGATTTATGCGGTGTTTTTACACTTGTTCGTCTAATCTTTATTTAATTCTAAGTTTCCTAAACTTGCTTGTGCGAAGGCGGCATGGATGCCGCCATGTCACTGCCTTGCGCTGATTTCCAAAGCAGTGCTTTGGAAATCGCTCAGGATGTGCCATCAGTCTAACAAAAGATTTTTGCTTACTTTTCATCTTTGAAAAGTAAGGTTTGCCTATACAAAGTTTAATATGTTTTAACGCTGCATATTGTGGCTATATGAACAACTTACTTCTGCAAACTCTCTCTAAATAACTGCATCGCGTGTCCACGATGACTAATCTTATTTTTGTCTTCTTTAGACAGCTCAGCACTAGAAACTTGCAATTCAGGCAACCAGAACAGTGGGTCATAACCAAAGCCATTTTCACCACGAGCAGCTTCTAAAATTTCGCCGTGCCAAATGCCTTGGAAAATTTGTGGCAAAGGATCTTCTGCATGAGTTACTAAAGCAAGTACACATACGAACATGCCTTCAATCACTTCACCATTTTTACGAAATGGTAAAAGGTCATTTAATAATTTTGCATTGTTGGCAGCATCGTCTCCATGTTCTCCAGCATAGCGTGCTGAGTAAATACCGGGTGCGCCACCTAAGACAGGAACGCAAATACCAGAGTCATCAGCCATAGCAGGTTTGCCTGAAATTTGAGAGGCATGGCGAGCTTTAATAATGGCATTTTCAATAAAGCTTAAACCATCTTCAATTGCATCAGGAATATTAAGGCGACCTTGAGGAATAATTTCTACAGGTAATTTAAGCTGTTCAAAAAGTTTTTCAAACTCTGCGACTTTACCTTTGTTATTGCTGGCAAGAACTAAACTGCCCTGATCAAACCAATGTGGGGTAGACATAATAAAACCAAACTTTATAGCTAATATCGAACGTGAGTTATGTTACGTGTTTTTTAAGAGGGGATATAGAGGGAAATAAATAGAATATAAAATGGCATGATCTAAACTAAAACCACCTTGTAGAGCATACAAGGTGGTTTTAGTCGAGTAAGGTTTTTTACGGATGAACCGTTATTATTGTGCTTGAATCCATTTGTCTGCACGGTCACGTGCTGTACGGATTTGTTCTTGAGTTAAGTTCGCCGCTAGAGCAGTTTTCTTACCTTCAGATAAGCTAATCACTTTATTATCGAGCATGCCATCACGAGTTGAAAGCTCATACCACTGGTAAGCACCTACGTAGTTTTTCTTTTGCTCTTCCATCATCGCGAGGTTGTAGCTTGCACGGTTATCACCATTGCTTGCTGCTTTTTCAAAGTATTTACGAGCCATAGACTCATCTTTTCTAACACCAATGCCGTCGGCGTACATACGACCCACGTTCAGTTGTGCTGGTGATAAACCTTGATCAGCTGCTGCTTTAAACCATGCGAAAGCTTGTTTTTCGTCTTTTTCTACATCTTTACCATATTGGTAGTGTGTACCAAGGTAAAATTGCGCGCCTGCTTGACCAGCTTTTGCAGCTTTCTGAAGGTCATTAACCCCCATTGTTGAAAAGCGTGCAGCCTGACTCGCAACCGATTGTGGCTGGGCGATATAATCTGCATGAGCCTGCATACTTAGCAGTCCTGCAAATAGTGTGCTAAATAATGTCTTTTTCATAGTGCACTCACTCGATAAATAGCGACTTCACCAAACAAATTAGGAACATGTTTGCTTAACAGGCTTCCCTGCTGATTTCCATTGACGGCGAGTCGATTAATAATTTGTATCTGATTTTCCGCACAAAGTGCTTCGAAATCTTTAAATGTACATAAATGAATATTGGGGGTGTTATACCACATATATGGTAGAGCATCCGATACAGGCATCATACCTTTTAATGCAAGAAAAGAACGAGTCTTCCAATGCGCAAAGTTTGGAAAAGTAATAATTGCCTGTTTACCCACACGCACCATGTCTCTTAATAAAACATCTGGTGCATCTACAGCTTGCAAAGCCTGTGCCATAACCACATAGTCAAAAGACTGGTCTGCAAAACGGCTCAAACCGAGATTCAAATCTTGTTGAATAATATTTAACCCGCGACTGACGGCAATTGCAATCTTTTCTTGATCAATTTCTAAGCCATAAGCACGAATTTGATGCTTTTGGCTCATATGAGCGAGTAATTCACCATCACCACACCCCAAATCGAGTACGCTTGAGCCTGGTTTAATCCACTTTTCTGCCAGTTGTTGATCAATACGCATTAGCTTGCCTCCAGTGACGTCGATTTTAAGAGTTCTTCACCGCCTAAGAAAGCGCGCATTGTTTTTACATACAATGGAATCGGGAATAAGAACGAGTCATGTCCTTGTTCCGCATCAATATCGAGGTAACTTACTGGCTTATGATTGGTAATGAGTGCATCAACAATCTCTTGAGAGCGACTTGGTGTAAAACGCCAATCTGTTGTAAAAGAAACAATCAGGAACTGACATTTTGTTTTACCCATCGCGTCTGTTAACGAGTGGTTGTATTCACGTGATGGATCAAAATAATCCAATGCTTTGGTCATGATGAGATAAGTATTGGCATCAAAGTTACGGCTAAATTGCTCGCCTTGGTAACGAAGATAGCTTTCAACCTGAAACTCGACATCAAAACCGTACATAAATTTGCCAGATTTTAAATCACGGCCAAATTTTTGTTTCATGGCTTCTTCAGAGAGATAGGTGATATGACCTACCATTCGGGCCAAAATCAGGCCGCGTTTCGGGTAGCTATCATTTTCCAAATAACGACCATGATGGAAGTCTGGATCAGACAAGATAGACTGGCGTGCAACCTCATTAAAGGCAATATTTTGTGCTGAAAGCTTTGGCGCACTGGCAATGATGACACATTTTTGTAAGCGGTCAGGATAGTCAACCGACCATTGTAGTGCCTGCATGCCCCCTAAAGAGCCACCAATAACGGCATACCAAATATTTACACCCAACCGGTCAGAAAGCATGGCTTGAGTTTTCACCCAGTCACGTACCGTTACTAATGGGAAATCTGGTCCATAAGGGCGATTATCATTTTCAGGATTTGGGGAAGTTGGGCCAGTTGAGCCATTACACCCACCAATATTATTTAGCGAAACTACAAAAAACTTATTTGTGTCGATTGCTTTACCCGGGCCAATACAACTATCCCACCAGCCAGCTTTTTTATCATCTTCGTGGTGATAGCCCGCTGCATGATGATGTCCAGATAAGGCATGACAGATTAAAATGGCATTTGATTTATCTGCATTTAAAGTGCCGTAAGTTTCGACCATTAATTCAAAACGTGGCAAAACACGGTCACATTCAAGATGTAATGGTTCTTCAAATTGGAACTTTTGCGGAGTGACTAACCCCACTGAATCAGCTGGAAAAGACACGGGAACATTTCGCCTTTTAAATCTTTCAGGAATAAAAAGAAAGGATACCAAGCTAGGTATCCTTTCCAAAGTCTTTTTTTTAATTAAACAGCAGCAGCAACAACCTGATCTGTACTTAAAACGCCTTGATCAATCAATCGGTTAGTACATGCAATAATTGCTTCAATTGATGAGGTGACTGTATTGTCATGAACACCTGCACCAAATGAACCTCTGCCTGTACCTTTGACTTGAAGTTCAATTAAGGTTAACGCTTTCGCATTTGCACCTGAGCTAATACTGCGTTCTTCATAGTTCAATACGTCAATTGGTAACTGAAGCGCATTTAAGAATGCAGAAATCGGTCCGTTACCTTCACCACGAAGTTGTTGTGTTTCACCTTCGACATCAACATCAAGTTCGATGATTTGAGTACCATTAATGTCAGATAATCTGTAGTTTTTGACTGTGTAATGATGGTTTTTCACATCAACATACGTGTCTTTAAATAAGGTCCAGATTTCTTTTGCATTAATTTCTGTACCATTATCATCAGCATATTGTTGAACAACCTGACTGAACTCGATTTGTAAACGACGAGGTAACACAACGTTGTAGTTCGCTTCTAATAAGTAAGCGATACCGCCTTTACCAGACTGGCTGTTTACACGAATAACTGCATCGTAGTCGCGGCCCAAATCTTTCGGATCGATTGGCAAGTAAGGCATATCCCAGATTTCTTCGTTTTTCTGGTACTCGAAGCCTTTTTTGATTGCATCCTGATGTGAACCAGAGAATGCAGTAAATACCAAGTCGCCTGCATATGGGTGACGAGGGTGTACCGGTAAGCCAGTACATTCTTCAACCGTTGCAATTACTTCATTAATGTTAGAGAAATCTAACTCTGGCGCTACACCTTGGGTATACATGTTCAATGCAATCGCTGCAACGTCAACGTTACCTGTACGTTCGCCATTACCAAACACACAACCTTCAACACGGTCAGCACCTGCCATAATTGCAAGTTCTGATGCAGCAATACCACAGCCGCGGTCATTGTGGCAGTGAACAGAAATAATTACACCATCACGACGTGCCAAATTACGATGCATCCATTCAATTTGGTCTGCATAAACATTTGGCGTAGAAACCTCTACAGTGGCTGGTAAGTTTAAAATAACTTTATGGTCAGGACGTGCATCCCAAATTTCTGTGACGGCATCACAGACATCTTTAGCGACTTCTAATTCTGTTGCAGAGAAACACTCTGGGCTGTACTGAAAAATCCAGTCAGTTTGAGGATATTGCGCAGCATACTCTTTAACTTTTTGAGCCGCATTAATTGCTAACTGTTTTGCGCCATTAACATCTACATTCAACACCTTTTGACGGAAGGTTGGAGAATTAGAGTTATAAATATGCACAATCGCACGTTTAGCACCTGCTAAAGATTCAAAAGTACGTTCAATTAAATGATCACGTGCCTGAACTAAAACTTCAATGTATACGTCATCCGGAATATGATTTTCTTCAATCAACATACGGGTAAAATCGAAGTCGATTTGAGATGCAGAAGGGAAGCCGATTTCAATATGTTTGAAACCGATTTTTACAAGCATTTTGAACATTTTGAATTTTTGTTCCATATCCATTGGTTCAAAAATTGCTTGGTTACCGTCACGTAAATCGGTGCTCATCCAGATTGGCGCTTTTGTAATTTCGTTATTTGGCCATTGGCGATCTGGTAAATCCACTCGTTGGTACATACGGCGGTATTTTTTGCTTGGGTCAGCCAACATCATGAGAAAACTCCTTGTCTCGTAGCGCGGTTGCTCTGGATATATTTAAAAGGCAACGTCTCTACGGTTATATATGGTATCTAATTGAGAAAAATTAAAGGTAATTTCGAAGTGCTGCTTTAAAAAAGCAGACAAAATATTTATACGCGCGCGTGGCGCAGCATCAGGAGTTGCAGATGATGTCTTGCTTGAGTAGGCTGGGCAAACAAGTAATTCGTTTTCATCTCTAGACCGTGAAATAATAAGTTTGGTGGTTTGCTAATATGTTTATCATTTAGATATATCACATCTAAACAATGATTACACGTTGTGCAAAATTCTTATAATAATTTTAATCTCGGAAATTAGAAAATAATTTTCTAATTTTGCGCTACTTTCTAATTTGTGGGAAATATTTTTCGTTATTTCGCTTTATTGAGGGAAAAAATATTGCATCATCTCAATAAGGCAAAAATAAATGTAGTTACAGTTCTGACCACATGCGAATTAAGTTGTGGTAAATGTTGGTGAGTTTCATAACTTCAGAATAACTATCACCGTGTGTCTTACGTAGTGCTCTGATACTTTCATCTAAATTAAATAGAAGGTGTCGCTTACTATCATCACGCACCAGACTTTGAACCCAGAAAAAAGAAGCAAATCGAGTACCTGATGTAATACTACTTACCTCATGTAAGCTAGTAGAAGGGTAGAGTACGACATCGCCTGCTGGTAATTTGACTTCGTGATAACCATAAGTATCTTCAATAACCAGATCACCACCTTCATATTCATCCGGTTCACTTAAAAATAATGTACAAGATAAATCGGTACGAATTTGCTCAGAAGTACCACGGATAAGACGAATTGAGTTATCTACATGGAAGCCAAAGCTTTCATGTTCATCATATCGATTAAAAAGTGGTGGAATAATTTTGTGAGGTAGGGCTGCGGCCTGAAACACAGGATTTTGCCAAATTGCTTTGATGACAATATCACTTAAATGATGTGTAAGTGGATCTTGTTCAGAGAGTTGCTGATTTCTTTTAACTGAAGCAGATAGAGTGCCAGCAGTAACTTTTCCTCCCACCCAATTCGCTTCTTTCATGAGTTTACGAAACTCGGCAACTTGCTCTTTGCTTAAAACATTAGGGATATGATGAATCACAGCAAACACCTTTAAATAGATATTTCATTTATAAAAATAGCCTCGTGATGAGGCTATCTTATATGAACTTTAATTAATGCCATAAATAAATTATGGAATTTAAACTTAGTACTTAAAGTTAATTGCTAACACTGCGTTACGGCCATTACCTTCAAATGCATAGTGGGCTGCATGTGCACTCGTGAAATAGCGCTTATCAGAGATATTATTAATATTAAGCTGTAAATTCACATTCTTGTTCACATCATATTTAGCCATCGCATTATAAATAGTATAGGTTGGCAAGTATTTTGGAGCAGTCGTGTTTACAAATACTTGATCGCGGTATTCAACACCAGCACCTAAAGTCAATTGAGGCATTACTCTGTAAGTAGACCATAAAGTAGCGCTGTTTTTAGCTACGAATGGAAGAGGTTTACCTTCTTGAGCAACTGCGTTGTAAGCTGCTTCCGTGATTTCGCTATCTAAATAGCTATAACCTGTCGATACATCCCATTTGTCAGTAATCTTTCCGTTCAAGCTGATTTCAAATCCATCAACTTTACTTTTACCAGCGTTAGCAGTTGTTGTAGGGTCGATTTGGATACGTGTATTTTGCTTTTCAGTACGGAAGATCGCAGCAGTTAAGTTTGCTCGATTATTGAACAGGTCCCATTTTGTTCCAAGTTCAAAAGTACGAGCTTCTTCTGGTTTTAGATCATTTGCACTCGCACTTGCGCTACCTGAGTCGCTAATAGAATCTGAACCTGTATCACCTTCAGCGAGCACACCTACAGGGTTCGCTGACGTTGCGTAGCTTAAATAAATACTGCCATCTTCTGTTGGTTTAAAAACTAAACCAGCTTGGTAAGAGAAGTAATCTGTATCACTTTCTAATTTATCACCAGCTTTATGAGGTGTACGTCCACCTACGTCCTTATTGTATTTTTTCTCAGTTTCAAATTTATCCCAACGAACACCTAGGTTAAGTAACCATTGTGGATTAAATTCAATACTGTCTAAAGCGTAGATTCCTACATTATGACTACGAGTGGTCGATTGTGCTGTAATAGATCCACGTTTATCGGTGAATGCACCGTTTCCTGGATTATTTAAACTCGTACACCAGCCATTTGCTACAGCAGCAGCTGAAGTACAGTTTTGAATATTGCTGTCTAAAATAGTCGATGTAGTTTCACCAGCAGCATTGGTAAAGGTATATACGCCTTGGTCAGTTTCTTGGAAGCTCCATTCAGTACCGACATTAAAAGAATGTTTTAATGAACCAGTATTGAATTTACCTCTCAAAGAAAGTTGATCACTATACGCATCACTATCCAATATACGGCTTAAAGCACGGCGAGCGATTGTACCTCTGTAAATGTTACCCTTCGAGTCATCAGCATTGGTGTAAACATAGTCAGATTTAGATTTATTGTAAGTCGCTACATTCGACAAGGTAAGATTTTCATTAAAGTCATGTTCTAATTTAAACGTACCAATATGGTTTTCACGTTTATCAAAGTCACGAGCTTTCCAGCCATAGTAAGTACCCGCTTTTACATCAACGGGCTTACCGTTACCAGGAGTTACAGTAACTCCAGCAGGAGGAGTAGTCGGATTTGCATTGTTAAATGGAATACCCGCATCTGGTTCATCATTACTGCGTAAATAGTAGTAGCTAAGTGTTCCACGAGTTGCTGTATCTAGGCCAAATGCAAGGCTTGAGGCAATACCAGCACGAGCATATTCAGCGCCGTTACTCTGACCAGCTTTTTCATTTTCATGGCCCATGATAACAACACGACCAGCAATTCCGTTACCAAAGTCTTTGTTGGCATCAAGTTGGATATGGCGATAGTTGTCAGTACCACCTTGAACACTACCTTGGTAAACGTCACCTTCATGAGCAACTTTAGGGATTAAGTTGATACTTCCACCAACGCTACCACCGCCACCAAGAGCAGAAGACGAGCCCTTAATCACTTCAACTTGTTCAATGGCAAACATATCGCGGCTTTGTGACGTTGTATTGCGAACACCATCAACATAAATAGAAGACTGTCCACTATAACCACGAATGTAAGGCATATCTGTAAATGGTGTACCGCCTTCACCTGCACCTAAAGTAATGCCTGGTTCATAACGTAAAGCTTCGAGTAGGGTATTCGAGTTTGTATCTTTAATTAATTTTTGAGAAAGAATAGAGACCGATTTTGGCGTGTCTTTGAGGGGAGCCACGAATTTAGAGTTTGCAGACTGGTCTACTTTTAAAGATTCTTCTTGAGTCGCTTGAGTATGAATCGTTGGTAATTGTGAAATTGCTTCTTGTGCCATGGCTGTTGTTGCAATCATTGATAGCGATGAAGCTATCGCAGAAGAAACAATTTTTTTACGTGTTCTAATCAAAGACATGACTTCAGGACTCTAAAACTAAAAGGTTATGCGAATAATAATAATTCTTATTTATATGTACAGTTTGTGTTAATTGGATTTGCCAATTGGATTGTGAAGATGAAGTGGATGATTGAATAGGTAATTGTACTTTTATGTAGCTAATCTACTGATTCTTAGTAATTGTTTGTAAAAACGATTAAAATTAGATTTTGATTGTAATTTTAGATTTATGAAGAATAACTAAAAAATTAGTTTTACTTAAGACTTTATGAAAAATATTTAAAGAATCATAAAATTACTGTGAAATTTACGAGAATAACGACCTTCATTTAAATGAAGTGGTCGGTTAATTTTGTATATCTTGAAAGTTGTCATATAATACAGCACTTTTAAAAAAACTGTTCCTACTCACTAATTTTTATCGAGGAAGCCATGCAAGTAACGACTGAAGCGGTTTCGGGCGTTGCCCGTCGTTTAAATGTTTCTGTACCGACGAGCCGTATTAACGAGCAATTTGAAGCTCGTTTGAAGCGCACTGCCAAAACTGTGAAGATCAACGGCTTCCGTCCAGGTAAAGTACCTGAAAACGTTGTTCGTCGCGAATACGGTGCGGGCATTTATCAAGAAGTTGTAAATGACATCATTCGTGATAGCGTTTTTGAAGCAATTCAACAAGAAAAAATCAATGCGGTAGGAATGCCGAACATTGATAAAGTTGAACATAAAGAAGATGCTTTAGTTTTTGAAGCGACTGTAGAAGTTTATCCAGAAGTTACAGTACAAGCATTTGACGGTTTAGAAGTTGAACGTAAAACAGCTGAAATTAAAGATGCTGACGTTGACGCTATGATCGAAAACTTGCAAAAACAACGTCAAACTTGGGCTGTTACCAAGGGCATGGCGAAAAAAGACATGCAAGTGACTTTTGACTTTGAAGGCACTATCGATGGTGAGAAGTTTGAAGGCGGTTCTGCTGAAGACTTTAAACTTGTGTTAGGTTCAGGTCGTATGATTCCTGGCTTCGAAGACGGCATCATCGGTATGAAAGCTGGCGAAGAGAAAGTAATTGATGTTACTTTCCCTGAAGACTACCAAGCTGAAAACTTGGCTGGTAAAGCAGCTCAGTTCAAAATCACTGTGAAGCAAGTTGAAAAATCAAAACTTCCAGAAATTGATGCTGAATTCTTGAAAATCTTCGGTGTAACTGAAGAAGAAGGCGTTGAGAAGTTAAAAGCTGACGTTCGCAAGAATATGGAACGTGAAGTTCGCAATGGTTTACGTAACCAAGTTAAACAAGCTGCTTTTGACGCACTTGTTGCTGCGAACGAAGTTGAAGTTCCAACTGCAATGGTTGCTCAAGAAATTGACCGTCAACGTCAACAAATGGTTCAACAATTCACTCAACAGTTCGGTGGTGCAGGGGCGCAATCTTTTGACAAGAGCATGCTTCCTGACGAATTGTTCAAAGAGCAAGCAGAGCGTTCTGTTAAGCTTGGCGTATTGGTGAGCAAAGTTTTAGCTGACGCTAAACTTGAAGTTGATCAAACTCGCGTTGATGCTTACATTGACGACATGGCTTCTTCTTACGAAGATCCAACTGAAGTGATTGAATACTTCAAAAATGATGCTCAACAACGTGCTCAAATCGAAGCAGTTGTATTAGAAGATCAAGTTGTTGATCACATCTTAGCTGCTGCTAAAGTGACTGACAAAGCTGTATCTTACGATGATTTGTTAAAAGAACAACAAGCTCGCCGTATGGGCTAATCTTTTAAAAAGTCAGAAAAAGGCGCTTTAGGCGCCTTTTTTGTTTTTCACTATATGTGGTTAATTTGAGTGCGACATTAAGTACTTAGGTATAAATAATATAATATTTCAGTGCGAACCTTTTGCAATTTGAGAAATTATCCCGCATATTGTTGCCATAGGTTAAGTCACAAAAAATTTAGGAATAAATAACGTATGTATGTTCCAACAATTGAAAATGCTTTAGTTCCTGTTGTGGTTGAACAATCTTCTCGCGGCGAACGTTCTTTTGATATTTATTCACGACTTTTACGTGAGCGCGTCATTTTCTTAACAGGTGAAGTTGAAGACAACATGGCAAATCTGATTGTTGCCCAAATGTTGTTTTTAGAAGCTGAAAACCCTGATAAAGATATCCACCTTTATATCAACTCTCCAGGTGGTTCTGTGACAGCGGGCATGGCTATTTATGACACGATGCAGTTTATTAAACCTGATGTCGTGACATATTGTATGGGTCAAGCTGCGTCAATGGGTGCATTCTTGTTAAATGCTGGTGCTAAAGGCAAACGCTATTGTCTAGAAAATGCTCGTGTCATGATCCATCAACCATTAGGTGGTTTCCGCGGTCAAGCATCGGATATTGAAATTCATGCGCGTGAAATTCTATTTATTAAAGAACGTTTAAACCGCTTAATGGCAGAGCACAGTGGTCAAGACTACGAAACCGTTGCTCGTGATACTGACCGTGATAACTTTATGACAGCACAGTCTGCTAAAGAATATGGTTTGGTTGATCAGGTGTTAAGTAAGCGTCCATAAGGACCTTCTGATGTAAATAACTTGAGATGTTGAAAAAGATCTCCATTTAGTTATTTATGCAGTGCATCTTGCCCTAATATTTAAGATTCTATTTGTGGAGTGAATATGTCCGAACATCCTCAAGGACAAAAACATTGTTCATTTTGCGGTAAAACGCAGTCTGAAGTCGGGAAACTGATTGCAGGTGAGGACGCATATATTTGTAATGAATGTGTGGATGTCTGCTTAGACCTTGTACAAACCAGCCAACAGGTTGAAGCAGGGGACTGGGCGAGTAAGGCATTGCCAAAACCACATGAAATACGTGCTGCGCTTGATCAATATGTGATTGGTCAA
The DNA here is from genome assembly GCF_031799005.1 of Acinetobacter sp. V102_4. Taxonomy (NCBI): domain Bacteria; kingdom Pseudomonadati; phylum Pseudomonadota; class Gammaproteobacteria; order Moraxellales; family Moraxellaceae; genus Acinetobacter; species Acinetobacter sp. V102_4. The sequence goes on along the minus strand of NZ_JAVQNR010000052.1, from coordinate 211,719 downwards.
GATCTTGCCAAAAAGACGTTATCTGTTGCGGTTTATAACCATTATAAACGCCTAAAAGTTGGTCATAATGGCCATGTGTCTAAAGAAGTAGAAATTGCTAAAAGTAACATTCTACTGATTGGACCTACAGGTTCGGGTAAAACTTTACTTGCGCAAACATTAGCTCGCCTTTTAGATGTTCCATTTGCAATGGCAGATGCAACGACATTAACCGAAGCTGGTTATGTGGGCGAAGATGTTGAAAATATTGTACAAAAACTTTTGCAAAAAGCAGACTACGATGTAGAAAAAGCTCAGAAGGGCATTATCTATATTGACGAAATTGACAAGATTACTCGTAAATCTGAAAACCCGTCAATTACGCGTGATGTTTCTGGTGAAGGTGTACAACAAGCATTGTTAAAAATGATTGAAGGTACAGTGGCTTCTATTCCTCCGCAAGGTGGACGTAAGCATCCGCAGCAAGAGTTTATCCAAATTGACACCTCGAATATCTTGTTTATTTGTGGTGGTGCATTTTCTGGTTTGGAAAAAATTGTACAGCAGCGTCAAGAGAAAGGTGGTATTGGTTTTACAGCTGATGTTAAAAACAAAGATGAAACCAAAAAACTTGCGGAATTGTTCCGTCAAGTTGAGCCAACCGACTTAGTGAAATTTGGTTTAATTCCAGAATTCATCGGTCGTTTACCAGTGATTGCTACACTTGAAGAGTTGGATGAAGAAGCATTAATGCAAATTTTGACTGAGCCAAAAAATGCATTAACTCGCCAGTATCAATATCTTTTCACCATGGAAAATGTTGATCTGATCTTTGAAGATTCTGCATTGCGCGCTATTGCGAAGAAAGCACTTGAACGCAATACGGGTGCGCGTGGTCTACGCTCTATTATGGAGAATGTACTGCTTGAAACCATGTACGATTTACCAAGTCGTACTGACGTTGGGACAGTCATTATTAATGAAGCAGTCATCAATGGTGAAGCAGAGCCTGTTTATAAGGCTGAGCGCCAACCTAAAGAAGCTGTAACACATGAAAGTGTTGCAAAGGCCGATTTAAAGGTTATTGATTCGAAGTCTGCATAGATTTCATTCATCTAAAAAGCATGAATCGCGTGAGTGATTCGTGCTTTTTTTGTTTTCAATTTATGTGGGTGGTGTTAATCTTAAAAATACAAAATACGCATAGTTTTGCGGTGTAAAAAATAAATCAAAAACAAAACGCTTTGAGGGATGCCATGCGTTATTTAATCGTATCTTTGTGCTGTGCCGGACTGTTTGTGGGCTGTCAAAGTTCATCTCATTTAGAAAAAAATACGGGTGAATTGACTGCAACCTTACCTAAAGTCGATGTTGAAAAAGAACCCGGACTATTAGACCAATATCACGTAGGTGGTTTTGCCGTGGGTGGTTGGGTTAATCAAAAATTGGGTCAGACATTTGTTCCGATCAAACCACAAAACGCACAAGCTGCTGTCGTTTATCTCTATCGACCAGATACAAAATGGAATCGTCAGGAAATCGCGGCGATTAATCTGTTTGTAAATGGCAAAAGAATTCCGAGCCTACTACATAACCATTATTATTGGATTGAATTGCCAGCAGGGACTTATCGTCTTTCTGCGAGCCGCCCTTTATTGGGGATTCATTTTCAAGAACCAAAATATATGGATATAACTGTTGAGGCAGGAACGTCTTATTATTTGAAATATGATGAAGAAAATAAAATGGACCGTGGTGAACACACTGGCCCATTTATGTTAATGCAAGATAATATTGGCCGTAGAGAAATTGCCTTTACCGAGTTGAAATCTTCAAGCTACAACTTTGTAGCAGAAGATGCTTCAGGCAAGATTCGACATAAACCACAAGAATTAAAACCTGCCAAATATGATGAAAAATCAGATGTACATCTGATTAAACCATTTAAATTATGGAATCCTTTAACTTGGTAATGACTTGCAAAAGATAAAGAAAAGTTAAGACTTTTCTTTATCTTTCATCAATGGCGCAATAATTTTAAGCATCTCTTCTTGCATATGATCTCGTGCTTTAGGGTCATTAAAGGTCTGCTGTCCCAACTCCATCATATATTCTGAAATTTGCCCCATAATCTGCACGTTTTTACGTGTAATCGATTGGCCTTCTGGGGTTTTTAAAAATTTAAGATTCGCTTGAATCTCTTCTTCAGAATATGTCTTTAAATAAATGTCTTGTAAGGCTTGGGCAGTTTTAGGATTGCTGATGAGTTGATTGCTTGAATCTTTCAATAGTAAACCGAGCTTTTTGGCGGCCTCTTTTTCTTTTGGACCTAAAGTTTTGATACCCGTGATATTACTAACGATCTGTTCTGCCTGTTGATCATAATAAGGCGTTAATTCATTAATTGATTCTTTAAGTAGGTAATCAATTTGGCTCATTTGCATGAGTTCTTTAACTGAACTTAATTTGGCAGGAGAAGCAAATAAGCTTGTCGTAATACAGCTTAAGCAGAGGCTGATTGAAAGATTTTTAAGAATAGGGCGAATAGTCATGAAATGACCTATATTCAATATATGGCGAGAGAGTGCATTTATTAATAGCACAGATTGAAGAAGTAATTGTTACAATTCTTTTCAGATTTTAAAATAAAAAAGAATGCATAAAAAAAGCACCGAATTCGGTGCTTTTCTTGATTAGCCTGCCGCAGCGTCGACTACTGGAATTTTTCCAATTTTCGCTTGCCAGATTTTTGGAGCAATTGCATGAATTGATGTACCGTTTACATCAACTGCAACAGAAACAGGCATATCTTCAACTACGAATTTGTAGATTGCTTCCATACCTAAGTCTGCAAACGCAACAACTTCAGCTTCGCGAACAGCTTTAGATACAAGGTAAGCTGCACCGCCAACTGCCATTAAGTAAGTTGCTTTGTTGTCTTTGATTGCTTCAATCGCTGTAGGACCACGATCAGCTTTACCGATCATGCCAAACAAGCCTGTATGCTCAAGTACTTTACGTGTGAATTTATCCATACGTGTTGCAGTTGTAGGACCAGCAGGACCAACGACTTCATCACCCACTGGATCAACTGGGCCAACGTAGTAAATAAATTTACCTTTTAGATCAACTGGTAATTCTTCACCATTGTCGATCATTTCAACCATACGTTTGTGAGCAGCATCACGACCTGTGTACATTGTTCCGCTAAGAAGTAATGTATCACCTGGTTTCCAAGAATCCATTTCTTCTTGAGTAATGGTATCAAGGTTTACACGTTTAGACTTTGAAGAATCCCAAGTTACAGATGGGTAATCTTCAAGTTTTGGTGCGTGAATATGAGCTACACCTGAACCATCAAGCTGGAAGTGAGCATGACGAGTAGCAGCACAGTTAGGAATCATACCTACTGGTTTACCAGCAGCGTGACATGGGTAATCTTTAATTTTAATATCAAGAACAGTGGTTAAACCGCCAAGACCTTGTGCACCAATACCAAGTGCGTTTACTTTTTCAAAGATTTCGATACGAAGTTCTTCGATTTTGTTCGCTGGTCCACGACGAAGTAACTCGTCCATGTTGATTTCTTCCATGAGCGCTTCTTTAGCAAGCATCATGGCTTTTTCAGCAGTACCACCAATACCAATACCGAGCATACCTGGAGGACACCAGCCTGCACCCATTGTTGGTACAGTTTTAAGTACCCAATCAACAATCGAGTCAGATGGGTTAAGCATCGCAAGTTTAGATTTATTTTCTGAACCGCCACCTTTAGCAGCAACAGTAATATCTACTTTGTTACCCGGAACGAGTTTGTAGTGAATTACAGCAGGGGTATTATCTTTTGTATTTTTACGACCAAATGCAGGGTCTGCAAGTACAGATGCACGAAGAACGTTGCTATTTTCAAGGTAACCTTGGCGAACACCTTCATTTACTGCATCGTCTAAGCTCATTGTTAAATCAAATTTAACATCTAAGCCCACTTCAAGGAAAACGTTAACAATACCAGTATCTTGGCAAATTGGACGATGACCTTCCGCACACATGCGAGAGTTAATTAAAATCTGTGCAATTGCATCCTTTGCAGCTTGGTTTTCTTCGCGATCATAAGCACGACTCATCGCTTGGATGAAGTCTTGCGGGTGATAGTACGAAATAAACTGTAGGGCGTCCTTGATTGATGTAATCAAGTCATCTTGTTTGATAATCGTTGTCATACCAAAAAATCTCTTGAGCGGGCTGTTAGCTAGCGGGCTAAATTATATGACAAAAAGATAGTTTTGTGGGAGATTGGTTGATCTTTTGACCGAAAGTCGCATAAGACTATATAGGGGGCATTTAAATGTCAGAGATAGGAAATTATTTATTTTGAAGCGATTAAAATAAAAAAAGCCATTTGAGCGGACATCAAATGGCGAGAGGTAGAAGCGGATCAAATTATTAGTTATTTAGCAGCAGCTTGCTGTTCAGCCTGAATTGCCGTTAATGCAATGGTAAACACGATGTCATCTACCAATGCTCCGCGAGACAAGTCATTTACAGGTTTGTTTAGACCTTGCAACATTGGTCCAACGCTCACTACATTTGCAGCACGTTGTACTGCTTTATAAGTCGTGTTACCCGTATTTAAGTCAGGGAAAATAAATACATTGGCACGACCTGCAACTCGCGATTCTGGTGCTTTTTGGCGTCCAACGCTTTCAACTGAAGCTGCATCGTATTGAAGTGGACCATCAATAAGTAAATCAGGGCGACGTTGCTGAGCAATTTGAGTTGCTTGTTGTACCTTCTCAACATCTGCACCTGTTCCAGATGTTCCAGTTGAATAACTGATCATGGCAATACGTGGGTCAATTCCAAAAGCTTTAGCCGAGTCAGCAGACTGAATCGCAATTTCAGCCAGTTGTTCTGCGGTAGGGTCTGGGTTAATTGCACAGTCACCATATACATAAACTTCATCTGGTAAAAGCATGAAGAAGATTGATGAAACCAGTGAATAATCTGGCGCTGTTTTGATGAGCTGGAAAGCTGGGCGGACCGTATTTGCTGTGGTGTGTACTGCGCCAGAAACTAGGCCATCTACTTCGTCTAAAGCTAACATCATTGTACCGAGCACTACGGTGTCTTGAAGTTGTTCTTTGGCCTGAAGCTCGTTGAGTTTACCTTTACGCAGCTCGACCATTGGTGCTACATATTGGTCGCGAATGCTATCTGGATCAACAATTGCTAATCCGGCTGGTAATTCAATACCACGGGCTTTTGCAACATCCTGAACTGCCTCTGGTTTTGCCAGTAAAATACAGTCAGCAATGCCACGTGCCTGACAAATTGCCGCAGCTTGAATGGTGCGTGGCTCATCGCCTTCAGGCAGTACAATTCGTTTTTTCGCTGCAATCGATTTTTGCACCAGTTCGTGACGGAAAGCCGATGGCGACAGGCGAGGGGTAGCTGCATTGTTGCTGTGCTGCTTAAGCCATTCGACATCAATATGACTTGAAACAAAACGAGTCACTTGTTCCGCACGTTCAGTATCATCGATGGGAATTTCATTACCAAAGTCAGATAAACGCTGAGCAGTTTCTAATGTATTGAGACGTGTATGTAAAATTGGTAAGCCTTGCTTGATCGCATTTTGGCAAAACTCTAAAAGCTCAGGAGCTGGTGCTTCACGTTCAGTAAGAACCAAGCCAGCGAGTGGAATACCATTGCTGGTCGCCAAACTGCTTGCCAGTAATACGTCTGTACGCTCAGACGCACTAATAATTAGTTCGCCTGCAATAAATTTATTGAGTTCATATTCAATGCTTGACGCAATTAAACTTGAATGCAAAATACGGCGTGTTTTAGCTTCACCTTGATGTACCCATTGCCCATCAATCACATTCGCAATATCTAGGGTTCTAGGTACGCTCAGCGTATTACTAAATGGAACTAAACCAATAATAGGTAAGTCACTAGAACCAAAATAACGGTTATATTTTTGCAGTTCGGCCGTAAATTTTGCGATGTCTTCAGTCGGACGTAACGATGGATCAAACGCAACAGGAATTTGTGCTGTTTCTTCGGTTAATCCACGGGTACGCATAAAGAGTACACCTGCAGTACGATTTGACGCTGCACCGCCAAACTGACGTAAATGAGCATCTACTTTTTCTGCGGCTTTTTTCGGGTTTTGAATATCTGCTGTACTAACCAATACGACTTCTGCATCAAGTGCTTGTGCAAGACTCGCGTTAAGTTCACTTGCGAAGTGGTCTTGTCCGTTTGGTAATAAGCCTTCCACAATAATGACATCATGGTCTGCTGCAACACTGCGATGTAGGCTTACAGCTTCTTCAAGTAATTCATCCACTTCCCCAGCGGCAATAAGCTGAGTTAATTTTTCATGCGAAATAGATTGAACAGTTTTACCTTGAAATAAATGACCAAATAATGAAGTTGTTCGGTCAAGATGCTCTTGGTCTTCTTGAGAAAATGGTTTTAAAAAGCCTGCTTTAATCCCGTTGCAATCAAGTGCGTAAATCATGCCTAGGCAGGCAGAGGTTAAACCAACCCCTTCACCTGTAGGAATCAATAAAATTGTATTCATATAAACCTATAAATAAATGAATATCGAGTTTTCGCTAAGATCTGATTAAGCAAGGCTCGCTACAGATGCTGTAGTTCCTGCTGCTTCAACAACTTGACGGGTTTCTTTGGCAATACGGCCTTCTTCGTCTGTTGGAATGACCCAAATTTGTGGACCTGTTCCATTATCGATTCGGCCTTCAGTGCCACGTTTTAAGTTGTTGTTTTGATCTTTGTCGAGCTGCAAACCAAAATGAGGTAAATACGCTAAAGTTTTTTCACGAATATATGCCGAGTTTTCACCAATACCACCTGTGAAAATGAGGCCGTCTAAAGTTGGTAAACCACAGCTTAACGCAGCAAGTGATTTTGCAAGGCGATAACTAAACACTTCAATTGCAAGGCAAGCATCTTCATTACCAATTTCTGCCGCTTCAATGACTGTACGCATGTCATTAGACAATTGCGATAAGCCAAGTAAGCCACTTTCGTTATTTAAAACCTTATCAATTTTAGCCAAATCCCAACCGAGGTTTTTCGCAAGGAAGCTATGTAGGCTTGGGTCGACATCACCACTACGAGTTCCCATTACCACACCTTCAAGTGGAGTAAGGCCCATAGAAGTATCAACACTTTGTCCGTTCCATACTGCACAAGTTGAACTGCCGTTTCCTAGATGTGCTGTTAACCAACCACCTTTTTTCAGATTGCCTGCAAGTTCACTTGCTCGGTCAGACACATAGGCATGGCTTGTACCATGAAAGCCATAACGACGGACGTTATGTTCGGTATATAAGAACTTAGGAATTGCATAACGGTAGGCATGCGGTGGCATGGTTTGATGGAATGCTGTGTCGAAGACTGCAACTTGAGGCAATTCAGGAAATAGGCGTACGGTTGCGTCAATACCGATTAAATGTGCTGGGTTGTGAAGAGGAGCCAAAGGGGTCGCAGCGCGAATACGCTCAATAATTTCAGGAGTGAGTAATTCGGCTTTAGTTAAACTACCGCCGTGTACAACACGATGTCCGATTGCCTGTGGTTTATAGTTGGCAAGACGTGCAAGTAGAGTTTCTAAAGCTTTGGCATGATCAGCATAAGGGATAGCAAGTTCAAGTGGTTCACCACCAACTGTCACTCCCTTAATACGAGCATCGGCTGCCCCCAAGTTTTCTGCTAAACCGTAAATACGATCTTCACGACGTTCTGAAACTAGAGCATATTTAATAGATGAAGAGCCGCAATTGATAACTAATACTGATGTAGCCACGTTGAAATACCCACGTCCTGATTTAAAATAGTTTTCCTAACTTCCTGTTCAAAATGTATTATTTTCAGATACAGGTTGAACGGGTTGTCATGTTTTAACATGTGTTGTTTTTCTGTCCAAGATAGACTTTAGCCCATTAGACTTAAGCACTATCGACCATCAAATTATTTGTAACTAATATTTGTTCAGTATAAAGCTTAATCACTGTATTCCTTGTTTTTTTATGCGGAGATAGCTCGGTTTTTTTGTATACATTTATGAAAAATAAGCTTGAATCAAATTTTATTTTAAATGGTGGGTAGTGATTCTTTATTAAGAGGGCAGAAGTCTCTTTAATTAAATTTGAAAAATATATTACAAATAATATACGTAATTGAAATTAAGAATTAATAGTAGGAATGAGAATTATAAAGAATAAAACATAGGCTTATTAGAACTAAAAAGTAGTATGAAAAGCTTATTATCTAGATATTGTTCAATGTGTTTCATAATATTGATATTACAATAATTTTACCATAATTTCTGAAGTTCAGTTTAAGCATAAATAATCGAGTTTTTAAATAGGTTTTTGGTCTAAAACCTAAGCTTGCTATACCTTTAAGGTCTATGAGGAGGTCATTAAAACAGCATTGCCTAGGGTTGCATGTCGCTTTTCGCCTGAATAATATTATTCATCCTTTTTCAAATGATCAGAAAAATATATCATTTGGTTTATTTTTATTTTCCGGCTTATCCGGTTGTACAGGAGCGTCCTGCATGGACTTGCCGAACCCCATACTGGCAAAAGTTACCGAGCGCGTAATTGCGCGTAGTCAAAAAACTCGTTCTGCATATTTACAACGTATTGAACATGCACAAGGCAAATTTCCTGCTCGTGGTGCACTCTCATGTGCCAATCTGGCTCATGGTTTTGCCAGCATGGAAGATAATGAAAAATTAATTATTAAAGTAGGCCGTGAGCCAAATATTGGCATTGTATCTTCATATAACGAAATGCTCTCGGCACATGCACCCTATAAAACATTTCCAGATCTAATTAAAACAGCCGCTCGTGAAAATGGTGGTGTAGCGCAATTTGCTGGCGGTGTGCCAGCGATGTGTGACGGTATTACTCAAGGTAATGCTGGCATGGAACTATCATTGTTCTCTCGTGAAACCATTGCGATGAGCACAGCGATTGCATTGTCTCATAACATGTTTGATGCAGCGTTATGTTTAGGTGTTTGCGACAAGATTGTGCCGGGATTATTGATTGGTGCTTTGCAATTTGGTTATTTGCCTACCATTTTTGTGCCTGCGGGCCCAATGACAAGTGGTTTATCTAATGACGATAAAGCCAAAATCCGTCAGCAGTTCGCAACAGGTGAAGTTGGGCGCGATGCTTTGCTTGAAGCTGAATCAGCAGCCTATCACGGACAAGGTACCTGTACGTTTTACGGTACTGCCAACAGTAATCAAATGCTGATGGAAGTGATGGGTTTACACCTTCCAAGTGCTGCATTTGTTCATCCTCACACACCATTGCGTGACGCACTCACCGCAGAAGCTGCGATTCGTGTACTTGATTTAACAGTTGAGCGCGGAAACTACACGCCTATTGGTCATGTTGTTGATGAAAAAGCAATTATAAACGGCATTGTGGCGTTATTAGCCACAGGTGGATCAACTAACCATACTTTGCATCTTATTGCGATTGCCCGTGCTGCTGGCATCTTGATTGACTGGGATGACTTTGATGAATTGTCTGCCGTTGTTCCATTGTTAGCCAAAATTTATCCAAATGGTAAGGCCGATGTAAACCATTTCCAGGCTGCGGGTGGGGTTGCTTTCCTCATTCGTAATTTGCTTGAAGCTGGTTTGTTGCATAACGATGTGACTACCGTTGCAGGTAAGGGTTTATACCATTACACCAAAGAACCAAAACTGATCGACGGTAAGCTCACTTGGGTTGATGGCGTGGTTCAAAGCCTTGATGACAAAGTTTTGCGTAGTTTCGATGAGCCATTCCAACCAGATGGTGGTTTACGTTTAATGCAAGGGCGTTTAGGACGTGGTGTGATCAAGATCTCTGCCGTTGCTCCAGAACATCGTAAAGTTAAAGCACCTGCAATCGTGTTTGATTCTCAAGAAGCAGTGCAAGCTGCATTTGATCGTGGTGAGTTACACCGTGATTTCATTGCTGTTGTTCGCTTCCAAGGCGCACGTGCGAATGGTATGCCAGAACTACACCGTTTAACCCCTGTATTAGGTGTTTTACAAGATCAAGGTTTCCATGTGGCATTAGTAACCGATGGTCGTATGTCGGGTGCTTCAGGCAAAGTTCCAGCAGTGATTCATTTATCTCCAGAGGCTTTGCTGAACGGTCCGATTGCTAAAGTGCAAACGGGAGATATGTTGGTGATTGATGCTGAAGCTGGTGTACTCGATATTGAGTTAGATGAAGCTGTTTGGCAGTCACGCCCTGTTGCGCAGCCAGAACATCAGGCAGAAAACGAAGTCGGCTTTGGTCGTGAATTATTCGGTGTGTTCCGTGCCGCTGCTGCCCCAGCTGAGCATGGTGCTTCTGTGTTTGGTGCTTTGGTTGGTGAAATCGTTCAACCTTAGACTTTAATAATAATAGGAATAGAAAAGTAATGATTAAGATTGAAGATGTTGTTCAATTAGGACCAGTGATTCCGGTACTGGCATTTGATTCTGCCGAGCAAGGTGAACATGTATCACGCGCGCTGCACACTGGTGGCGTGAAAGTATTGGAAATTACGTTGCGTACTGCAGCAGGCCTTGCCGCTATTGAGCGTGCGAGCCAGTTGGCAGATGACATTGTGGTCGGTGTAGGTACGATTACCAAGCCAGAACATTGTGCTCAAGCAAAAAAAGCTGGTGCTCAATTTGGTGTGTCACCGGGTTTGACTAAAGATTTACATTTGGCTGCGCAAGATGCTGGTTTGCCTTTGTTGCCGGGTGTGATGACGCCAAGTGACCTGATTCAGGCAATTGAATTAGGTTATGAAATTGTGAAGTTCTTTCCAGCTCAGCAAGCGGGTGGAGTCGAGATGCTAAAAGCATTTTATGGTCCATTTCCTAACCTACGTTTTTGCCCTACAGGTGGCATTACAGTAGAGACAGCACCAGATTTCTTGAAGCAACCGAATGTGGTGTGTGTTGGTGGTTCGTGGTTAACACCGAAAGCGGCAGTTGCTTCACAAGATTGGGCGGAAATTACTCGCTTGGCACAATTGGCTAGTCAGTTGAGAACATTGTAAATGTAATCAATATTTATAAAAAATGAAGCGCGTTTGATGTGCTTTAGAGCTTATGTCGATATGACCAGTAGTGATACTGGTCATACCTAAATATAAAAAATTAGTGTCTCAACAGTAGGAATTATCCTGGTTGAAGACCTTTATTTGGGCTTAGCCTAGATAGTTACTCCAAGGAGAAATGTCACATGGAGACGGTTCAGGGTGGCATGTTGCTTATCTATACTGTAATCGCGATTATTGCTTTAGTTGTCATGATCGCGAAGTTCAGAATTTATCCATTTCTAGTTCTTATTATTGTTTCACTCGGTTTAGCTTTAGCTGTTGGCATGCCAATGGGCGATATTGTTAAGTCATATGAAGCCGGTACCGGTAAAACCTTAGGTCACCTTGCGATTGTAATCGCACTAGGAACGATGCTCGGTAAAATGATGGCCGAGTCGGGCGGCGCAGAGCGAATAGCAATTACTTTAATTAAATGGTTCGGTGAGAAAAATATTCACTGGGCCATGATGTTCATTGCCCTTATTGTGGGGCTACCCGTATTTTTCGAAGTGGGCTTCGTACTCCTTATTCCAATTGCTTTTAACATTGCCAAAAGAACGGGCAAGTCGTTATTGGTCGTAGGTTTGCCTATGGTTGCAGGGTTGTCCGTTGTGCATGGTTTGATTCCGCCACATCCGGCAGCATTGTTGGCAGTACAGGCATATCACGCTGATATTGGTAAAACAATTGCCTACAGTTTGTTAGTGGGCGTACCAACGGCGATTGTTGCAGGGCCGTTGTATGCATTATGGATCAACAAATATGTCAAATTGCCTGAGAACAATCCATTGTTTAAGCAATTTGTTGAGGTAGATAAGAAAGAAACTCGTGAGCTACCAAGCTTTGGAATTACCTTATTTACGATTATGTTGCCTGTCGTACTAATGTTAATCGGAAGTTGGGCTGATCTTTTCTTTGCACCACAAACTTTCGCAAACGACTTACTACGTTTTATTGGTACTTCTGATATCGCATTGCTTATCGCCGTACTGGTCAGCTTTATTACCTTTGGTACGATGCAGGGCTTTAACCGTGAACAGATCGAAAAATTCTGTGGCGGTTGTTTGGCTTCTATTGCCGGAATCATGTTGATTGTCGGTGCTGGTGGCGGTTTTGGCGGTATTTTGCGTGACAGTGGTATTTCTAATGAGATCGTTTCTACAGCCTTGAAGGCAAATTTGTCACCGTTATTGTTGGGCTGGTTAGTTGCAGCATTGATTCGTTTGGCAACAGGATCGGCAACAGTCGCTATGGCTACTGCTTGTAGTATTGTCGCTCCGATTGCTGCTACAGCTGGTGTCGCCGTTAGACCGGAACTTTTAGTACTTGCCACAGGTTCAGGTTCATTAGTTTTCTCCCATGTAAATGATGCAGGATTTTGGTTAATCAAAGAATATTTTGGTATGACAGTAGGGCAAACACTCAAAACTTGGTCAGTATTAGAAACCATTATTTCGGTGTTGGGTTTGTCTTTCACGCTACTTCTTAGCACTATTTTATAATTAGAGGTAAGTAATCCATGATTGTGATTGCAATGGGTGTCTGTGGAACAGGCAAAACACTGATTGGTGAGTTACTGTCGGAGCATTTGGCTTGTGAGTTTCTCGATGGAGATACACTGCATTCGACTGCAAATAAAAGCAAGATGAGTCAGGGTATTCCTTTAACTGATGAAGATCGCATGCCTTGGTTACAGGCGATTCGTAAAGCTATTGAAGAGAAACAGCTGGCGGGTGAGACTGCAGTGTTTACTTGTTCTTCACTAAAGCGGGTCTACCGAGATATTTTACGCGGACATGACCAGAATGTGCAGTTTGTATATTTAAAAGGGTCATATGAGTTGTTAAAACAGCGTCTTGCTGAGCGAGCGGGCCATTTTTTCGACCCTTCTTTATTGCAGACTCAGCTTGATACTTTAGAAGAACCTGATGTTCATGAGGCAATTACGATTGATATCGCATTGACACCTGAACAAATAGTTGTGCAGGTCATGCAAAAATTAGGGGTAACTGACAGCGTGTGTAGGGGGTAACCTCATTTATAAACATTGCAAGTCTTGATTGATTTGTGGTGAGGCTCAAGCAAAGTGAATACCAGTAATGGTACTGGTATTCACAGGAACAAGGTCTGATCATAGCGGGCTAGGTTCGAATATATAAATACATAAATATATAAAACTTGGAGATAAGAAGAATGAGTCATTCAAATAATTTGCAGCAGAAATTTCCCATCGTAGATAGTATTCCTGAGAGCGTGCGTCTACCATCCCAGATTCATCAGCGTGTCTCATTAGTAGATGGTGAGCTGAAGTTGTGGGCTGGTGCAACCAAGAAAACATTGTCCCCAATCTGGACTCAGCAGCCTGATGGTAGTTTGCAGCAAGTTGAGCTTGGCAGTTATCCAATCATGGGTGAGAAGGAAAGCGACGAAGCACTAGAAGCAGCAGTACGGGCCTACAACAATGGTCGTGGTGAATGGCCAATGATGAAAGTTGGTGAGCGCATTGCCTGTATGCAGAATTTTATTCAGCGTATGGTGGAGCGGCGAGACCTGATTGTTAAACTGATCATGTGGGAAATTGGCAAGAGCTTAGCTGACTCTGAGAAAGAGTTTGACCGTACTGTCACCTACATGCGTCAAACCATTGATGCCCTGAAAGACTTAGACAATGCTAACTCCCGCTTTGTGATTGCTGAAGGTACCATTGGTCAAATCCGTCGTACCCCGTTGGGCGTAGTGTTGTGTATGGGGCCATACAACTACCCGCTGAATGAAACCTTTGCTACCCTGATTCCGGCTATGCTAATGGGCAATACCATTGTCTTCAAACCACCTCAATTTGGTACCTTGTTGTTTGAACCATTGCTGGAAGCATTCCGTGAATCATTCCCGAAAGGTGTGATCAATACCATCTATGCGCCAGGCTCACTGGTGGTGCCGCATCTGTTGGCATCTGGAAAAATCAACGTATTGGCGCTGATTGGTTCTAGCAAAGTGGCCGATTACTTGAAAAAGCAACATCCTAAATCTCACCGTCTGCGTGCGATTTTGGGGCTGGATGCGAAGAATGCTGCCATTATTCTGCCGGATGCCGACTTGGATCTGACAGTGAAAGAGTGTCTGCTGGGTGCATTGTCATTCAATGGTCAGCGTTGTACTGCGCTCAAAATGCTGATGGTACATCGCTCGATAGCCGATGAATTTGTTAACCGCTTAACGGCTGAACTGGCCAAGCTGAAAGTGGGTATGCCGTGGGAAAAAGGTGTGTTTATTACTCCGCTGCCAGGCATGCACCGTACGGCCTATATGACTGAAGTCATTGAAGATGCCGTGGCTAAAGGGGCAAAAGTGGTTAATGTAGAAGGTGGTGAATTCTGCAAAACTATGTTCTATCCAGCCGTAGTTTATCCAGTGACTGAAGGCATGAGACTGTATCGTGAAGAACAGTTTGGTCCAGTGGTACCAGTCTCTGTTTATGATGACATTGAAACTGTGCTGGAATATGTCACTACTTCTGATCATGGTCAGCAGGTGAGTATTTTTGGTAGTGACCCTGAGCAAATTGGTCATTTGGTTGATCCGCTGGTCAATCAGGTTTGTCGTGTGAACATTAATTGTCAGTGCCAACGTGGTCCAGATGTGTTTCCATTCGGTGGTCGTAAAGATTCTGCGGAAGGTACACTGTCTGTGCATGATGCGCTGCGAGCATTCTCTATCCGTTCTATGATTGCTGCTAAACAGACTGATGACAGCAAAGGCATGCTGGCCTCTATGGTGTCTGAGCACTATTCTAAATTTGTGAATACCGACTTTATTTTCTAAGTGGTATGTGCTTAAAAAACCAGCCATCGGGCTGGTTTTTTGCTTGTAAAATTTGAATAATAAAATAAATAAAAACGCCTGATTAATATAAGGCGTTTTTATTTGGAATAGTAGATCGATTATTGACGAATCTGACCGTCCCCTAACACAATCCATTTTTGAGAAGTTAAACCTTCTAAACCAACCGGACCACGTGCATGGATTTTATCTGTAGAGATACCAATTTCTGCACCTAAGCCATATTCAAAACCATCAGCAAAACGAGTCGAAGCATTGACAACTACTGAACTTGAATCTACACGAGCCAAGAATTGACGCGCCAAACTATAATTTTCGGTCACAATCGCATCGGTGTGATGGGAACCATATTTGTTAATATGGTCAATTGCTTCGTCTAAACCACTAACAACTTTAATTGCAAGAATTGGCCCTAAATATTCGGTATACCAATCTTCTTCCGTTGCAGCTTTAACAGATGGGCCTAAAATTCGGCGTGTTTCTGGGCAGCCACGTAGTTCAACTTGCTTTTCTGCATAAAGTTCGGCAATGCGTGGTAAGAAAACGTCTGCAATCTTTTCATCAACAAGCAGAGTTTCCATCGCATTACAAACACCATAGCGATGAGTTTTTGCATTTAATGTAATAGGTAAGGCTTTGTGAAGGTCTGCTTGCGCTTCGACAAATACATGACAGTTACCATCAAGATGCTTAATAACAGGAATACGTGCTTCATTCGTCACACGCTCAATTAAGCTTTTACCACCACGTGGAACAATGACATCCACATATTCAGTCATAGTAATAAGGTGGCCGACTGCCGCACGATCAGGCGTATCAATTACTTGCACTGAATGTTCAGGTAAGCCTGCTACTTTTAAGCCATGCTTAATTGCTTCTGCAATTGCTTTATTTGACTCAAGCGCTTCTGAACCACCACGCAAAATAATGGCATTGCCTGATTTGATGGCTAAAGATGCTGCTTCTAGCGTGACATTTGGGCGTGATTCGTAAATCATCCCAACGACCCCTAGAGGTACACGCATTTTGCCAATTTGAATACCTGTTGGGCGGTATGCAAGATCAGTAATTTCCCCAATTGGATCGACAAGCGCGATCACATCTTTTAAACCTTGCAACATTCCTTTAAAACGTGCGGGCGTAAGTTCAAGACGATCAAGCAATGCGCTATCGAGCTGATTGCTACGACCTTTATCCATGTCCACTTGATTCGCTGCCAAGATTGCTGCCTGATTATTTTCCAAAGCAGTATAAATAGCAGAGAGTGCATGATTTTTAAGCGAGGTAGAAGCACTTGTTAAGACGCGTGAGGCGTCACGTGCTTGTTGCCCGACTTTTTGCATATATTGTTCAATTGAATCTTGCATAGCCGTTTTTAATCGTTTACCAATGACTACGATAGTAGCAGTCAAATGCGGAACAATGAATGGCTTTTTTTGAAAAATGTGACCGCCATAAAAAAACATTTAAATATTTTGCAAACTATTAGCGACTTAAACAAGATGAGCGGTCATTTGAGCGATTGCGTATATTTCACACAATTGTTTAGAATGTTATTGTGCAATACAAACTAATACAAATTTTAAAGTTTTGTGCATAAAAGATTACGTGTTCAAGAAGGAACTCTTGCAGCATAAAAAAATTACAGCAAGGAGGAAGCAAGGATATGAATTCCATTATTCAAATGGATTCGGAGATAAACCAAGCTTATGCCGGTTTTGGCTTTTTCGATATCTACCATAGAGATAGTTTTAAACAACCTGCTCGTACAACATGGATTGACGGCTGGAAGATTGAATATATGGCAATTGCCGATCCAAAAACGATTCACAATACGCCAATTGTGATTGTGGGCGGTGCTTTCCAGAATTTTAATTCTTATAAATATTGTGTTGAACAATTGTTTGAAAGCGGTCCGGTAATCTTAATTGATTTACCTTCTATGGGCGCAAATCAGCAAATTACCAATCGGGACACAGGAGTATCTGCGGGTACTTTAGAATTACCTGATTTATCTAAAATGTTGGGACGTTGGCTGGATATTGTTGGACTACAAAAAGTTTCCGTTATGGGAATGTCTTTGGGGTCGGTGATAGCCTCTTGCTTTGCTTACCATCGTCCAGAATTAATGGACCGCATGATTTTGATGGGTGTTATGCAAAAGACCCGAAAAAGTTGGCGAATGATTTTGGAAGAGTCCCTCAAACTCATGCAAGAAAACCGCATGGAAGAGTTTGGTCAAGCTGTGATTTTGTATTTGGTGAATCATGCAAAATTAGATAAGACCCGCATGTCGCCTACAGCCAAAAAATTATTTTTTAGGCAAATGGCTGAGTTTACTGGGACTGAGCGAGAACGTTATGAAATTAACTGTAATCGTCTTTTGCGTTTAACTGACGTGCCAATTCCAGCGTGTAAAACTCTCGTTGCTGCAGGGCAGTATGACAGTTTCACTCTACCACATGAAAATGCAAATTTTGCTTTGCAATGTCCAGATATGGAATTTGCACTTATTGCAAATGCTGACCATGTACCTCAGTTGCAACGCCGTAAAGAAACTATGAGTTTGTTCACCACTTTCTTGAAGGGGGAGTCTATCCATAATCTGGATGGAATTATTCCTATGACACGTGAACAAATGCAAAAGATGGAACGCCGTGGTGAAGAACGGGTTCGGGTTTTACAGTCAAAAACTCAACTTACTCACCGAGAATTGGATGTACAGGTACCAGTGACAATTGTTGATGTCACATTCTTTGGTATGTATTTAAAAATGGATGATGTTTCGAAGCTGGATTTTGTAAATGAACATCCACGTGATTTAGCACTGCATTTAGAAGATGAAGAAGGTATTTTTTCAATTGAATGCTTAATTTTTGAAAGTACAGAGCAGGGGATTCGAGCTTTATTTAAACATGGTAGTTTTGAACTTGCTGATCGTTTAAGCCGTTTTATTGCTCGTCAAAAACAAACTGTTTAATCTATTCCTTATAGTTGGAAGCTCGTAATTTTCGAGCTTCCAATTTTTATGCTTATTATCTTGTTTGGCTGTGGATTATCCAGACAAGATCGCCTAAATGTTGCTCATGATCATCGGAAGGAACTTGCCCAAAAAATATTTGTGGCTGTTCAACTGTGGCGTGTTGGAACCCCGCATCTTTAAAAAAATCCTGTACTTCTTGAGGGCTTTTAAAATGAAAACTAAAGGAACTGCGGGACATTAATTTAAGTAGCTTACTACTGTTCCAGATCAGGGTCGCCAGTTTGTTTTTAATTGGTTCAGGGTACAGATCCGTTAAATAATGGAACGTTTTAAAAGCAGCACCGTAGTGAGCGATCGATTGAATGAGTTGTTTTAATAAATCTTTATCAAAATAGTTAATTAAACCTTCACTAATTACAACCAATGGGCGGTTCGGGTCAAACACTTCAAATGCTTGTGCAAAGGCTTCTGTAAATAAATCAACCGATAAAATTTCAGGCGCATTTTTTTCAATTTGCTGAAGTGCATTTTGTTTGGTTTGTGCCATATCGGGTAAATCAAGCTCCCGATAGGTAATTGAAGGGTAATGCTGTCTAAACCACCATCCGCGAGGGGACAGGCCACATGCTATTTCTAAGACTTGTAGATCAGGATTTTCTTGAATTAACTTCTCTAAATGATGATCAAGCATGGTGTGGCGTTGTTTGAGCGTCGTGCGCATGCTACCGCCCACATATTTCTCAGCCCAAGATTCTATCGGATGAACCAAATACGCCAGTGATTTGCCTTTAGTTGTAGCAAGTGCTTCATGAGAGATCCCCATTTGGTACCAGATATAGCCGGTATAGTGTGCAGTAAAAGAAATATGGCGGTGTTTAGAAAGTTGTTGTGTCATTCGTCCTGAACTCGGTTTATTGTTTTTGTGTGATTTGACTGATGATTTGAACCATCAGTCAAATATGTGCTTAAGTCAATTTAAAACGAATTCTTAAACTCTTCAATGGCTGTTTTGACAGCTTGCCACTCATCTCCTAGCGATAAGGTTTCACCAATCTGAATTTGTGGAATTTGACCGCGCATACGTTCTAAGCGTTCTTGGTTTGGCAGAGCAAGTTTTTCGATACCTTCTAGTGCTGTGCATGCTGCATTACGGTCATTACACACAAGCCCCATATCACAACCCGCAGAAAGCGCGGCTTGAATACGTGCATCTGCACCACCTGCTACACACGCGGCTTGCATAGTTAAGTCGTCAGAGAAGAGTACACCATCAAACTTCAAACGGTTGCGTAGAACTTCTTGAATCCAAAAAGATGAAAAACCAGCTGGATTTGGGTCAATCTGATCATAAATAACATGTGCTGGCATGAGTGCATCAAGCTGAGGCATGAGCTTGATAAAGCTTTGCATGTCATGATTATAGATTTCGTCATAGCTACGGCTGTCAATTGCAGCTGCAACATGAGAGTCTGCTTTTACCGAGCCATGGCCAGGGAAGTGCTTGCCCGTATTTGCCATTCCAGCTTTTTTCATGCCTTGCATAAATGCGCCAGCAAGAGGTGCGATATCTTCAATATTTTTAGAGAAACCTCGGTCACCAATCACGTCACTAATTGCATTAAGGTCTAAAACTGGTGCAAAACTAAAATCGATGCCGACTGCAAGGACTTCGGTTGCCATGAGCCAACCACACTGTTCAGCCAGCTCAAGTGCTTTTTGAGGTTGGGTAATATAGAGTTCACCAAAACGGCCCATGGCCGGTAATAAGGTAAAACCAGATCTTAGGCGCTGAACTCGACCACCTTCTTGGTCGACAGCAATTAAAATATCTGGACGAATTTGTCGCATGTGGTCTGTTAAAGCACGCACTTGTTGCGGAGATTCAATATTTCGTGCAAATAAAATCATGCCACCGACTTGCGGAGCGCGTAATAGTTCAATATCTTCTTGAGTAAGTTCTGTGCCGGCGATATCCAGCATCAATGCGCCAATCATATTGGTTCCATTTGAATTTTGATTGAAAAACAATAAGCGAATTTTGCAATGTTTTGCTACATTTTGTCAGTACAGAATATGATAAAACTACACGGTATAAACAATTTAGTTGGTTAAGATTTTGAATCTGCTTAGTTCATATCGAAAACAGAGCATGTAAGATAGGAACACCCAAGGAAGTATTAAAAATTTATGAAACTTCAAACTATAGCTTGTGCAGTAGCGATCGCGACTGGCGGTTTATTCTTCTCTCATACGATGAATGAAGCGAGAGCAGCAACGAATACTGCTGTGGTTTCTCAATCGATCCAGCCAACGCAAGAGCAGGCTTTGGTAGCCCGCCAACTGGCAACTTTAGTTGATCGCCAACATTATTTGAATATGCGTTTGGATGCGACAACATCAAATCGTATTCTCGATATGTATTTAGATAATCTTGACCCAGATCACTCACTATTTTTAGACGCTGAAGTTCAAAATTATAAAAAACTATATGGTTCAAATTTTGGCGCTTCATTAAAAGCGGGGAATTTAACAGGGCCATTTGCAATTCATCAGCAATATCGTGAACGCTTAAAACAATTTTATGAGTTCATGTTGGCTGAGTTGAAACAACAGCAAAATTTAAAACAGCCAAATAGCTATATTGAAGTTGATCGTGAAAAAGCACCGTATTTTAAAACGACGGCTGAGCAACAAAATCACTGGCGTAAAATGTTGGTTTCGCAGTTAATCAACTTAACCATTAGTCGTGAAGAAGAGCAGGCTAAACAAAAAGCGCTTAAAGAAAACCCTTCACTTGCTGATGGTCAAGACTTAACTGGCCCAGAAGATTTAACGCCAGCTCAGACCTTAACTAAACGTTATACGCGTCAGCTTGAAAGAATTAGTCGTGTGAAAAGCGATGATGTGTTGGACAAAACATTAAATGCAATGTTGGCGACCTATGATCCACATAGTAACTATTACCCGCCAATTGATGCGATAGAACTTAATCGCCAAACGACCTTGCAACTAGAAGGCATTGGGGTGTCGATTCGTCCAGAGCGTGGCAATGAAGATTACACTAAGATTGAAACTATTGTAGAAGGTGGTCCTGCTAGTAAGTCTGGCCAAGTGAAATCAGGAGATCGAATCGTTGGTGTCGCCCAAGAAGGCGAGAAAATGATTGATGTGGTTGGTTGGTCAAGTTCTGAAATTGTTGGGCTTATTCGTGGTAAACGCGGAACGAAAGTAACATTAAAACTTCTTGGTGCTGGTGCATCAATGAGTCAGGCACGTAATGTGACTTTGGTGCGTGATGTCATTCAGGAAGAAGATGCTGGTGTTCGTTCACGTACAGTTGAAGTGACACGTGATGGTAAAAAGCACGTATTGGGCGTAATCGAAATTCCATCATTCTATTTTGACTATCGTTCACGTCGTGCTGGTCAACAGTACCGTTCAGTTTCGGAAGATACTGCAAATGCTTTTGAAGCGTTAAAAGCGAAGAAAGTAGAAGGTATTATCATTGACTTACGTAATGACCCAGGTGGTTCATTAGAAGAAGTTGCACGTATGCTGGGTCAAGTGATTAAGTCTGGTCCAGTTGTCCAAATTCGTGATGGTAATGGCAACGTTAGTGTTTTTGAAGACAACGATGGTGGTCAACAAATTTACACTGGCCCTCTTGCTGTAATGGTGAACTTGGCGTCAGCGTCAGCTAGTGAGATTTACTCTGCTGCAATTCAAGATTATGAGCGCGGTATTATTATTGGTAGTACAACAACTGGTAAGGGTACAGCTCAGGTACAACTTGATACTCTGGCATACGGTCAAGCGACTTTAACTCAGCGTAAGTTCTACCGTATTACGGGTGGTAGTACACAAAATAAAGGTGTAGTACCAGACATTAAACTCGTCGATATCTATAATGAAGAGTTTGGTGAACGTAAATCGAAGAATGCGTTGAAGTGGGACACTATTCCTACAGCGCCATTTAAACGTGAGGGTTCTGTTCAACCTTATGTCACAAAGTTGTCTCAATTTTCTGAACAACGTGTAAGTGCTGATCCACAGTTTAAATATTTGAATAAACGTACTGCAATTGCCAAGGTAACAAGTGAGCAAAAGCAAGTCGTACTTGATATTGATAAGCGCCGTGCAGAATTACTTGGTTTAGAGAAACAAACTCTAGATGCAGAAAATGAACGCCGTGCAGCAAGTGGTCAAAAACCTTTTGCAAACTGGGAAAGCTATCAAGCTTCATTAGATGCTCTAGCTGAATCTCGCGCTAAAATGAAGGCTTCACAACGTCCTGCATTGCCAGAAGAAGAAACTTTTGTGACTGAAGCTGCAAATGTACTTATGGATTATGCAAAATTGCAAAATCGCTAAGCGTTATTAAGCTTTAAGAGAAAAGCATACTGTCATCAGTGTGCTTTTTTTATTTTTCATGTCAGTAAACTGTCATGCATTTATCATCAAAGTGTCAAAAAAACTGCTTAATCTTTAAGCATGAAAATAAATACATTGATGGATGGCGCTATGCAAAGCTCATACGCGACAGCACTATTAAAACAACAGCAACTTCCTGAAAGCTTCCAATTCTATTTTAAACAAAAGCAGCAGTTGTCTAATACTCACTCACTACATGAGTTGGTTCGCCCGCGTTTAAAAATTGCGATTGTTACCGAAACATGGCCACCTGAAATTAATGGTGTGGCACTTTCATTATTACAGTTATGCCAAGGCTTACAAAAGCAGGGGCATAAGATTTTATTGATTCGCCCAGAACAAAAAGCAAAATGCCATGACTTTACACCAGAGCAAGAATGTCTGGTCATGTCGCAAGCGATTCCAAAATATCCGACTTTACAGTTTGGCTGGCCACAATATTTAAAAGTATCGAAAGCTTTTGAAAAGTTTGTGCCAGATGTAGTCCACATTGTGACAGAAGGTCCTTTAGGTTTAACTGCCATGCAGGCTGCAAAAGCAAAAGCTATTCCGGTTTCTAGCGGCTTTCATTCACCCTTTCAAGATTTTAGCCGATTCTTTGATTTGGCTTTTTTAGTCAAACCGATTCAAAAATACCTGTGCTGGTTTCACAACAATACTCAAGTGACTTGTGTGCCGAGTAAAGATACACAAGAAGCATTACGCGGTTTTGGTATTACTTGCCCGCTGGTTGTGGTTGGACGCGGCGTAGACACAACGAGATTTTCACCAAAGCATCGTTCTGAAAATTTGCGAAAGCAATGGGATGCTGATGAGAATACTCGCGTTATGCTTTATGTGGGACGTTTGTCTCCAGAAAAAGAAGTGCAAGTGCTGATTGAAAGCTATGCAAACTTACAAACTGTTCAGCCACATAAAACTAAGTTAGTTATTGTGGGAGATGGCCCAGATTTTGCTCGGTTAAAATCATTGCCTGAAGCGAAGGGTGTTATCTTTACCGGAAGTCTGAGAGGTCAAGACTTGGCAGCTGCCTATGCGAGTGCAGATGTATTCGTATTTGCGAGTCAAGTTGAAACGTTTGGTAACGTAGTTTTAGAGGCAATGGCAAGCGGTTTGCCAGTTATCGCGTATGATTATGCATGTGCACATCAATACTTAACACATGGTGTGAATGGCTGGTTAAGCCCACTTGGACAAAAAAGCCACTTTATACAACAAATTTATCAGCTTCCTTCAGTACAACAACTTAGAGAAATGGGCGTACAAGCCTGTCATAAAGTACAGCAAAGCGGTTGGCAACTTCCGGTTCAGCAATTGGAGCAGGCATTTTATCAGGTAGTGAAGGAGCCCTCGTTGGACTTCACCTAAGTATCCTAAAATAGGAGAATGACCATGAAATTTAAGAATGCAAAAATAAAAATACTCGATTTAGATTTGAGAGGCTGTTTATATCTTAACAATTTCTCTCACTCACAACGTGTTGCCCTTTTTTTCAAAATCATCAGTCGTGTGGGTGATGGACCATTTTGGTATCTAATGCTGGCAATCGTGTGGGGGATGCAAGGCATCACCTATAGCCTGCAAATCATCTACTTATTACTGGGTGGTTCTGTTGGGACGGCAATCTATAAATTTTTAAAACATAAAACAACGCGACCTCGTCCTTATCAGGTGCATCAGGTGATTGTGCTAGGTGAGAGACCACTCGATCATTTCAGCTTTCCATCTGGCCATACACTTCATGCCGTGATGGTCACGATTGTCTTGGGCTATATCCAGCCAGTCTTGCTTGCTGCGATGTTTCCTTTCATGGTGCTCGTGGCATTGTCTCGAATGGTGCTTGGTCTACACTACCCAAGTGATGTGATTGTAGGGGCTTTAATTGGTGCTGCTGTGGCAAGTTTGATTATTTTTGCTGCACCTTTATTGAACATCGCTTTATAAGCATCGGTAATTTTTATCAGCTTAAGCTAACGATTAGGTTTGTGGATTTGCTAAAGTACACAGTTCTTGATTTAGCAGATTAAACAGATAGGAGCCGCTATGGGCTTACGTTGGACAGATACGATTGATATTGCCATTGAATTGTCAGAAGCACATCCAGAAGTTGATCCGCAATGGATTCGTTTTACCGATTTACATGCATGGGTATGTGCTTTACCAGATTTTAATGATGACCCCAATAAGTCGACAGAAGGTTTGTTAGAAGGGATCCAAATGGCCTGGATAGACGAAGTTCGCTAAAAACAGTAGAAAAAATCGCAACTTTTACACATACAAAGCTGATTATTGCCTATGACATCGGTATAATGCGGCAAATTTTTTAAAGTTTAAATCTTAAAATAAAGGAGCCACTCATGGCTATTGAACGTACTTTGTCTATCGTAAAACCTGATGCAGTGTCTAAAAACCACATCGGTGATATTTTTGCTCGTTTTGAAAAAGCGGGTTTAAAAATTGTTGCGACTAAAATGAAACACCTTTCTCAAGCTGATGCTGAAGGTTTCTATGCTGAGCATAAAGAACGTGGTTTCTTTGGTGACTTAGTTGCATTCATGACTTCTGGTCCAGTTGTAGTATCTGTTCTTGAAGGCGAAAATGCAGTTCTTGCACACCGTGAAATCTTAGGCGCTACAAACCCTAAAGAAGCAGCTCCTGGCACTATCCGTGCTGACTTTGCTGTAAGCATCGACGAAAACGCTGCTCACGGTTCTGACTCAGTTGCTTCTGCAGAGCGTGAAATTGCTTACTTCTTTGCTGACAACGAGATCTGCCCACGCACTCGTTAATCGAAAGCATTCAAACCAGATAAGTGGTATACTACTTATCTGGTTTTTTTATTCTCTCAAGAGAATATTGTTTGATTCTTGAACAATATCTTCAGTTTTTTGACATGGTTTAGGTAAATACACATGAGTTCTGCAGAGGTCGTTTCATCTGAAAATCTTGATGGACAGCAGCAATCTTCGTCCACGCTGGTAATTCCTGCTGCCGAAAATAAAGTGAATTTACTCGGCATGTCTCGTACTGAATTAGAAAAATTCTTTGAAGACATTGGTGAGAAAAAGTTTCGTGCCGGACAAGTCATGAAATGGATTCATCAATACTTCATTACTGATTTTGCTGAAATGACCAATATTTCAGGAAAATTACGTGAGAAGCTTGAACAGATTTGTGAAATCAAGGCACCTGAAGTTGTTCACCGTCATTATTCAAAAGATGGCACACGTAAGTGGGTTTTTCGCGTGGGTGATGGTGCAGGGTCTTTGGTTGAAACTGTATTAATTCCTGCTGAAGATAAAACAGGCTTACGCAAAACTTTGTGTATTTCCTCACAAGTGGGTTGTGCATTGGACTGTTCATTTTGTTCAACAGGTAAACAAGGTTTCCAACGTGATTTAACGCCAGATGAAATCATTGGACAACTCTGGATGGCAAACTATTCTTATATGGAAGAAGTGCCTGTTGCCGAGCGCGAGCGTTCAGTGACTAATGTTGTGATGATGGGTATGGGTGAGCCATTGCTCAACTATGATGCTGTATTAAGCTCAATGCAGATTATGCTTGATGACTTTGCCTATGGCATGTCTAAGCGCCGTGTGACTTTATCAACGTCAGGTGTTGTACCAAAAATTGACCAACTTGCAAAAGACATTGATGTTGCTTTAGCAATTTCTTTACATGCACCAAACGATGAATTACGTAATGAATTAGTGCCAATTAATAAAAAATATCCATTGGCTCAGTTAATTGCAGCATGTCAGCGTTATATTGCCAAAGATGGTAATGAAAGTACGCGTAAACATGTGACTATTGAATATGTGATGTTAGAGGGCGTAAATGATCAGCCTGAACATGCACAGCAAATGATTAAATTATTAAAAAACTTACCAAGTAAAATTAATTTAATTCCATTTAATCCGTTCCCGCATGCACCATATGGTCGCTCAAGCCGAAATCGAATTATCTCGTTCCAAAAAACTTTGTCTGATGCTGGATTTGTGTGTACGATTCGTCAAACACGTGGTGATGATATTGACGCTGCATGTGGACAGTTAGTCGGTCAAGTGGCTGATAGAACTCGTCGTGCTGAACAGTGGCAGAAAAAAGTCACACAGCGTCAAGAGATTTTGCGGACACAAGGATAAATTGAGGGCAGGCTTTGAGTACTCCAAAGTTAAAAACGGTATTTTGTATGGGAGTTGCAGTTGCGCTTTTGGCAAGTGGTTGCCAGACAACGCATACGCAAAAAAAAGACCCAGAAAAAGCGGTAAAGGTGCGTACACAACTTGCTGCTGAACATATCCGTTCAGGTGACTTGGATTCGGCAAAGCGAGCTCTTGATCAAGCCTTAAGTGTAGATAGCCGTGATGCAACGGCAAATATGATGATGGGTATTTTACTACAGCAAGAAGGTAGTAAGCCGAACTTAGAAAAAGCAGAACATTATTTTAAACGAGCAATTTCATCTGAACCAGATAATGCTCAAGCACATAATAACTATGGTACTTATTTATACCAAATGGAACGCTATAATGATGCGATCGAGCAATTTCGTATTGCTGGCACAACATTAGGGTATGACCAACGCTATCAGGCGTTAGAAAATCTGGGGCGTATTTATTTAAAATTGGGTGATGTTGCGAATGCTGAAAAAACATTCAAGCAATCACTCCTTGCTAACCGCGACTCTTATATTTCAATGTTAGAGTTAGCGGAAATTTTTTATTTGCAGCAGCAGATTCCGGCTGCTACACAAATGTATGAGCAATATGCTCGTACAGTGGGGCAGAAAAATCAGGGTGCAAGAGCACTTTGGATTGGTGTAAGAGTGGCTCGAGCCAATGCGGATAAAATGGGAATGCAAGTGTTAGTAAACCAATTACGTGCTTTGTTCCCAGAAAGTCCAGAATATCAACGTTATTTGCAATTACAGTATAGTACTGAGGCCGTATGGAAATAAATCCTAATTCACAGCAGCCAACTGGCTCAAGCTTACCGACTTCTGCTTTAGGAAATATTCAACGTCCTGGTGAGTATTTACGTCAAATTCGAGTTGCTCAGAATAAAGAGTTAGGGCAAGTTTCTTCAGATCTAAACATGCCGGTCAAAACTCTAACCGCTTTAGAGCAAGATGATTATAAGTCATTGCCAGAAGCGACTTTTATCAAGGGTTATTACCGTTCATATGCAAAATATCTAAATACAGATGCGACGGCAATTATTCAGCGCTTTGATGAGATTTATGCAAATGATACCGGGCTTTTACCGAACCATGCTTTAAATAACTCACCAATTAAAATCATGGGTAAACTCCCTGGTTCTAACAGTGATCGTAATAAGAAATGGTTAAAGCGCGCACTGCTTGCAATTTTGGTTATTGCTGTTGTGTCATTGAT
This sequence comes from Acinetobacter sp. V102_4, assembly GCF_031799005.1. Lineage (NCBI taxonomy): Bacteria > Pseudomonadati > Pseudomonadota > Gammaproteobacteria > Moraxellales > Moraxellaceae > Acinetobacter > Acinetobacter sp. V102_4. The sequence continues at coordinate 183,942 of NZ_JAVQNR010000052.1, read as the reverse complement.
TGTTATGGGTATTCAAAAATGGACTTCAAAGAAAGAAGATGCTGATTTACCTAAAGTAAATCAATCTAATGTTGAAGTTTTACCTATGAAAGGAAATGCCACCTCAACAGTGGGTGATCAATTGGTGCTAAACTTTAACCGACCAACTTCTGTTCATATTGTTGATGCAACAGGTAAAGTTTTGGCGACAGGTCGTCAGTCATCAACTTTAAATTTAAATGGTGAGTCTCCATTTCAGATTCGTCTTGATGATGCAACTGCTGTGTCATTAAGTTTAAACCAAGAACAGATTTCATTGTCTCCATATACGGTAAACGGTAAAGCTGAATTCCGTTTATCCCGCTAATACCATGAGTTGAGCGATACAATGATAGAGAACCCAATTAAACGTCGACCAACACGTAAAATCCGTGTTGGGTCGGTGTATGTCGGTGGCGATGCACCTATTAGCGTGCAAAGTATGACAAACACTGAAACTTGCGATGTTGATGCAACCGTTGCTCAGATTGAACGTTGCGCTGAAGCAGGTGCTGATATTATGCGTGTTTCGGTCCCATCTATGGAGGCTGCTGAAGCATTTGGCGCAATTCGTAAGCGCGTTTCAGTACCATTAGTTGCCGATATTCATTTTGACCATAGAATTGCCTTAGCAGTTGCAGATTATGGTGCAGACTGTTTGCGTATTAATCCGGGGAATATCGGGTCCGATCAGAAAGTTCGTGAAGTCGTTGCTGCTGCACGTCATCATGGCATTTCAATGCGTATTGGCGTGAATGGTGGTTCTCTAGAAAAAGATTTGCAAAAAAAATATGGCGAACCTACAGGTGAAGCACTGCTTGAGTCTGCATTACGCCATATTGATATTTTAGATCGACTCAATTTTCATGAATTTAAAGTCAGTGTAAAAGCATCTAATGTATTTTTAACAATGGATGCTTATCGTTTACTTTCAAAACAAATCGATAATCCATTACATCTTGGTGTAACTGAAGCGGGTATTTACCGTACTGGTACTGTGAAATCAGCGATTGCCCTTGGCGGATTATTGATGGAAGGTATTGGCGATACGATGCGTATTTCGCTTGCTGCCGAACCAGAAGATGAAATCAAGATTGGTTTTGATATCTTAAAATCATTGGGACTTCGCTCTAACGGGATTAACTTTATTGCTTGTCCGAGTTGTTCACGCCAAGAATTTAATGTTATTCAAGTGATGCAAGCTTTGGAGGAGCGTTTAGAAGATATTCGTACTCCAATGGATGTGTCAGTGATTGGTTGTAAGGTAAATGGCCCGGGTGAAGCAAAAGAAGCCGATATCGGGGTTGTCGGGGCGGCGCCTCGCTCACTGGTTTATCGTAATGGTGAGAAAAGCCATTTAATCGATACCGATCAATTGGTTGATGAAATCGAAACAATGGTTCGTCAACGTGTCCAAGAGCTTGAAGAAGCTAAATCTAAAGAAATTATTCGTAGTTCATCATGAGTTCAATTGTCGCAATCAAAGGTTTTAATGACGTCTTGCCAACGCAAACAGTAGCGTGGAGACGTCTCGAGCAACATTTAGCGTCTTTAATGGATGCTTATGGTTATCAACAAATTCGTTTGCCGATCGTTGAACAAACGGGCTTGTTTAAACGTGCTATTGGTGATGCAACCGATATTGTTGAAAAAGAAATGTATACCTTTTTCGACAAAGGTAATCCACCAGAGTCATTAACCTTACGTCCGGAAGGTACAGCAGGTTGTGTTCGCGCGATGCTCGAACATAACTTGTTGCGCGGTGCTACGCCACGCGTGTGGTATATGGGACCTATGTTCCGTTATGAAAAGCCACAAAAAGGACGTTACCGCCAGTTCCACCAGTTTGGTGTTGAAACTTTCGGTGTCGCCACTCCTGATATTGAAGCTGAAGTTATCTTGATGACAGCTCGGTTATGGAAGCGTATGGGCGTTGATCACATGGTTCAACTTGAGTTGAATACTTTAGGTGAAAAAGATGAACGTACAGAATACCGTAATGCTTTAGTTGCGTTCTTAAATGAACATAAAGAAGCTTTGGATGAAGATTCACAGCGCCGTTTAACGACTAACCCATTACGTATTTTAGATTCTAAAATTGAATCTACTCAGAAAATTCTGGAAAATGCGCCGAAATTATATGACTTTTTAAAAGAAGACAGTTTAAGTCACTTCCAACAATTGCAAGATTATTTGACAGCTGCGGGCGTTAAATTTGTAATTAACCAAAAATTGGTACGTGGTCTAGATTATTACAACAAGACCGTTTTTGAATGGACAACAACTGCACTTGGTTCGCAAGGTACTGTGTGTGGAGGTGGTCGTTATGATGGTCTGGTTGGTCAGCTAAAAGGTAAACCAGATCAATCTGTACCTGCTGTTGGCTTTGGCATGGGTATGGAGCGTTTATTGCTTCTAGTTGAGCAAGTTGAACAGGTCGAAGTTATTCGTGATTGTGAAGTCTTCTTGGTTGCAGAACCTGCTTATCAAACTAAAGCTTTGATTTTAGCGGAACAATTACGTGACCAGTTAGAAGCTGCAAATAGCAGTATTCGAATCAAAACAGGTTCGCAAGGCAGCATGAAAAGCCAAATGAAAAAAGCTGATCAGGCTGGAGCAATCTTTGCTTTGATTTTAGGGGAACGAGAGTGGGATGCACAGCAGCTTGCAGTAAAAGAACTAGCAACAGCTGAACAGTCACAAGTAGCAATTGCTGACCTCGTACCATTTTTAATCCAAAAATTTACAAAATAAACTGAAACATCTGGAAAAGGACAATCACATGAGCGTAAGTGATGAAGAACAATTCGACAGCTTAAAGTCGTTCGCCAAAAAATATGGTTCTGCCATGATTAGCGGAATTCTCATTGCGTTGATTGCCTTTTTTGGGTGGACATACTGGCAAAAAAAGAATCTGGCAACTAGCCAAGTAGAAACTGCAAAAGTACAGCAGTTAATGGATGAGGCAAATGCAAGTGCCGATAATCCTAATGCCTTAAGTTCGGTAACTGCATCGGCAGATAAAATTGTAAAAGATGATATCGACTCTGTTCAGGCAATACAGACTCAGTTTGTATTAGCAAAATTAGCCTATGAAAAACAGGACTATGCTGCTGCTGAAAAAGCATTAAAAAAAGTTGAAAATTCAAAAGTAAAAGATGAAGGTTTGATTCAGGTTGTAAAATTGCGTTTAGCAGATGCACAATTAGCGCAAAACAAATATGATGAAGCACTAAAAACCTTGTCTGGTAACGTCGATCCAGCATTTAAAGCAACGGTAGAAGAGTTACGTGGTGATATCTTTGTTGCTAAGAAAGATGTTGATTCTGCTAAAAAAGCGTATCAGGCAGCTTGGAATTCGTTACTAGAACGTAAACAAGAGCGACAAATTTTACAAATTAAACTCGAAAGTGTTGGCGTTTTAGTTGAAGATCCACAGATTGAGCGCCCAATTTTGGAAACACAGGTGGAAGAGTCTTAATGAATCAGAAATTCAAACTGCCTTTGGCAATTGCAATCGCATCGGCTGTACTGGTGGGATGTTCGAGTAATAAAGTAAAAGAAGTTAAACCTAATCCTCTACCGAAATTGACCGAGTCGAAAAAGACCTTAACGCCAGTGTTTTCGCGTAGTGTTTCTTCTACTGATAAGGCTGATCCATTACGTTTGCAACTTGATGCAAGCGATGGTGTGGTTTTCACGCTTGATCCAAAAGGCGAAGTAGCTGCATATCGTGGTAAACAACGCATTTGGGAGAAGAAAGTCAGCAAATTAGGCTTGAGCTCTGGTGTTGAAGCTGCTGAAGGAATTGTTGTTGTTGGTAATAGTAAAGGGCAACTCTTTGCACTAGATCAGGCAACAGGCGAACAGAAGTGGACTGCACAGTTATCGGGCGCATTGTTAAGCCCGTCATTGGTTCAATCTGGGCGCGTTATTACCATTGCGAATGATGGTACTGTATTTGCGCATGATGCTACTTCGGGCCAACAAGTTTGGGCTTATAAATTACCAAATGTACAATTTAGTTTGCGTGGTCAAGCATCACCGGTGAGCCTTGATCCTCGTACTGTATTAATTGCATCTGCGAATGCATATGTTTATGCAATTGATACGATTAGTGGTATTCCACGTTTCCAACGTCGTGTTGCAGTAAGCGAAGGTCGTTCTGATATTCAACGTTTAATTGATATCGAAGGTGATCCTACTGTAGCTGGACAGTTTATGGTAACGACCAGTTTCCAAGGTCAAGTGACTGTAACCGATCTTGCTTCTCAACGTGTAGTTTGGAGTGAAGATTCGAGCAGTACTAAACGTCCAGAAGTTTATGACAATAAAGTATTTGTCTCTTCAACAGATGGTAAGTTAACAGCTTACGATTTAGCGTCTGGCGAAAAAATCTGGGAAAATGATAGTTTGTTAAACCGTCACTTAAGTAATCCGGTTGTGCTAGGACAAGATCTTGTTGTAGGTGATTTAGATGGCGTATTGCATCTTGTTGAACCTGCAACAGGTAAATTAATTGGTCGTTCAAAAACAAGTGGTGAAGTTAATACATTACGTGTTATCGAGAACCAACTTTATGTTTCGACCAGAAAAGGCGATTTAAGTATTTGGCAGAATCGTTAATTTCGTTCGCTTGTGCTAAAATAAGCGCTTAACAAATTACGCTGTTAAAAATATCGGGGTGTTTGAATTAAATCAGTTCAAAGCCCCGTCTTTTATTATGGTCATCTCTGACCTTAAAATATATCTCCTGTACTGTTTTTAATGCTCATGCCATGAGATATGGCTGGTCTTGAATTAAGGTTATTGTATGAAACCCGTTATTGCGCTCATTGGTCGTCCGAATGTCGGAAAATCAACGTTATTTAACCAGATTACCAAGAGTCGTGATGCACTTGTAGCCGACTTCGCGGGCCTGACTCGTGACCGTAAATATGGTGATGCGACTTATCAGAATAAGTCTTTCATTGTTGTTGATACTGGCGGTATTGGTGAAAATGAAGGTGGTATTGATAACTACATGGCCGAGCAGTCAAAAACAGCCATCAATGAAGCAGATATCATTATCTTTGTGGTTGATGCGCGTGCTGGCTTATTGGCTTCGGACGAACAAATTGCCCGTGAACTGCGTACTTTGGGTAAAAAAGTTTACTTGGTTGCCAATAAAGTTGATGGTGTTCATGCAGAAGCTGCGTTGGTTGAGTTCTACAAACTTGGTATGGGTGAACCCTTACAAGTTGCTGCAAGCCATGGACGTGGTGTACAGCAAATGCTTGAGGATGTCTTGGTAGACGTACCTGAAGATGAAAATCCAGAAGAGCATGACAAAGCAACAGGTTTGCGTTTAGCGATTATTGGTCGTCCAAATGTGGGTAAATCAACTTTGGTCAATCGTTTGCTGGGCGAAGACCGTGTGGTTGCATTTGACCAACCTGGTACAACTCGCGACTCTATTTATATCCCATTTGAACGTGATGGTCGTCAGTACACATTAATTGATACAGCGGGTGTGCGTCGTAAAGGTAAAGTTGATGAAATGATTGAGAAATTCTCAATCGTAAAAACACTACAAGCCATTAAAGATGCACATGTGATTGTGGTGGTGTTGGATGCTCGTGAAGGCGTAGTTGAACAAGATTTACATTTGATTGGTTATGCACTTGAAGCTGGTCGTGCCATGGTGATTGCCATTAACAAATGGGACAACATGACCGAATACGATCGTAAACAGTGTAAATTGGATGTTGATCGCCGTTTTGACTTTATTCCTTGGGCGAAAGTTCATTTAATCTCGGCATTGCATGGCACTGGCGTAGGGGAAATGTACCCAACCATCCATCGTGCTTATGATTCATCGCATTTAAAAGTTTCTCCTGCGAAATTAACCCAAATTTTAAATGATGCGACTGAAGCGCATCAACCACCAATGATTGGTGGTAAGCGTATTAAAATGCGTTATGCGCATATGGGTGGACAAAATCCACCAACGATCGTAATTCACGGTAATAAGGTCGACAAAACCCCAGCGGATTATCGCCGTTACCTTGAGAATGTGTTCCGCAAAGTTTACAAACTGGAAGGAACGCCAGTACGTGTCGATTTTAAAACATCGGAAAACCCATTTGAAGGACGTAAGTCACAAGTGGATGAGCGCGTTGCGGCACGTAAACGTCGTTATGTACAGAAATTCAAAAAAGCTGAGAAAAAGTTTAAACGTTAAGCTTTTTAAAGTTCAAAAACCCAAAGTCTTCTTTGGGTTTTTTATTGCAAATAAATGAGCATGTGCCAAGAGTTATGAAAAAGTGTGAATGATAAACGTAATTTTTTGTAAATTTCATAACGAATGCTATAATCAGCATCTTTATAAAATAATTTATATTTCGACAGAATAATGCTGCTTAGGGTTCACTTTTAGCATGGTAACATTACATCTTGCTCAGCTCACATTTACACATGCTCAGCCCTCATATACAGCCCTTGACTGTATTCCAGCTATGCAGCGTAGACGGTTATCGCCATTAGCTAAACTTGCTTTAAATAGTGCGCTTGGTGCATTAGATGGCAGTAAAGCTGATTATATAGTTTGGGTATCACGATATGGTGACGAGTCTAAAACGTTGAATATCTTGCAAGACGTTTTAAGTGAGCAAACTCCCTCACCTACACAATTTTCAACGTCTGTTCATAATGCAATTTCTGGGCTTTATTCTATTTTATGTCAGGATGACACGCCATCTACCAGCTTAAGCTGTTCATGGAGTGAAGGTTTGATTGAGGCCTATGCTCTTTTAAAGTCAATGAAAGATATCCAGCGGGTATTGGTCGTTGCCTATGATGAACCCTTACCCCAAGTTTATGCTGAGGCGGTCGATTTCCCTGCCTATGCGATGGCTGCTGTCGTTACTCTAGAGCAACCTAATTTACAAATTACTTCGTGGACGCATACAGATGAAGCAGATGGTCCTAGTTTTGCTCATTTTTGGCAGGATGTTGACCAGTTAATATCTGCATTTGGGTGGAACAAATGCTAAATCTTAAAAATCTCAAACAAAAGGGTAATTATTGCTGGCGTGTGGCTGCAACTGGTTTTAGTTTTGCCAGTTTCGGTTTGGGTGGTATGGCAATTGCCTCAGTTATCGCCCCAGTACTAAATGCCACAACCTCTGATTCTGAAAAGCGTCAGCAGCGTGCACAGAATGTGATTAAGTATAGCTTTAAAGGCTTTACCGAAATGATGGTAAAACTGGGCATCATGACTTATTCGGTTGAAGGTTTGGAAAAGCTACAGAATAGTCGCCAAGAGCTAGTCATCGCCAATCATCCGAGTTTGATTGATGTTGTAGTACTAATTGGTATGATGCAGCAGGCTAATTGTGTTGTGAAGCAGTCTCTTTGGTCGAACCCATTTACCAAAGGACCAGTACAAAGCGCAGGCTATATTTTAAATGCAGGTTCTCAGCAGTTTGTTGAAGACTGTGTAAAGCGTCTAAAAGAAAACAATGCGGCTTCTCTTTTAATTTTTCCGGAAGGAACGCGCACTGAAAAAGGGATGACCCTCAACGAGTTTCAGCGCGGTGCAGCCAACATTGCCATCCGTGCAAATGTACCAATTCGCCCAGTAATTATTACCTGTACACCATCGACATTAACCAAGAATGAAAAATGGTACCACGTACCATCTCGACCATTTCATATCGAAGTGAAAGTACTCGATGCTGTACAAGTTTCAGATTTGTTAGATGATTTAACAGTAGGACCTAAACAAGTTCGTCAGTTAAGTCGTAGTTTTTATAAAATTTTTGATGAAGAGTTATCGTGAAATGAGCAATCTTGCTGATGAACTAAAGCAAATGATTATTGATGTTTTGGCACTAGAAGATATTACTATTGCAGATATTGATACAGAAGCTCCATTATTTGGAGAAGGTTTAGGATTAGACTCGATTGATGCACTGGAGTTGGGACTGGCTTTGAAAAAGCGTTACAACATTCATTTAAATGCGGAGTCGGATGAAACCAAACAGCATTTTAAATCAATCCAAAGTTTAGTTGCTTTAGTTGAAGCACAGCAGAAGTCATAAGGAGTATGATGATGTTATCTCAAGAGCAAGTATTAACTAAACTCCGCGAATGGATGGAAGATTTGTTTGAAATTGAACCGGAGTCTGTTCAACTCGATTCAAACTTATATTCAGATCTTGATGTAGACAGTATTGATGCGGTTGATTTAGTTGTAAAAATTAAAGAGTTAACGGGTAAGCAAGTAAAACCTGAAGATTTTAAAAATGTGCGAACCGTACTTGATGTTGTGACGGTTATTCGGAATATGACTGCTGAATGAAGCTCGTGATTAAAGGGATGATTACAGCACTTTTTGTGTTGTATCCCTTTATTGTGGGTTGGAGTTTGACGCACGGTCAATTTGTTTGGGTGAGTGTGTTACTCATCGGATTAGGTGTGGTCAGACTTTTTAGTAAAGGCAACTCATTATTATGGCCTTTAACTGGTTTTGCCATTGTTTGTGGCAGTCTTAGCTTGCTGTCACATAATCATGCTTGGTTAAAGTTATATCCGGTTGGCATGAGTTTGGGTGCATTGGTTATTTTTGCAATGACACTGATAAAACCACCGTCTATGATTGAACGCTTTGCCCGACTCATTGAACCTGATTTACCTCCTTCTGGTGTGCAGTGGACCAGACAGGTGACTAAGGTATGGTGCATTTTCTTTTTCTGTAATGCATTGATTGCTTTAAGCACCGTACTTTTTACATCGACTCAGGTTTGGGTCATTTATAATGGCTTTATTTCTTATGTGCTGATGGGCATTTTGTTCGTTGGTGAATTTATTTTGCGTAAGCGACATCAGCGTTTACATTCTACAAATCATTAATTAAAAATTATGCACTGTCATTTTCAAAAATTCATCGATTCAGCTCATCCACTTTGTATAGATGCTGCTCTACATTCGACCAGTTTTACTCAATTTTGGCAGGATGTTGCCTTACAAGCTGCTGCAATTGCTCAAATGGAAAATTTAACTTGGGCATTATGGGAAGCAGACAGCTATGAATTTCTGGTTTTATTTTTTGCCGCTTTGTTAGCAGAAAAACAGGTACTTTTACCACCAAATCGAGTACGCGAATTAGAACAAGATTTCGCAGCGCAGCAGATTTATTTTTTAAAGCGTCAAGATGTTGAAAAAGTTGTTCCTTTATCTTTAACCTTAGATGATGCTTTTTTAGAGCAGGCGCAACTGTTTTTTTATACATCAGGTTCAACGGGGGAGCCTAAAAAAATCCCAAGAACATTAAGACAATTATTAAATGAAGTTCAAGGATTAAGCCAGAGCTTTACTTTCAATGAGCATGCAATTGCGATCGCAACGGTCAGTCATCAGCATATTTATGGATTATTATTTAAATTATTGCTACCACTAGCGGCGGGTCGAAGTTTTTATTCCCCTCAAATGGCATTTCCTGAAGATGTAGTACAGGCTCAAAAACAATTAGAAATGTTGGGATTAAGCAATTATTTGATCTCAAGTCCTGCATTATTAAAACGTTGGACAACCGATGTCGTTTTGCAACACTGTCAAATGGTCTTTAGTTCTGGTGGCAAGCTAGAAAGTGGTGTTCGCCCTTTCTTAAACCGTCCGATTATTGAAGTTTTGGGAAGTTCTGAAACAGGTGGTATTGCCCATCGTGCTAAAGATGAGGATGCTTGGACTGCTTTTAGCAATGTGGCTATTTGTATTGAAGACCAACAGCTCATGGTAAAGAGTAATCATGCCTATGAGGATGATTGGATTACCACAGGTGATGGCGCAGCATGGTCAGATGCAACGTGTCAGACCTTTAAGCTGATGGGGCGTACAGATCGAATTATTAAACTTGAAGAAAAGCGCCTGAGCCTAGATGCGATCGAGCAAAGCATTCAAGCTTTAGATGCAGTACAGCAATGTCATGTACTGGTACTTGAACATGAGCATCGTCAAATATTGGGATGTATTGTTGTTTTAAAAGAAGATGCACGGGAACAGTTACAGCAACTAGGTAAGTCGGCTTTTGTTGGTCATTTAAAACTACAGTTGAAAGACAGCTTGGAAACTATAGCGATTCCACGTCAATGGCGTTTCCTAAGTCAGCTACCGCAAAATTCTCAGTCTAAACTCAATAAAAGCTATTTACAGACTCTATTTAAGCCTATGTTACAACCTGTGGTTTTGTCGCAGTCTCAAAGTTCAGATGACTATATTTTGAGCCTTGAGTTTCCACCAGAGTTAGCGTGTTTTAAAGGGCATTTCCCAACACAACCGATTTATCCTGGGGTCGGACAAATAGGTTTTTTACAACATTTTGCTAAATCAATTTGGTCGGACTTAAATTGGTGTCAGGGTTATGAACAGCTAAAATTTCAAAATCTGATCCGTCCTTATGCAATTGTACAACTTAAGCTTTCTCGAAAAGAGCATAAAGTGAGTTTTGAGCTACGCGATTCAGAACAGATTTTGGCTTCTGGGCGTTTATTATTCGCTTTGCAAACGGAAGTAGAGGGTTAAAAATGCAGACCAACTATGGCTTTGTTATCCCAGTTTATAACCATCCCCATTATTTAGCTGACTTGATTGCCTATCTAGACCGCTTCCATTTGCCGATTGTATTGGTAAATGATGGAAGTGATGATGCTTGTAGCCAGATTTTACGGGCATTGGCCGATCAATATTCACAAATTCATTTAATTGAACATGAAGTGAATAAGGGCAAAGGGCAAGCTGTGATTACAGGATTGCTTGCTGCACATGAGTTGGGTTTAAGCCATGCCTTACAACTTGATTCAGATGGGCAGCACCACTGGGATGACATTCCTAAATTTATTGAACAGTCCCAGCAACATCCCAGAGCTATGGTGATTGGTCAGCCGTACTTTGATGAATCTATTCCTAAAAAACGGTTGTACGGACGTTACATTACCCATTTTTGGGTGTGGCTTAATAGTTTGTCTTTTGAAATTAAAGACAGTATGTGTGGGTTTCGCGTGTATCCGCTCGAGAGCACTATTAAAGTTTTGAACAGCGCTAAGTTTCAGCCACGTATGGGTTTTGATAGCGAAATTTTAGTACGTTTAAAATGGGAAAATACCCAATTTATTAATGTGCCGACACCTGTTGTTTATCCAGAGCAGGGCATCTCCCATTTTCATGTCTGGCGAGATAACTTAGGGCTGAGCAAAGCACATGCAAGCTTGTTTATGGGTATGCTGATTCGCTTACCGAAGCTGTTAAAACAAAAGCTGCAAGGTTAATTATGTCAGATTCAGCTTCTCCAAAATGGAATGACATTAAAGAGCGAGGAGGCATGGTGCCCCTCATGCTTATGTTGTGGTTTTACCGTTTTGGTGGACGTTGGTTATGCAAGTTGATGATGTACTTTGTCATTATGTGGTATTGGTTGTTTGCCGCCACAGCACGACAAGCTTCCTTAATTTATTTACAAAAACTGCATCATTTTGCTGGAACACAGTCTCCCTTTACCCACGAACCAACTTGGGCAAATAGCTATACGCATTTTATGCAATTTGGTGAATGTATTTTAGATAAGATTGAAGGTTGGCTAGGTCATATCTCAGAGCAAAATCTAGAAGTTTTTGGGCATGAAAACTTTTCTCGGCACTACCAAAAAGGGGCGCTGATTGTGGTTTCCCATTTTGGCAATATTGAATTGCTTCGGGCAATTAAGTCAGAACATCCCCAGAAAATTAATGTGCTGGTTTATCAAAAACACGCGACCAAGTTTAATGAGTTTTTGAAAAAGCTAAATGATAAGGCCGATGTTTGCTTATTGCCCGTCGATGAGTTGGGTATTGAAACTGCTATGATTTTACAAGACAAAATGCAACAGGGTGAGTGGGTGATTGTTGCTGCGGATCGTGTACCTGTGCAGTCAGATCGTGTACAGCATGTCGACTTTTTAGGGGAATCAGCAGCCTTTCCACAAGGCGCATGGATCTTGGCAAATTTACTGAAAGTACCTGTTATTGCAGTGTTTTGCTACCGTGTGCAACAACAGTTCCAAGTTCATATTCATTCAATTGCCGAGCAGGTAAATTTACCCCGCGCTAACCGTATTGAAAGTATGCAAACCATAACTAAAACGTATGTTGCCGTATTAGAACAGCATTGTGTACGTGCCCCTTATCAATGGTTTAATTTTTATAATTTTTGGACGAAATAACATGCGTGTTTTAACCGTAGGTGAACAGCCACTGAGTATTGAAGATGTCGTTTCGGTCGCAAGAGGCGAATGTCTGGTTGCGTTACCTGAGTCATCTTCATGGCGTGACCTAATTCAAAAAGGTGCTGATTTTCTCGATCAGTTACTTGAAGAAGAAGGTGTCATTTACGGCGTGACTACGGGTTATGGTGACTCATGTTTAGTTGAAGTGCCATTACATCAGGTCAATGAGTTACCGCTACATCTTTCACGTTTTCATGGTTGTGGTTTAGGTGAAAACTTAGATGTGATCACTGCACGTGCAGTAGTGGTGACGCGTTTATGTTCGTTGGCTCGTGGTTATTCAGGTGTGTCTTTGGCATTGCTTGAACGATTGGTTTGGTTGCTGAATGAAAATGTGATTCCAGTCATTCCATCTGAAGGTTCGGTGGGGGCAAGCGGTGATTTAACGCCGTTGTCTTACATTGCTGGAACGTTAATCGGGGAGCGTGATGTCTATATTGATGGACAAATTACCCCTGTTGCTCAAGTGTATGCCGAAAAAGGTTTGCAACCATTAACACTCAGACCTAAAGAAGGTTTGGCGCTTATGAACGGCACTGCCGTGATGACGGCGATTGCTTGTTTAAATTATAAAAAAGCAGAGCAGATTGCACTCGCAAGTACTTTGATTACAGCTCTAAATGTATTGGCACTGGAAGGTAATCCAAGCCATTTTGATGAAGTACTATTTGCTCAGAAACCTCATCTGGGGCAGCAGCAGATTGCCAAACAATTACGTGATTGGCTCAACAGTGAAGTACAAATAGCACATCAAAGTCCGCGTTTGCAAGATCGTTATTCTTTGCGCTGTGCACCGCATATTATTGGTGTGTTTGAAGATTCAAAAGTATGGTTACGTCAGTTTATTGAAAATGAACTGAATTCAAGTAATGACAATCCATTGATTGATCCTGTAGGCATGCGTGTGTTGCATGGCGGGCATTTTTACGGTGGGCACATTGCACAAGCAATGGATAGCTTAAAAATTATGATTGCCAATATTGCTGACTTGATGGATAGACAGATTGCACAATTGGTCGATCATAAAATGAATCATGGTTTGCCACGTAATTTAACAGGGGCAACGGCTGAACGTTTACCACTGAATCATGGTTTTAAAGCTGTGCAAATCGGGGTGTCGGCGTGGACAGCTGAAGCCTTAAAAAACACTTTGGCAGCGTCGATTTTTTCACGCTCAACCGAATGCCATAACCAAGACAAAGTCAGTATGGGAACCATTGCTGCCCGTGATGCGAGCCGCGTGATCACCTTAACCCAACAAGTGGTTGCAGCCCTCTGCTGTGCCAGTGTGCAGGCCATTCATTTAAAAGGTTTAACCACACAGTTAAGTCCAACATTGCAAACGTTTATGCAATGGACCTTACAAAGCTTTGCATTTGTCGAAGAAGACCGACCATTACAAACCGAATTACAACAGATTGTTGATCGTTTAGACCAACTTGAATTGTTTAATCAACCAGAATTTATGGGATAAGGTGAGCCAATGCATGCTGATGTAATCATTGAAATTCCATTTCATGATGTCGATACCATGAATGTGGTTTGGCATGGACACTATTTAAAATATTTTGAGATTGCGCGCTGTAAATTGCTCGATCAATTTCATTACAACTATATGCAGATGAAAGAATCAGGCTATGCATGGCCTGTGATTGAAAGCCATGTTCGCTATGCATACGGTATTGAGTTTGAACAAAAGATTCGAGTGCGAGCCATTTTAAAAGAATGGGAAAACCGTTTGAAAATTGATTATCTGATTTTTGATGCTGAGTCTGGGAAACGTTTAACTAAAGGTTATACCACTCAAGTGGCGGTGAATATTGAAGCTCGTGAAATGTGTTTTCAGTCACCTCAAGTTTTGTTTGATCGTTTGAATGCGTGGTCTGAGTTTCAACCGAAGAGGAATGCGTGATGTCTCAATTCATCAAAACTTTAGGTTTAGGTACTGCTATATGGATGGGCAGTTTAAGTGCGGTCTATGCAGCACCGGCACAGATTACTCAAATTTTTCAGCAATTGTCACAGTCTCCTACCGTTCGTGCTGATTTCGAACAGCAAAAAAAACTGCCATCGTTGAATAAAACATTTGTGTCGAACGGCTCGTTATTGTTCGCAAAATCTTATGGCGTGGCATGGCAAATCAAACGACCTGTGCAAGCAGATTTGATTGTTACCCCAACCAAATTGGTACAGAAAACTCAGCGTACATTTAGCCAAATACAAGTTGATCAATCACCTTATAGCTCTGTAGCAACTTTATTTTTGCAGTTAATGTCAGGTAATGAACAGGCCTTGGCAAAAAACTTTAATGTGGTAAGTGCAAATTACAGCCCTGCTGGCTGGAGCATGAGCTTAACTCCAAAAAGTAGCCTGTTTAAAAAGCTGTTTGTGCGTGTTGATGCGCAAGGGCAACAGTACGTTAACCAAATTGTGATTACCGAAAAAGCCAATAATTTGACGACCATTCGTTTTAGTCACCAGACTTCTCAACCGACGACTCTAACGGCTGCTGAGCATGCGCTTTTCCAACTGGCAAAATAAGTTCACCGCGCTTTGGTTAATTGCTCTGCTACTGATCGCGGTGGGGCTTGGCGTGACGTGGCTGAATAAAGATATTCATATTCAAACTAATATTTTTGCGTTATTGCCTAAAGTTCAGCAAGACCCAGAACTTGCACGTACTCAGCAGTACATGAATGAGCAACTCAACAATAAAGTATTTGTGGTGGTAGATGCCAAAGATGAAGCTGCGATACAACAAGCGACTCATTTCTTAACAGCGCAGGCCAAGCAAAGTCAGTTGTGGCAGCCACTCAAGCCACAACTTGATCTTGATCAATTTGCAAAACAGTTGTATCAACATCGAGCAGGTTTGTTGAGTGCTCAAGATCAAGCCTTATTACAAAAGCTGGATTACGAGGCACTGACGGAACAAAGTCTGATGCAGATGATGAGTCCCGGCATGCCTGTCACTGCTGAGTCACTTAAGCAAGACCCGCTATTGTTGTTCCCTCGTTATGCCATGCAGTTGGCGAATCCGTCACAACAAGATATTGAAATGGAGCAGGGCTTTGCAACCATTCACCATGAGCAAGGTATCTCTCGGCTTTTCGTATTACAGTTGACTCAAAGCCCATACAACATTGATTATCAAGAACAGACCTCTACTTGGATTGAGCAAACTAAGCAAAAGTTAGCTGCAATGGGATTAA
The DNA here is from genome assembly GCF_031799005.1 of Acinetobacter sp. V102_4. NCBI lineage: Bacteria > Pseudomonadati > Pseudomonadota > Gammaproteobacteria > Moraxellales > Moraxellaceae > Acinetobacter > Acinetobacter sp. V102_4. The sequence goes on along the minus strand of NZ_JAVQNR010000052.1, from coordinate 168,414 downwards.
AATCTCATTGGACTGGAACTATTTTATTTTCAAATTTTGGGACGCAATCGGCTAAACAGGAAATCTCAACCATTGGTGTCGGTTCGACACTGGGCTTAATTTTTCTGGTTTGGTTTGGCTTTCGTTCATTGCGACCCTTGGCAACCGAATTTATTGCTGTTTCAACTGGAAGCTTTGTTGCATTTGCGGTTACACATTGGGTGTTTGGTGAAATTCACCTGATGACATTGGTGTTTGGTGCGAGTCTGATTGGTGTTTGTGTCGATTTTTCATTTTATTTTATGGCGATGCAATCACAGCATAGACAGCTTGGCGGTTTTCAAATTTTAAAACCACTATTGCCAAGCTTGTTTATGGGCTTAATGACTACATTGGTTGCATATATCTTTTTGAGTTTTACTCCATTTCCTGGGTTCAAGCAGATTGCAGTCTTTTCAATTGTAGGATTAACCGCGGCGTGGATCAGTAGTGTACTGCTATTACCAAGGTTACCTGCACTCAATGCTCAGCCAGCCATACGAGCATTGTCGTGGATTGGACAAGCACGCTTATGGTTTCAACAACGAGCTAAAATACGTTATGGCTTGATTGCAGCCATTTTAGCAGTGAGTACGGTGAGTCTTTTCTATCTCAAAAGTAACGATGACATCCGTAACTTACAAGGGATGGATGCCAGTCTGAAACAGCAAGACCAAGCTGTTCGTGAGCAATTTGGCCAGCAACAAAGCAGTGATTATTTTGTAGTACGAGCATCCTCTGCAAATGAAATGCAGCAACAAGAGCAGCAACTGATAGGGCAATTACAACAGTTGCAAGCAAAAGGAAAAATCAGTGCATTTCAAGCTTTGGGACAATGGGTTCCACCATTGGCAGAGCAGCAAAATAATCTACAACTATTAAGAAATATTCCAAAAGCGACTTTGCAGCAATATGCCCAAAGCATGGGGCTAAATGTCACAGATGTTTTACAGTGGCAACAGCAACTGGCAACACAACCACTATTAGATTTTTCGGTATTTAAAGATCATCCTTTAGCTTTTTTACAGCCTCAAGCCAATGAACGATTAGTGATGGTGACAGGGGTGAAACAACCTGAAGTGTTGAAGCAGCTTCAGAATGATCACATACATTTCCAGCAACCCATTACTGCAATGTCGCAAATGTTTGCTGAACATCGAGTGCAGGCTCAGCATCTTCTGATTTATGCCTTAATTGGTCTGGCGGTTGGTTTGGCGCTTATTTATGGGCTAAGTTCGATTGTGCCTTTGGTCCTGCCAGTAAGCTTGGCATTACTGAGCACTTTTGCTGTTCAGGCATGGTTAGGTGTCGAGATTAACCTGTTTAGTATTATGGCAACTTTCCTGATTATCGGGATTGGAGTCGACTATGCAATTTTTTACCGACATGGACATGATCACCCGCAAGTGGTTGGAATGGCGTTATTTTTATGTATGATGTCCACCTTACTTGGCTTTGGATTACTTTCATTTAGCCATACTTACGCAATTCATTGTTTTGGTTTAACGGTTTTATTCGGGGTTATTTTCTCGTTTATCTATGCGACTTTATTAACCCCCGCAGATGAAAAACATATCGTGAATTTACAAGACCATTCATAATTTGAATAAATTAAAAAGGAAGTTGTGCTATGAGCACTATAGAAAAAATTGACGTTGTAATTATTGGGGCTGGACCATCAGGTAGTTCTGCTGCGGCACTTCTTAGAAAAAAGGGTTATACCGTTACGGTCATTGAAAAACAGTATTTCCCGCGTTTTTCGATTGGGGAGTCATTGTTACCGCAATCTATGGCGTTCTTAGAAGAAGCTGGTTTACTCGAAACGGTCCGTGAGCATGTTGATCAATACGCTTTTCAATTTAAAAATGGCGCGGCTTTTTTACGCGGTAAACAACGTAGCTTTTATGACTTTACAGAAAAATTTACGGATGGACCGGGAACTACTTGGCAAGTTCGCCGTGCAGATTTTGACAACTTACTCGCAAAGCAGGCACAAGTTTATGGTGCTGACATACGCTTTGGACATGAGGTTTTAGATGTTGATGTTGCATCTGAACAACCCTTACTTACCGTGTTAGATGAAGAACAACAGCGTTATCAAATTCAAACCAAGTTTTTGTTAGATGCGAGTGGTTTTGGGCGGATTTTACCAAAGCTTTTAGATTTAGAGAGCCCATCAAACTTTCCGGTACGTCGTGCACTGTTTACCCACATTGAAGATGGGATTACAGACGACCCTGAGTTTGACCGCAATAAAATTTTAATTACTGTGCACGAAAAAGATCATCGCGCATGGTATTGGCTGATTCCATTTGCAGATGGACGTGCTTCTTTTGGTGTCGTTGCAGAACAAGATTTTTTTGACAAATACACAGTCGAAAATGCTGAAGATAATGAACCTGAGGCAATGTTTAAGCGTATTTTAGCCGATGAGCCAAGTTTGTCACATGTATTGAGCCGTGCAAAATTTGATACACCAGTGCGGACCTTGGTGGGTTACTCAGCGAATGTAAAACACTTGGCAGACCGCAACTATGCACTATTAGGTAATGCGGGTGAGTTTCTAGATCCCGTCTTTTCATCGGGTGTGACGATCGCTTTAAAATCTTCCAGCTTGGCTGTACCTTTGGTTGAGCGTGTCTTGCAAGGTGAGCAGGTAGACTGGTTGCAAGAATATGAAAAACCATTACGCCGTGGTATTCAGGTGTTTCGTGCCTATGTTGAGTCATGGTATGAAGGCGAGTTTCAAGATGTAGTGTTCTCACAAAATCAGAATGAAGGCATTCGCCGTATGATTTCTTCATTACTGGCGGGTTATGCGTGGGATGAAAAAAATCCAATCCATAAAAATGCCAAACGTAGACTTACTACTTTGGCAGAATATTGTCGTGAGGGTTTGGCACAAGAACAGGCACTTGAGGGGTAATCATGCAACGCAAATGGGCAACGATATTACTCAGTAGCTTTATATTTTTAAATGGTTGTCAGGTTATGCCACACGCCAAAGGGCTGCAAAGCCCACTATGGCAGGCACAAGCTTATCAACGGCAAGATCAGGTTGAAGTTCAGTGGAAGCAGCAAAGTTTTAGCTTCTTGTTATACCAACAGCAAAAGGGTGCTGTACTGGATATGGTGGCTTTGAGCCTGACAGGTCAACAATTATTTAAGTTACAGTTTGATGGACATCGGGTTCATATTGAACAACGTATTGATCAAATGCGTTTATTGCCTTTTGAGTTTGTGGTACGTGACCTTTTGTTTGCGACATACCCTCAATTTTCACATTTAGGGCAGCAAGCAGTAGAGATGAAACAACAAGCAGGCATGCAGGTTGTTTATATTGAAAAGCAGCCTGTGTTGCAGCTTAAACAAGGGCAAGGAAGCATTGAATTGATTAATGAACAAGTCCCTTATACCATGACGCTGAGTTCGATTGAAAATACGTTGCAGACAGAAGAAAGTCCTACACCATGAAACATTTACCTTCAGAAAATGCAGCCACAATGGCAGTAGGCATACAATTAAGTGTCGGTTTATCTGCATTAGGTTGCGAACTTCATCAAATCAAGCAGGCATTACAACAGCCACAGCAAACCTTAAGTTTGCGAGATGATTTAATTGCTGATCGTAATGTTTGGGTGGGGCAATATACACATCAATTATGCTCGAATGTACCAGACACCTTACAGTCTGTAGATTCACGTAATCTACGTTTTGCATTAACTGCATTATCTGAAATCGAAGCAGCGTTAAGAGTCTATACGGCATCCTTTGAAAATAAACGTTTGGCAATTGTCGTTGGCACATCGACTTCTGGTATTGCAGATAATGAATTATTACTTAAGCAATATTTTCAAGGGAAAACTGCTCTTTCAATATCTCACTATCCACAAGAAATGAGCTGTTTAGCAAAAGCATTGCAGCAGTACTTAGGATGGGAAGGGCCTGCATATACTATTTCGACCGCTTGTTCTTCAAGCGCTAAAGCATTAGCCGCGGGTCAGCGATTACTTCATGCAGATTTAGCCGATGTTGTACTGGTGGGTGGCGTTGATACCTTGTGTCAGTTGACACTAAATGGATTTAATAGCCTAGAAAGTTTATCTGAACGGACTTGCCAACCCTGCGGCGTGAAACGTGATGGCATTAATATTGGTGAAGCTGCTGCATTTTTTGTATTAAGTAAAGCCACTGCTCCTGTGATGTTAATGGGTGCTGGTGAATCGATGGATGCATGGCATATTTCGGCTCCACATCCTGAAGGCAAAGGTGCGGCTTTAGCTATGCAACGTGCACTAGATATGGCTCATATTTCAGCTCAAGAGGTTGGTTATATCAACTTGCATGGCACAGCAACTCCACAAAATGACGCAATGGAAATTAAGGCCGTACGACAAGTTTTTGGTGATTATCGAGTTGCTTTAAGTAGCACCAAACACAAAACTGGACATTGCCTCGGTGCAGCTGGCGCTATAGAAGCTTTTATTTGTGAACAAGTTCTAAAAGATCAAAGTTGGTTGCCAGTGCATCAAAACATTGAGATTGATCCAGATTTGGCTGACCAAAATTATGTGCTAGATGCCGCGCTAAAACAGCCCATCCGCTATGTGATGAGTAATTCTTTCGCTTTTGGGGGAAGTAATATTAGTCTTGTTTTTGGAGTGAAGCCCTGATGAAACTTGATGCAATTCAATATATTCCTCATGAGCAGCCCATGGTTTTTATTGACCATTTAACTGATGTGGCAGAAGGGCGGGCACAAGCAGAACTCACGATTACACCCGAGCTCATGTTCTGTGAAGCAGAAGGCTTGCCGACATGGGCAAGTATTGAAATTATGGCACAAACCATCAGCGCTTATTCAGGCTGGCAAGGTCAGCAGTCAAAACAAGCGCCAAAAGTCGGTTTTTTATTGGGAACACGTAAGTTAAATTTACCAATCCCATATTTCGCTTTAGGTTCACGATTGATCATTCAAATAGAACAACAATATTTTCATGAAGGACTTGGGCAATTTTCCTGTGAAATCAAATATGCTGAACACTGCATTCAGGCAACGTTAAGTGTATTTGAGCCAACAGAAACACCATTTGAATAACCACAAAGAATTAGGAATACATTGTGACAAGACGAATTTTAGTAACGGGTTCAAGTCGAGGAATTGGGAAAGCGATTGCATTACAACTTGCAAAGGCGGGTTTTGATGTAACTGTGCATGCACGTTCGCGTCAGGCAGATGCCGAGCAAGTCGTACAAGAGATTCAAGCGCTAGGACAAAATAGCCATTATTTAATGTTTGATGTCACTGAACGCCAGACGGTTCAGCAAATTTTAGAACAAGATGTAGAGCAACACGGTGCATTCTATGGTGTTGTATTGAATGCAGGTCTTACCCATGATGGTGCTTTCCCAGCTTTAACAGATCAAGATTGGGATGAAGTTATTTCGACTTCCTTAGATGGTTTTTATAACGTATTAAAACCATTAGTTATGCCAATGATCCATTTGCGTAAAGGCGGTCGTATCGTCACGTTATCTTCGGTTTCTGGCATTATGGGCAATCGTGGTCAGGTCAACTACAGTGCTGCAAAAGCAGGGTTGATTGGTGCGACCAAGGCCTTGGCACTCGAATTGGCCAAGCGAAAAATTACCGTGAACTGTGTAGCACCCGGCCTGATTGAAACTGAAATGGTTACCGATGAAGTCAAAGAGCATGCACTTAAAATGATTCCGTTACAACGCATGGGACAGGTCGATGAAGTTGCTAGCGTGGTGAAATTCTTGTGTTCAGATGAAGCTTCTTATGTGACCCGACAGGTTATCTCTGTGAATGGGGGACTCATCTGATGAAACGCGTTGTGGTGACAGGAATGGCAGGGATTACTTCTTTAGGTGAAACCTCTGATGAGATTTTTGCCCAATTTGAAGCCGCTAAAAGTGGTATTCGCTACATGCCGGAGTGGGAACAGTATGTTGACCTTCGGACTAAGCTTGCTGGACCTGTTGAAACTTTTCATGTTCCAAAACATTTTAACCGTAAAGTCACCCGTGGTATGGGTCGTGTTGCGCTCATGTCTGTGGTTTGTGCCGAAACTGCTTTGCAAAATGCTGGCTTGCTTGGACACGAAATTTTGTCTAGTGGCGAAGCGGGTGTTGCATTTGGTTCTTCTGCGGGCAGTGTAGAGGCCGTGGGTGAGTTTGCAAGCATGTTGCTTCATCAGAGCATGAATAAGATCAATGCAACAACCTATATCCGCATGATGGCTCATACAAGTGCGGTGAACATGACCGTATATTTTGGTCTAAAAGGGTTAACTTTACCGACATCAAGTGCATGTACCTCTGGTTCTATGGCCATTGGGCAAGCCTATGAAGCGATTAAATATGGCAAACAACAGGTCATGATTGCTGGTGGTGCAGAAGAACTCAGTGCAGCAGGTGCTGCGGTTTTTGATGTATTGTTCGCGACCAGTGGAATGAATGACCAACCAGAAAAAACACCACGACCATTTGATGCTAAGCGAGATGGATTGGTGATTGGTGAAGGGGCAGGCTGTTTAATTTTAGAAGAATACGAACATGCCAAAGCTCGAGGTGCCCATATCTATGCAGAAGTGATCGGCTACGGTAGCAATACTGATGGTCAACATGTCACTCGCCCCGAGTCAGAAATGATGGGTCGCTGTATGCAATTGGCACTTAAAGATGCATCTGTAGAAGCTAAAGACATTGCTTATGTAAATGCGCATGGCACCTCAACTGATCAGGGGGATGTGGCTGAAAGTCAGGCGACAGCAGCAGTTTTGGGACGTAAGCCGATCAGCTCTTTAAAAAGCTACTTTGGACATACGCTGGGGGCGTGTGGGGCTATTGAAGCTTGGCTGAGCATTGAAATGATGAACCGTAGTCGCTTTATTCCAACTTTAAATCTAGATGAAGTCGATCCACTGTGCGGTGATCTGGATTATATCGTTCAGCAGCCAAGAACTCTGGATGCTGACATTATTATGAGCAATAACTTTGCTTTTGGCGGAATTAATACTTCGCTTATTTTTAAACGTGTTAAACAATAAGGAACACAACAATGTTAAATAAAAAACTTTTATTTGTAGCAATGCTAAGTGCGGGTTTTACTGCCACTGTTCAGGCTGGAGATGAAGTACATCAGTTAAATTTTAAAGAAGCTGTAGACCGTGCAGTTGCAGATGGCACTTTAGATGGTTCAGTAAAGTTTTATTTAAAGGGTACAAAGTCTGGTGGTAAAGTCATTCAAAAAGATGCAGTAACCAATAAAAAGACCAATGGTTTTGGTAAGTCAGCAGCAACGTCTTGTGATTGGGTTTTACGTTCAGCACTCATCCAAATGCAAAACAATGCTAAAGCACAAGGTGCAAACGCGGTTACCAATATTGTGAGCTATTTTAAAGCTAATGAAACCACAAGTACGACAACTTACGATTGCTATAAAGGTGCCATGATGGCGGGGGTTACCTTAAAAGGCGACGTGGTTAAATTCTAATTAATTTTAAATAAGGTCGGGATAATGTCTAAGCGTAATATTGAAGTCTACACCCAGACATTGTCCCAGCTTCTTTTAAAATCTAAACAAGATTTCCCTGACTTTCGTACATTTAATCATTATAAAAAACAGCAGATACATAACATTAGAAACGAGCTGATAGCACAGAAATTACAAATTACAATAACGGATTTAGCGTTTGCAAAGCATGAGCATGGCAAGCCATATTTATTGAATCACGATTTAGATTTCAATCACTCTCATAGCCAACAGTATTATGCTTTAGCGATGAGCCCGCATGTTAAAGATATCGGTGTCGATGTTGAAGAACTAGACCGTAAAGTTCGTTTGGAAGCTTTAGCCCAGCATGCATTTCATCCTGATGAATATGAAACGTGGCTAAGCTTAGAACAAGACAGAGAATACTGGTTTAAAGTCTGGACGACTAAAGAAGCTGTTCTAAAAGCATCAGGTCTCGGTATACGATTAGATTTAAACACTTTAAATACTCAAGCACATCCTACAGACAATGGCGGAATATGTTCTCATCCACTTATTGGGACATTTGCTTATCAAAATTTTGTTTTAGGCAATATGATGCTAACAGTGGCATGGCGCTCAGAATTATCTTGCCGCGGTTTTCAATTTCCAACTATTCAGCTTCATTCACTTGATTCTTAATAAGTGAAATAGCAGACATAAAAAAACCGCGAATTGCGCGGTTTTTTTAGTTTAGAGCAAGCTATAAAATTAAGCTTGACCTTCAACAGCTTGAGCACGTTGCATATTTGCTTCGAACTCTGCATCAAAGTTGATTGGAGTAAGAAGTAACTGTGGGAAGCTACCTTTAGTCACTAAATCATTTACCGCTTCACGTAAGAACGGGAACAAAATATTTGGGCAATAAGCGCCTAAAATATACGGTAAGCGATCTTCTTCGATGTTATCAATCAAGAAAATACCTGATTGAGTGATATCTACAATGAACGCTGTTTCGTTGTCGTTATCGGCTTGTACCACAACTTTTAAAGAAACTTCAAAATGAGTTGGATCAATTTTTTCTGCAGCAGAAGAAAGATTGATATTGAGTTCAGGTTGCCATTGTTTAGTAAAAACCTGCGCCCCTGGAACCTCAAAAGAAATATCTTTTGTATAAATACGCTCTAAAGCTAATTGTGGTTGAACTTGTTGTTCTTCGCTCATTGTTTTTTCCTTAATATGGATGCGATGTTAAGCCAATAATTCGTCGAGTTTACCTTCACGCTCTAAAGCATAAAGTTGGTCAAAACCGCCAATAAACTGATCGTTAATAAAAATTTGTGGGACAGTACGATGATTCGTGCGTTGCATTAATTCAACACGTACTTCCGGTGCTTCAACAGAAAGATTTACTTCTTTGTAAGCAATACCTTTACGCTCAAGTAGCTGTTTAGCTCGAACGCAATACGGGCATACAGAAGTTGAGTAAACAATGACATTTGCAGTCATAATAATTTTCCTTAAGCTTTTGGTTTGCTTTTTACAAGAGGTAAGCCTTGTGCTTTCCAGTTACTAATACCACCATCAAGACGATAGCTGTCATGGTGAGCAACTTTTTGCAAAGCACTACCAGCAACTTGCCCGAGGTTGCAAATAAATACCAATGGACGCTCACTTGCTTTTAATTCATCAGCATGACTTGCAATTTGGCTGAAAGGAATATTGCGGCTGCCACTAATATGACCTTCACGGAAGTCTTTACTATCGCGCAAGTCGATCAGTATGGCATTTTTCGCTTTCACTAAAATACCAAGCGACTGTGGTGAAATTTTACGACCGTTACGTTGACCTTCAAAAATGAAGAACAACACGACCAAGACTCCGAGCGTACCAAACAAAATGGGGTGATTCCCCATAAACTCTAACCAGCGTTCCACAAGTCACCTAAAAAAATTAAAAACAAAATTGACCTAGAGTATAGCGTATATAGATGGTGATCAAAATCACCACTTCAAGTGCAAAGCGGACAGAAAATTAGTTTTTTTGCTGTGCTTCTTGAATCTCATCATTTAAACGCAAAAAGCTATCTAGGCGCCGTGGTAAAATTTCACCAGATTCTACTGCGTGTTTTAACCCACAGTTCTTTTCATGAGTATGGGTGCAATTACGGAATTGGCAAGAACCCAAATGTGCTTCAATTTCTGGAAAGCCCATACGAATTTTTTCTAAATCAAGATGCCAAAGCCCAAATTCACGAATTCCTGGTGAGTCGATTAACGCGCCATTTTTACCGAAATTCATTAAACGTGTAGAGGTTGTTGTGTGCTGACCGAGTGCAGAGTTTTCAGAAATAATATTTGTTTTTTGCTCTGCATCTGGAATTAATACGTTAATTAAAGAACTTTTCCCTACACCCGATTGACCAACGAAAGCTACCGTTTCGCCATCTAAACGTTCAGATAAAGCAGAGATATCTCCCTTTTTAGACTGACAAATCATCACCTCATAACCCAAAGTTTTATATTCTTCTAATAGCGTGAGAATTGGGTCATTTTCAGTGAGTAAATCTGATTTATTTAAGACTAAAAGCGCAGGAATATTAGCGTCTGCGCAAGCAACTAAATAACGGTCGATTAATGTCGGAGCTGGCTCAGGAAGGGGAGAAAATACTATTACAATCAAACTGATATTTGCTGCAACTGGTTTAACCTTGTGATAACGGTCTGGACGGGTAAGTAACGAGTTGCGTGGATGAATGGCAGTAATAATGCCTAAACCTGTGTTCGGGTCTGCTTGCCATTTAACTCGGTCACCAGTCACAAGTAACTCAAGGTTAGTTCTAGTGTGACAGCGCCATACGCTTTTGAGCTCGATAGGTTTCCAGAATGGTTCTGGCTCTCCTTCGGCAACTTGAGGTTTTTCTGGGTGATGCTCAGGTACAGAGAGTGCCTGTACTTCGAGTTGGCGGCCATAATGTTGTACAACGAGTCCGTCCAGATCTTGTGAAGTATCGGCCTCTTCTTGGCGAGTTTTGTGCTGTTTTTCAATACGACGTTGCTGCTGTTCAGTTAAACGACGCTTACGAATTAAAGCCATTCATATCCCAAAAAAACCACTGTTTGAAGATGGCAAAAATAGCATGAAGCGGCTATAGAATTACAGCGCAGATGCAAGAAATTTGCTACTATTGATGTTTTTACGGCATTTTAGAACGTACATACATGAGCAGTACTTTAAATACACGATTAATTTGGATTGATCTGGAAATGACCGGTTTAGATACCGATAATGACCAAATTATTGAAATCGCAACAATTATTACAGATGATAATTTAAATGTACTTGCCGAAGGTCCGGTCTTGGCTGTCCATCAACCTGATCGTATTTTAAATGCAATGGATGAGTGGAATACCCGCCAACATGGACAATCTGGATTGGTTGAACGAGTTCGTCGTAGCAAATTGACAGCTCGTGATGCTGAGCTACAGACTTTAGAATTCCTAAAAAAATGGGTCAACCCAAAAGTTTCACCAATGTGCGGTAACTCGATTTGTCAGGATCGCCGCTTCTTACATCGCCTTATGCCTGAGCTAGAGCAATATTTCCATTATCGTAATCTTGATGTATCTACGGTAAAAGAACTTTCAAAACGCTGGCGCCCTGAAATTATGAGCGGTCTGAAAAAGAATGCATCGCACTTAGCTATGGATGATATTCGTGACTCAATTTCTGAATTGAAATATTACCGTGAATACTTCTTTATTATGAATACTGATGGTAAAGATTGATTACGTTGTATACGTAATATGAAAGGGGGCTGCTGCCCCTTTTTTTATTGCTTAAAGGACATTGTTACAATAATGCCGAGAGCCTGATTTGGCTTTCATATTCATTTTGCTTAAAATGATGTTTTAAATTTTTATTATAAAAAGAGAGCATTTATGCAAAGTAATAACCCGATACTGACACGTGTTGAAACGGTCAGTGACTATAGTCAACCAATGACTGTGCAAGGTGCGATTCAAAAATCTGTTATGTTGACGGTCATTGCAGCGGCTGTGGGCATTGCTTTATTTTTCTACGCAGCTTTTACTGCAAATGTTGGTATTGCCTATGCGGGTGCTATTGTTGGTGCAATTGGTGGCCTGGTTTTAGCTTTGATTGCCACATTTAAACCGACAACTGCGCCAACCTTAGCAATTCCATATGCCTTATTTGAAGGTGCATTTTTAGGCGGTATTTCTTTTACTTTTCAAATGAAGTACCCAGGTGTGCCTTTACAAGCATTACTTGCCACGTTCGTGACAACATTGGTGATGTTTGGTCTATATAAATTTCAGATTGTACGTGCAACAGAAAAATTTAAGTCAGTTGTGATATCTGCATCTCTGGCTATTTTTCTTGTGTTTATCGTGCAGATGATCATGCGCTTAGCCTTTGGTTCAAGCATTCCTTATATTTTTGAAAGTAACTGGTTAGGAATTGGCTTTGCTGCATTTATTGCTGTGATTGCGTCACTTAACCTGATTTTAGATTTCGATTTAATTGAAACCAACGCAGCTTACCGTGCTCCAAAATTTATGGAGTGGTTATGTGGAATTGCATTACTCTCAACTTTAGTTTGGATGTATATCTCTTTTTTACGTTTGATTGGTTTGTTATCTGACGACTAAAATTATATTCATTTAGAAGTCGCTCCTCATGAGGGGCGATTTTTTTTCGTGCGATTTTTGAAAAAAGATGCATTATGCAATTTCGAAAACCGTTGAATATTGGCATTATGCTTTAAATTGTTTTGAGTGAGATCGGCATGACACAAGGACTTTTAGCAGGTAAACGCTTTTTGATTGCAGGCGTTGCTAGTAAATTATCAATTGCTTTTGGTATTGCCCAAGCATTACACCGTGAAGGTGCAGAGCTTGCGTTTACTTATCCAAACGAAAAATTAAAAAAACGTGTGGATGAATTTGCTGAGCAATTCGGTTCTAAGCTTGTGTTCCCATGTGATGTTGCAGTTGATAGCGAAATTGACAATGCATTTGCAGAACTTGCAAAACATTGGGATGGTCTAGATGGCGTAGTTCACTCTATCGGCTTTGCTCCTGCACATACACTTGATGGTGATTTTACTGACGTGACTGACCGTGACGGTTTTAAAGTTGCTCATGACATCAGTGCATACAGCTTTATTGCGATGGCACGTGCTGCAAAACCATTACTACAAGCTCGCCAAGGTTGTTTATTGACTTTGACTTACCAAGGTTCTGAGCGCGTTATGCCTAACTACAACGTAATGGGTATGGCAAAAGCTTCTTTAGAAGCGGGTGTTCGTTACTTAGCATCAAGCTTAGGTGTTGATGGTATTCGTGTAAACGCGATTTCTGCGGGTCCAATTCGTACATTGGCTGCTTCTGGTATTAAATCTTTCCGTAAAATGTTAGATGCTAATGAAAAAGTTGCACCATTAAAACGCAACGTAACCATTGACGAAGTGGGTAATGCAGCGCTTTTCCTTTGCTCACCATGGGCTTCAGGTATTACTGGTGAAATTCTATATGTAGATGCTGGTTTCAATACAGTAGGTATGAGCCAATCTATGATGGATGATGAATAAGTTTTAAAATTTATTCAGACATAAAAAAAGCCGTAGTTGAAGGACTACGGCTTTTTTACTGGACGCAAGTTATTGAGGAAGTTCTTTTACAGGTGAACCACCTAAAGCTTGCATGAGGGTGACATAAGCGTTGTATTGGCTTTGTTTAGTTTCAACAAGGCTTAAGCGTGCAGTACGTGTCGTTTGCTGAGCATCAAGAAGTGTTTTTAATGCGACAGCACCATAACGATAACGGACTTCAGTTAAACGTTCAGTTTTTTCTGCAAGTTCAACATTACGTTCTTGTAACGCTACTTGTTTGTCGAGTTCTGTACGACTTGATAAAGCATTCTCGACATCAGCAAAAGCCTGATAAAGCGTCTGGCGATATTGAATAATCGCTTTTTCATAATCCAGATTGCTAATCGCAATATCTTTCTTCATATCGTTATATTGCAAAAACGGTAAGCTTAAACTTGCACCTAAAGTTAGGGCAGGATTACGTAACAGTTCTGTCAATGATGTACTGCTTGAGCCCAAACTACTGGTTAAACTAATCGATGGATAGTAGCTCGCCTTAGTAGCATCTTTAGTCGCGAGCGCCTTTTTCAAACGAAGCTCAGAGGCTTGTAAATCGGGACGGCGCGATAAAATATCGGCAGGTAAGCCTGCACCAATTGCTGGTAGTGCATTGCGTGGCAAACGTTTGGGCTCTTGAATGTTTAACTGTTGCAATGGTTCATGTAAGAGCACTGCAATGGCAGTACGTGTTTCAACCAGTTGTTGCTCAATCTGGCTTAGGCTTGCTTTTTGGCTTTGTACAGATTGTTCTGCTTGAGTAAGATCTACACCTGAAACAGCACCAGCTTTATACTGAATCTGTACTAGTTGATATAGCTTTTGTGAGGTCGCCAGACTCTGCTGAGCAGTCGCATAACGTTCATTTAAATAACCAAGTTGCCAATACAATTTAGCCGTGGTTGCAATTAAACTTTGTCCAGTGGCTTGTAGGTCTTGTTCAGTCGCTAAAGCTTCCCATTTACTTGCTTCAGTTTGGCGTGCAAGCTTACCAAACAAATCAACTTCATAGCTTACGCCCGCACTCATTGATAGACCTTTAGCGCTGTCATCTCCTGAGTTCAAATCAAAAGAATGTCCAGTTGAAACACTAGAGCTAGTCCGTAAGCCCTGCTTATTTGCGGTTAGGTCAGCTTGTAAACGTGCTTGTTTTAAGGTAATGCCTGCGACAGCTAAGTCACTGTTACGTTCTAATACATTGCTTACGAGCTGATTAAGCTGTGCATCACCAAAAAGTGTCCACCAACGGTCAGAATATTGATCGGCAGACATGGTTTTTGCTTTTGTGGCGTCATACTGAAAACTACCCGGAACTTGTACCGCAGGTGTTTCGTAAGGTGTTTTTACCACAGCAGCACATCCAACAAGAGAGCTTGTGAGGAGAAGTGCTGTGCTGAGTTTAGTCATAGAGAAAGACATGCAATTTTCCTTATTCTCGTGATAGTGCGGCAACTGGGTCGAGTTTTGCGGCATTCTTGGCTGGTAAGAAACCAAAAACGACACCAATCAGTGTTGAACACACAAATGCTGCAATAATAGAAGTGCTTGAATAAGCCACGCTAAAGTTACCGCCAGCAAATTTATTAATGAGTTGTCCAAGGCCAAGTGACAGTAAGACACCGAGTACACCACCAATTAAACAGACTAAAATTGCTTCAATAAGAAATTGCTGCAAAATATCACTTTGACGTGCACCAACAGCCATACGTACACCAATTTCCTGAGTACGTTCAGTCACAGAAACCAGCATAATATTCATAACCCCGATACCACCAACGACCAATGAAATTACGGCAATTGCTGAAACCAGAAGGGTCATCGTGCTGGTTGTTTTCTCAATGGTTTGACGGATACTGTCACTGTTCATAGTGAAAATATCTTGTGCACCATGGCGCTGGGTTAATAAGTTTACAATCGCATTTTCTGCGGCTGTAGTTGAATATTTGTCATTAATACGAACCACAATATTGCGGACATTGGACTGACCTAGCATACGGCTCATTACAGTTGTATAAGGCATATACACGTTTAAGGTGTCATCTGAACCCATGCCGCTAGTTTGTGGTTCTACAACCCCAATGATGCGCGCTGGTACACTACCGAGTAGTACTACTTGGCCAATTGGATTGCTACCATCGCCAAAAAATTGTTTTTGGGTATTGGTATCAATCACCACATCTTGTGAGCGATCACGCACACTACGTTGATCAAAAGTTTGCCCATCTTTAAAGACCAAACCTTTTACATCGAAATAATCATTACTCACACCATTAATGGTGGCGTTTGCTTCATTCTGTTGATAGCGCATAGTCTTGGATGTACTGACCATCGGACTGACTGCACTAACATAAGGTTGAGTCATTAACGCATCGGCATCGGCAGGAACCAAGGTCTTAAAGCTTGCAGTTTTGGAGTTGTCACCAAAACCACGGCCCTGAAACACCGTAATCGTATTGGTTCCCAGACTACTAATATTGCTTAAAATTTGCTGTTGAGACCCTTTACCTAGAGCGACCACGGTAACAACAGATGCAATACCAATAATGATGCCAAGCATGGTTAAAAAAGTACGCATGCGATGGGCATTCATAGACAGTAAAGCCATTTGGAAGGCTTCAGATAAACGGTCTAAAGTTGAACGCCATGCAGAAATACTTTTGCCTTTCTTCTGTTTACCTTGTAAAGCAGGAGCGGCATCAGGATCAGACTTGATTGGTTCGGCTGCTTGATCTGGAACATTAGGACGGTCACTAATAATTTCTCCGTCACTAATCTCGATAATACGAGTCGCATTTTTTGCAACTTGCATATCGTGTGTCACCAGAATAATAGTGTGACCAGCAGCATTGAGTTCACGCAAAATACGCATAACTTCAACACCACTATGTGAGTCGAGTGCTCCTGTTGGTTCATCCGCAAGGATAACGTCACCACCATTCATGAGGGCACGAGCAATAGAAACACGTTGTTGCTGACCACCAGAAAGCTGACTTGGTCTATTAAGTGTTTTAGTGCCTAACCCTAATTCGGTAAGTAGAGCTGTTGCGCGTTGTTTACGCTCAGAAGGCGTAACACCTGCATAAACAGCTGGAACTTCGACGTTACCTTCAGCAGATAAGTCACCCAGTAAATGGTAGCGCTGGAAAATAAAACCAAAATATTCACGACGTAGTCGAGCGAGCTGATCTGGCTCTAACTTACCAGTCTCTTGCCCACTAACTTTGTAACTACCACTGGTAGGGCGGTCTAAGCAGCCCAAAATGTTCATGAGCGTTGACTTACCCGAACCAGACTGGCCGACAATGGCAACCAGTTCACCTTCATAAATGGTAAGGTCAATCCCTTTTAAAATTTGTATTGTGCTTTCGCCAGCAGGGAATTCCCGGACCAGATTGCTGACTTCAAGCAAAGCTTGTTTTGTCATGCTTACATTCCCATTGGGCCACTACGGCGACGGTTATTACTACTATTTGCTGATGCAGCAGAAGTATCTGCACTATCGGCAATGACAACTTGATCACCTTGTTTTAAGCCCGCAAGAACTTGCGCATTTACACGGTTGTTGATGCCAACCAAAATTTGAGTTGGTTTAGTTGAGCCATCGGCTTGTAATATGCGTACAACACTTAAAGTTAACTTGCCTTGCTCAATTAACTGTTTTTGCTCAGCAGTCAGGTTAAGACGTTCTAAACGAGCTCCATTTCCTTGAGATTTTTTAGCAGCTTCAGGTGTAGAGCTTGCTTTATCAGATGACTGACCTGATTTTCTTTGACCTGAAAATTGTTTAGAGCTAAGTGCTGATGAAGGAACGAGCAGGGCATTTTTAGCTGAGTTTAAAACAATATAAACTTGTGCAGTCATATCAATACGCAATTTACCATCGGTATTTGGCACATCGAATAGGGCATTATAGTAAACGGCTGAGCTTGTAGTTGAACTAGTGGTATTCGTTGATTCGCTAGAAATTGAATCAGGAGCAGGTTCAATTTGACGTAAGGTTGCGTAACGCTTAGTGTCTTCGCCTAAGGTAGTGAAGTAAACCTGTTGGCCTTTCTCAACTTTCATAATGTCAGCTTCACTGACTTGAGCCTTAATCGTCATATTTTGTAGTTTTGCAATTTTGACAATTGTTGGCGCACTTTGGTTTGCGTTTACCGTTTGACCTTCTTCAGTCACAATTGCGACAACCGTACCATCAGTTGGAGCAAGAATACGTGTATAACCAATATTGGTTTGCGCCGTAGATCTAGTCACTTTTGCAGATTCGATTTGCGCATCTAATGCTTTGATTTGTGCTTGAGCTGTTTTATAGCTTGCTTCAGCCGATTCTAGATCTGCGCGTGGTGTTGCATCTTGCGCATACATTTGTTGCTGACGGCGGTACTCAAGTTGCTTTTCATTCAAAGAAGCAACTTGTTGAAGGCGCTGTGCTTCTAAATTTTTAATATTCGCATCAGAGGTTTTTAAACTATTTTCTTGTGTGGTTGAATCAATTTGCGCAATAAGTTGACCTTGCTTAACCTGATCGCCCAGTTGTACATACATCTTTTTAACCTGACCAGATACCTGCGCACCGACACTAATCAGTTTGGTTGCATCAAGTGTACCCGTTGCAAGTACATTATTTTCAATATCCCCGCGCGTTACCTCGGCAGTAATATATTGTGGTTGCTGTTGTTTTGGCTTGAAAAACTTCCAAGCTAATACAGCAATAATGACTATACAGACGATGATAATAACAAGTTTGATTGGCTTTATTTTTGGCATGGCGAGAGGTCGAAAAGTTTAAAATTTAATTTAGTATAAAAGCGAAATGAGGATAAAACGTGAATTTTTATGATATTTCAGGAATGAAGAAAAATGATTCAGCCGAATTATTGTATAAATAGTGTTTTCCCACATAATTCAGCAATCGCCTGCTGCATTAAATGTTCTGCATTTTCGTTCGACATTCCTTTAATTGCTGCATCAATTTGCAATAGAAGGGTAGACCAGCCTAAAAACTGTTGTGGATTTAGTCTTCTTAAGGCTTGTTGATATAAACCAACCTTAGTTTTCCATATACCAAGCTGCAAGGCATTATGAGGTTGCTCAAACAATTGCATCAACAAGCGCATTTCTTTACTTAAAGTCCATAAAATCAGACTGTCTGGTTCGCCTGCTGCAATTAAATATTGAAAAATCTTAATAGATTGGCCAAGGTTGCCTTCTAATAATGCATCACTTAAATCATAGGTGGTATAGCGTGATTGATCTTGTAGGCACGCATATAATTGTTCAATTTGAATGAGTTGTTGGTCTGGAAATGTATCTCTTACACGCATCAAGCTATTTTTAGCTGCAAGCAAATTGTGCTCATGATGTTGCATTAGCCACTGCCAAGCATCATTGTCGAGCTGGATCTCAAGCTTTTCTGCTTCTACGTTTAAAATACGTTGGCGATCTTGAGGGTAATTTGCCGTTAATGCAACTACAACCCCATTTGCTTCAACAACTTGGAAAAAAGCAGATTTTAAGCTGCTACTATCTTGTTTGGGTAAAACAATTAATAGCAGGTTATGTTCATTATGTTGTATATAGCTTTTGAGTTGTTTTAAGCCATTCGCATCAGGTTTTATATTGCCGTGTACTTCAATAGCGAGCTGCTGAGAAAATAAAGATAAGCTATTAAGTGCATTAAAGACATTTTTCCAGTCGCTCACGCTACTAATATCATAGCGCTGTCTTTCAACTTCTTGTTGTTGCCAGCTTTTGCGAAAGGCATCTAATAAATTTTGTTCTAATAAGGGCTCTTGCCCATGCAAAATCCACGCACCCCGAGCTTCCGGAGTACGTTTTAAGGCTTGTAAATAGTCAATTTTCATTGCAGGCAAAAATACAGATTAAGGCTGAGCTTTTGGCAAACGATTTGCTGAAATCTGACGAGTGATTTGTTGTGCAATATCATCAATCACAATATGTTGTAAGTAAGTTTCTTGCTGATTTTCAGTGTTGACTGTTGCCAAGTCATATTGATAACTACGAGATGCAGTTAATGAGCGTGGTTCAGTAATTTTATTACCCTGACGATCTTCAATCTGGAAGGTTACGGTTAGGCGTAATAATACTTCTGTCAGTTTTCCATTTAAAAGCTGACGACGTGGTGTGTATTCCAAAACACGGAGTACATAGGCATCACTATCATTACTGAATTGAACACCATTGGCAGCCAAATACACTTTTAACTGCGTTTCCAAATCATCAGTTTTAGCTGGTAACTCAAGGCTTAACTTTTTATAAACAAGCGGAGTCGCAGTCGGGTTGGTTCCTTTTAAATGAAATCCACACCCAACTAAGCCTGCACTAAGGCCTAAGGTTAAAACAACAGCGGCTAAACGTTTGGCTAAGTGCATGCTTGATCCTCTCATTAATAACTTTAATTAAACCACGAGGTTAACTAGTTTATTTGGAACCACAATTTCTTTTTTTGTTGGTCCGGTTAAGAATTGTTGAACTTCTGGTAGAGCTTTAGCTTGAGCTAATAGATCTTCTTTAGAAATATCAACAGAAACTTCAAGTTTACCGCGAAGTTTACCGTTAACCTGTACAACAATCGTTTGCGTATTACGTGTTAACGCAGAAGCATCCACTTCAGGGAACGTTGCTGCTGTAACATCTGTACCAAATTGAGCCAATAAAGTTTGGCTTAAATGTGGTGCAAATGGTTCGAGCAAAGTTAAAAGTGTAGTGATCGCTTCACGTTCTACAGCAATGTCGTTGTCATCTTTTGCTTCAAACTTGTTGCTTGCGTTTAACAACTCCATTAAAGCTGCAATAGCAGTATTGAATGCATGACGACGTTCAATATCATCACTTACCTTTTGAATGGTTTCGTGTGTTTTACGACGTAAATCTTGAGCATCTTTAGACAAGTTTGCAGTATCGATTGTAGAAGTTGAGTTTCCTTTTTCAAGGAAGCCTGCTACAAGACGCCATACACGTTTCAAGAAACGGTTTGCACCTTCAACACCTGCATCAGACCATTCTAAAGATTGATCTGGTGGTGCAGCAAACATCATGAATACACGAGCAGTATCTGCACCGTATTGATCAATAATCGCTTGCGGGTCGATACCGTTGTTTTTCGACTTAGACATTTTTTCTTGTCCGCCGATGACAACTTCTTGACCATCACCTGAATATTTTGCAGAAAGAATACGACCTTTTTCATCGCGCTCTAACTCAATATCAGCTGGGTTAAACCAAGTTTTCTTACCATTT
The DNA here is from genome assembly GCF_031799005.1 of Acinetobacter sp. V102_4. Classification (NCBI taxonomy): domain Bacteria; kingdom Pseudomonadati; phylum Pseudomonadota; class Gammaproteobacteria; order Moraxellales; family Moraxellaceae; genus Acinetobacter; species Acinetobacter sp. V102_4. Next base: position 147,967 of record NZ_JAVQNR010000052.1, on the reverse strand, counting down.
TCTGCTTCACGGTAGAACGTGTCTGCAAGCACCATGCCTTGAGTTAACAAGTTGGTAAATGGTTCATTACCTTGTACAACGCCTTCGTCACGCATTAATTTGTGGAAGAAACGTGCATAAAGTAAGTGAAGAATTGCGTGCTCAACACCACCAATGTATTGGTTCACAGGAAGCCAGTTTTGAGCTGCTTCAGGTTTAACCATACCACCAGTGAAGTCTGGAGAAGCATAACGTGCATAGTACCAAGATGACTCTACGAAAGTATCTAAAGTATCTGTTTCACGACGTGCATCGCCGCCACAACAAGGACATTTAGTTTCATAGAATTCAGGCATTTTATTAAGCGGGTTGCCTGAACCATCTGGTACAACGTCTGTTGGTAATACAACAGGCAGTTGATCTTCAGGCACTGTAACTTGACCACAAGTATCACAGTTAATCATTGGAATTGGACAACCCCAGTAACGTTGACGAGATACACCCCAGTCACGTAAACGGAATTGAACTTTAGAATTTGCTAAATTTTGTGGTTCTAATTTTGCAAGGAATGCATCAAAAGCAGCTTGGAATTCTAAACCGTCAAACTCTCCAGAGTTAACAAGTTTACCTTCTTTAGAACCGTACCATTCTTGCCACTGGGTTGCAGAGTAGTCTGCATCGTCAGCGCCTTTAGCATCAATCACTTGCTTGATTGATAAATTAAACTTGTTAGCAAATTCAAAATCACGTTCGTCATGTGCAGGCACAGCCATAACAGCGCCAGAGCCATAAGACATTAATACGTAGTTTGCAATCCAAACAGGAAGCTCTTCACCAGTTACAGGATGTTTTACAAACAAGCCTGTTGCCATGCCTTTTTTCTCAGCTGTCGCCAAGTCCGCTTCTGCAACTGAACCCATGCGGCATTCTTCAATAAATGCAGCCAATTCAGGGTTAGTTTCAGCAGCTTTAAGCGCAAGCGGGTGTTCTGCTGCAACGGCAACATAAGTCACACCCATAAGCGTGTCGGCACGAGTTGTATAAACAGTTAAACCGTCAGCATAAATTTCAGTATTGGCAGATGGGAACGTAATTTCCATGCCAGTAGAGCGACCAATCCAGTTACGTTGCATGGTCAACACTTGTTGAGGCCAGCCGTCTTGTAGGGTGTCAAGATCGTCTAATAATTCTTGTGCATAATCCGTAATACGGAAGTAGTACATTGGAATGTCACGTTTTTCAACCAATGCACCTGAGCGCCAGCCACGACCATTTTCAACTTGTTCGTTTGCCAAAACTGTTTGGTCAACTGGATCCCAGTTTACTGTTGAAAGTTTACGGTAGATCAGGCCTTTTTTATAAAGCTGAACAAATAACCATTGTTCCCAGTGATAATACTCTGGTGTACAAGTTGCGAACTCGCGATCCCAGTCTACAGATAGACCCAATTTTTTTAATTGGTCACGCATGTAAGCGATGTTTTCAAATGTCCATTTTGCCGGAGCAACTTTATGGGCAATTGCTGCGTTTTCAGCAGGTAAACCGAATGCATCCCAACCCATAGGTTGTAGCACAGTTTCACCTTTTAAACGGTAAAAACGGCTAATTACATCGCCAATTGTATAGTTACGCACATGCCCCATATGCAGCTTGCCGCTTGGGTAAGGAAACATTGACAGGATGTAGCGATGTTTACCTTCGACAGTGTCGGCAACTTTAAAGACTTTACGATTTTCCCAATCTTGTTGAACTGATGGTTCAATCGTGTTTGCTTGATATTCGGGGTCAATGTGAGAAATAGTCATAGACGTAAGCTATACAACAAAAATTGATATTAAAGATTGTTGCACAGCATAGCGCAAAATCGACAAAAATGCAGTTTCGGGATGGATTTATTTTCCGCTAAAAATTAAACAGGAATAAACCTGAAAAAAGCAGGGATGTAATGAAAAAAGAAAAGTGGAAAAATCAAATAAGATGAAAAAATAGTCAGTTAAAAAATAATCATAGAAAAGTGTTTCTTTAATCTTGACTTTAGTGAATTAAACAACAAAAATGCTTCCTTTAGTTTTATATGCGATTATTTGATCACCCTTCGAATAACCGTCATGTTTTGTAATAGACATTCTCTCTAGCCGAGAGATTGATTTTACTTAAAGTATGTATATCCAGACATGCTTTATTAATGTTAAAAAAGCTTATACGGCTGAAAAACAGAAATTTTTCTATTGCAACGAAAACTAGACAATATGTGTGCTATAACAGTGCAGACAATTCAATGAATGAAACACTATTTGTGCCTTCCATAAATAGTGATAAAGATTTTAGGGTGAATCACGTTGGAACTTTTATCTGGTGGTGAAATGCTCGTTCGTGCTCTTGCGGACGAAGGCGTTGAACATGTTTTTGGTTATCCAGGCGGCGCTGTATTACATATTTATGATGCGCTATTTCAACAAGACAAAATTAATCATTACCTCGTACGTCATGAACAAGCTGCTGGTCATATGGCAGATGCTTACTCGCGTGCGACAGGTAAGACTGGCGTAGTACTGGTCACTTCTGGACCTGGCGCAACTAATACTGTGACTCCAATTGCAACAGCTTATATGGACTCAATCCCAATGGTGATTTTGTCTGGCCAGGTTGCATCACATCTTATTGGTGAAGACGCTTTCCAAGAAACTGATATGGTGGGTATTTCACGTCCTATCGTGAAACACAGCTTCCAAGTTCGTCACGCAAGTGAAATTCCTGCAATTATCAAAAAAGCATTTTATATTGCATCAAGTGGCCGTCCTGGTCCAGTTGTAGTCGATATTCCAAAAGATGCGACAAATCCTGCAGAAAAATTTGCGTACGAATATCCTGAAAAAGTGAAGATGCGTTCTTATCAGCCACCTTCACGTGGTCATTCTGGTCAAATTCGCAAAGCGATTGATGAGCTTTTAAGTGCTAAACGCCCTGTAATCTATACTGGTGGTGGTGTTGTTCAAGGTAATGCTTCTGCATTATTGACTGAGTTGGCTCATTTGTTGGGCTACCCAGTGACAAATACACTTATGGGTCTTGGTGGCTTCCCTGGCGATGATCCACAGTTTGTGGGCATGTTGGGTATGCACGGTACTTATGAAGCAAACATGGCGATGCATAATGCTGACGTCATTCTTGCAATTGGTGCACGTTTTGATGACCGAGTAACCAATAACCCTGCAAAATTCTGTGTGAATGCCAAAGTTATTCATATTGATATTGATCCGGCGAGCATTTCAAAAACGATCATGGCGCACATTCCGATTGTAGGGGCAGTTGAGCCTGTACTTCAGGAAATGTTGACGCAATTGAAACAATTGAATGTGTCTAAGCCTAACCCTGAAGCAATTGCTGCATGGTGGGATCAAATTAATGAATGGCGTAAAGTTCATGGCTTGAAGTATGAAACACTGGCTGATGGCACAATGAAGCCACAGCAAGTTGTTGAAGCTTTATATAAAGCGACCAATGGTGATGCCATCATTACTTCAGATGTGGGTCAACACCAAATGTTTGGTGCGTTGTATTACAAGTACAAACGTCCACGTCAATGGATTAACTCAGGCGGATTAGGCACCATGGGCGTAGGTTTACCTTATGCAATGGCAGCCAAGTTGGCTTTCCCAGATCAACAGGTAGTTTGTATTACCGGTGAAGCTTCAATTCAGATGTGTATTCAGGAGCTTTCAACTTGTAAGCAATACGGTATGAATGTGAAGATCTTGTGCTTGAATAACCGTGCTTTAGGTATGGTTAAACAATGGCAAGATATGAACTATGAAGGCCGTCACTCAAGCTCATATGTTGAATCATTACCTGATTTTGGCAAGTTAATGGAAGCATATGGTCATGTTGGTATCCAAATTGATCATGCTGATGAACTAGAGTCGAAGCTTGCTGAAGCAATGGCAATTAATGATAAATGTGTATTCATTAATGTCATGGTTGATCGTACAGAACATGTTTATCCAATGCTGATCGCAGGTCAGTCAATGAAGGATATGTGGTTAGGTAAAGGGGAGCGTACATAATGAGACATATTATTTCTGTACTCGTTGAAAACGAAGCTGGTGCGCTTTCTCGTTTGGTGGGTTTGTTCAGTCAACGTAACTACAACATTGAAACGTTGAATGTAGCTCCAACCGAAGACCCAACTTTATCACGTCTGACGTTAACTACTTATGGCGATGACCATAAGATTGAACAGATTACAAAGCAGCTCAACAAACTTGTTGAAGTTGTAAAAGTAGTAGATTTATCAGAAGGTTCGCACATTGAGCGTGAACTGATGTTGATTAAAGTAAAAGCGTTAGGTGCTTCACGTGCTGAAATTAAGCGAACAGCGGATATTTTCCGTGCGCAAATTGTAGACGTGACACCAACTACCTATACCATTCAAATAGCAGGGACAACTGAAAAATTAGATGGTTTTATCGATGCGCTTGCAGAAAACACTATTCTAGAAGTCGTTCGTTCAGGTGTATCTGGTATCGCCCGTGGCGAAAAAGTATTAGCCATTTAATTTTTTAAAAGTATTTTAGCGGAGAACACAAATGCAAATTTTTTACGATAAAGACTGTGACTTATCAATCATCCAAGGCAAGAAAGTAGCGATTGTTGGTTACGGCTCTCAAGGTCATGCTCATGCACTTAACCTTAAAGACTCAGGCGTAGACGTAACTGTAGGTTTACGCGCAGATTCAGCTTCTTGGAAGAAAGCTGAAAATGCTGGTCTTAAAGTTGCAGAAGTTCCTGCTGCTGTTAAGCAAGCTGACCTCGTAATGATTTTGACTCCAGATGAATTCCAATCACAACTTTACCGTGACGTGATTGAGCCAAACATCAAAGAAGGCGCAACTTTAGCATTTGCTCATGGTTTCTCAATTCTTTATAACCAAGTTGTTCCACGTAAAGACTTAGACGTAATCATGGTTGCTCCGAAAGCACCTGGTCACACAGTTCGTTCAGAATACCAACGTGGTTCAGGTGTTCCTGACTTAATCGCAATTCACCAAGATGCTTCTGGTAATGCTCGTAACGTTGCTCTTTCTTATGCTTCAGGTGTAGGTGGCGGCCGTACTGGTATTATCGAAACTTCATTCCGTGAAGAAACTGAAACTGACTTATTCGGTGAGCAAGCCGTTCTTTGTGGTGGTGCGGTTGAACTCGTGAAAATGGGCTTCGAAACTTTAGTTGAAGCTGGTTATGCACCAGAAATGGCTTACTTCGAATGTTTACACGAACTTAAATTGATCGTTGACTTGATGTTCGAAGGCGGTATCGCTGACATGAACTACTCAGTATCTAACAATGCTGAGTATGGCGAATATGTAACTGGTACTGAAGTAATTAACGAACAGTCTCGTGAAGCAATGCGTAATGCATTGAAACGTATTCAATCTGGCGAATACGCGAAGATGTTCATTCAAGAGGGTGCATTAAACTACCCATCTATGACTGCTCGTCGTCGTCAAAATGCTGCACATGGTATTGAAGTAACTGGTAATAAGTTACGTTCAATGATGCCATGGATTCAAGCAAACAAAATCGTAGACAAAGAAAAGAACTAATTTTCTTTTTCTAAAGCTTCAAAAGAACCCTGCGCTAAGCAGGGTTCTTTTTTTATACTATTTTTGTTTGAATATGAAAAGAGCCATTGAGACAACTCAACTAGATTAAAGAAATTCTATATTTTTCATATAATTGGCTGCTTAATTTTTGGTTACTCTATTGATTTATAAAGTAAAAAATACTTGACCAAAAGATAGATAATGTTATTGTTTATAACTGACTGAATAAGTCAAATTTACTAAAATTTCTTTAACATGTTTAATTGTATTTTGGGCAATGAGTTGAACAAAATAAAAAAAAGTATTGAATAATCATGGAAGTCCACTATGGGTCATGTTGATTACGATAGCACATTGATCGTCGGCTCTTTTATTGCAGCTGGCATCATTTGCTTTCTTGTAATTTCCATGGAACAATTAATATTCAAGCAAATCTATAAAAAATTTGAGTTTTTAATTTTATTTATCAATGGATTATTGCTGGCATCAGCAATTAGCATTGTTCATATTATTGGTATACAAGCTTATCATCTGTTTGAAACAGTCAACTCGAATATTCCTTTAATTACCGTTTCATTTGCCATTAGTGCTTTGCTATCGTGCATCGCCATGTGGTTGACTTCACGTTTTACGCTACCTTTATTCCGGCTCATTTTAAGCTCTATTATTATGGGAATCGGAATTTCAGCTTCATATTACATTAGTATGTTGGGCTGGAATATTAATATCTACAAAAAAGATTACACCTCTTTCTTGCTATTATTTTCTGTATTAATTGCGATGAGCGGTTCAGGGCTGGCATTTTTATTAGCCTATAAATTAAAAGATACCGAACGTCATCGTCTAACTTTGAAAATCGCATTTTCGGTAATGATGACCTTAAGTATTATGGGAATGCACTATACAGCGCTCATTGCGACGAATATTACTGATAAATTTATTAGCCAATATCAGGCTGAACATGACCTATTATTATTTACGATTATCTTGGTTACATGTTTGGTACTGGTCGCAAGTTTTATTGTTGCGATGTTGGAACAGCGCCTCACTCAACAAAATTTAGAGTTGCGTAAGGCAAATAAAGAATTAGCTAATCTTTCTATACAAGATAATTTAACTAAACTACCAAACCGTCTTTACTTGGTTGATTATGCAGAAGTATTACTTTCAGATCATCGCTATAAAGACCAGAAAATTGCTTTTCTATATATTGATTTAGACCGATTTAAATCGGTTAACGATGCTTTTGGGCATCATATCGGTGATCAATTACTCATTCAAATGGCGAACCGTTTGCATTGGCAACTCAATGAAAAATGTAAGCTGCTTAGAATTGGTGGTGATGAGTTTTTGCTTATTGCAGAAAATACAAATGCAGACGAAGCAGTTGTTTTGGCTGAGAAAGTTTTACAACTGATTCAGGAAAGCTATCAAATTTCTGGCAAGGAAATTAATATTTCTGCAAGTTTGGGTGTGGCACTCTTTCCTGAGCATGGACAGAATGTTCAGGACTTACTCATGAACGCTGATGCCGCCATGCTCATGTCTAAAGAACAAGGCCGAAATACGTATACCATCTTTAGTTATTCAACCCATCAGCAAGAAACGAGAAGTCAGTCGAAACTGATCAATGATCTTTATAAAGCCGTAGAAGAAAAACAGTTCATCTTATATTACCAACCAAAATTTAATACCAATCTTGAAGTTTGTGGAGTTGAGGCATTAATCCGTTGGAATCACCCAGCCTTAGGAATACTTACTCCGCATATGTTCATTGAAGGTGCGGAAAAAACTGGTTTGATCATTCCAATGGGATATTGGGCGCTTGAGCAAGCTTGCCTGCAAATTCAGGAGTGGGAGCGCAGTAACACACCATTTTATCCAGTTGCTGTGAACTTATCGGCACTACAATTTGAAAATAAAAAGTTATTTAGTACACTCGAAGCATTATTAAAAAAATATCAAATTCAACCTCATCACTTAATTGTTGAGATTACTGAATCAACTGCAATGCGGCATATAGACTTGAGTATCCGAGCTTGTGAGCGGTTACGTGACATGGGAATTCGTGTTGCCATTGATGATTTTGGAACAGGGCATTCGAGCTTCTTATATTTAAAAGACTTACCTGTAGATGAATTGAAAATTGACCGTGGCTTTATTGTTGATTTAAAACCGGGTTCAAAAGAAGAAGTTATTCTAGAAAGTATTATTCATTTAGCGAAAAAGTTAGGTTTAACCGTAACGGCAGAAGGCGTGGAAACTCAGCAGCAGGTTGAGATTTTAACCCGTTTAGGCTGTCAGCAATTCCAAGGTTATTTATTGGGGATGCCAGTTCAGGTTGATCAGCTCATTGAGTCTCAAGGCGCTCATTTTGCTTAGTATTAATAGATAGATTAGGCTACTCCAATTTTTTAAAAGACTGATGACTGATTTCTCAATAAATTTTTAATTAAAACTATTTGATTGTATATAATATTTAAAATAATAATTAATTTAATCTAATGAAAAACAATAAGAAATTTAAAATCTTGTCATAAAAGCTACATTGACACCTGTAAACTCTCAGATTATCCTTTGCAAGCTGGCCTACATTGCCAGGTGGTTTTGACAGACCACATACGACCGCATCAGAGTTATTCCGTCTGAGGGATAGTTCTGTGTGTAAGCTCCTCGTCTCCTCCCGTAGCGGTAGGACGGGAGAGGGACACCCTCGGGTGTGCTGGCGTCGTACCAGTCTGTCAACCCTCTTTCGTTCTGCCACCATAATTCTTGATTAATGCTTTGGCAGAACTCCCCATATAAAGGAGTTGGCTATGCATTCTATTTTTATACCTCCAGACTAGTCTATAGCGCGGTTTGATGACCTTTGGGTTTTCAAGCATTAGCTCGTCACGACCAAAAAATCATATCAACAATAAAACTTGAGATGCGCTGAGGCAGTCTTTAGAGGGCCTTTGCATGCCTTTTTTTGCTTAAAACAAAAGCCTAGGCAGTTTTATCTCATTGAGACACAACAAGAACTTATTTTTATAACGGTAAAACTATGCAACATTTAGATCTTCCATTTCGTGCTTTAAGCGTGCTTCATTCTGCAAGATATCTCTTTAATAATTATGGTTTTCACAAAGTCGGGGTGGACCGAATTATTGAAGCAGCAAAACTCCCCAAAGCTACCTTTTATAATTACTTTCACTCAAAAGAAAGGCTCATTGAAATGAGCTTAACCTTTCAAAAGGATGGTTTAAAACAAGAGGTGCTTTCAATCATCTATGTTCAGAAAGGCTTAACCGTAATTGAAAAACTCCGCAAAATTTACTTCTTACATGCAGATTTAGAAAGCCTTTATCATCTGCTATTTAAAGCTATTTTTGAAATTGAAAAGCTTTACCCAAAGGCCTATCAAGTAGTGGTTGAGTACAGAAACTGGCTCATTAGCGAGATTTATAGACTGCTTTTAACAAAGAACTCAGAGGCCTCAAAAGAAGATGCACACATGTTTTTATTTGTGGTGGACGGGGCTATGGTTCAGCTTTTAGGTGAAAACAGTGTGGATGATAGAGATGCGTTATTGGAGTATTTCTTACGGAATATTATGGTGGATTAATAATATATAAATGTGCATAGTTATAATTGTTAAAGGTTTAGTTATTCTTAATAAAACTCTTATTTTAACGCCTTAAATTGATATAAATTATAAAATTAAAATAAAGAAAATGAGAGTGGCTCCTGTATTTAAAATAGCAGGGGCTTTGCTTTTATAGGGGTGTGACAATAATTTAGATAGATTTTATCAGTAGAGCTGTAATTCATGCTCTACTCATTTTTTTAATGATATTTTAATTCTTCTACAAAACACCTAAAACTATTAAATTGATATATTAAGCGGCGGAGCACGCTTGAGTTTCTTCAAAATTAATAAGCTTTGTTATATAAGACCATGTTTGTTCAGAATTAATTTTTGATTTATTTATTGTGCCATCAATAATGATGCCATCAATAATATTAAGGAAAAGACTGGTAAGTGTATGGGCATCTTTGATTTCTAATTCTACACATGTTGAGAAAACTAATTTGTAAATCCATTCTCGATATTTATTAACCTGATCTTTAATAGACGGGTACAATTGTAGAACTTCAATGGTGGCTTTTTTAAATAAACAACCATTGAAATCATCTGCATTAATCCAGTCGATATACCAGTTGAAAATGGTTTTAAGTCTAATTAAAGGGTTGTTAATATTATTAATTTTTTCTGATATTGAAGATTGAATTTCTAAATTTCTTTCATGAAGGCACTCTTCAATTAAGTTTTCTTTAGAAGAAAAGTACTTATAAAAAGTCATTTTTGCCACATTGGACTCAGCAATAATCCTATCAACACCAACAGATGTATAGCTTTTCTGGTTAAAAAGGGATGTTGCTGTTGTTATAATATTTTCTCTTTTTGTCATCGTGTTCACCGTCGCGAATATTTTTGATTAACTTTGCTATTGTAAGTGTTAAAGCTTAAATAAAACTTATTTTATAATATTTAAAAAACTATATTTATTCAATAGTTTGGTTAATCTTAAAAAATAATATTTTATATATTTGGTTGGCAATAATTTACTTTTTTAAATATTATTAATTAATCCATTGATTTGTTGAGTTAATAGACATAATATCAGGTTGTTAAGGATGGGTATATGGATTTTATTTTAGCAATTGAATGCAAATTGAAATAAGGGAATACCCCACTTAACTATAAGAAAAAACTTTTTATTGAGAATGATTATGTCAAAAAAATTTGAAGATTTTAATAATCCACGAGAAAAAGCATTGCAGGGGATGAGAAATAGTATTCCTGCAAAACAATGGGACGAAAATTTAAATTTTCTCAAACAGTTAAGAAATAAAATTGCAGAATTACCAGTTTGTAAACATCCTGCAATTGAAATGTTAAATCATGGTTATCTAGATAAGGATACTTTAACTCATATTCATTTAGAATATCGTCATGCAATTGTACAGATTTTTACTGATGCTTTATTACAAGCGCAGTTCCAAACAAAACAACTGGAACCAAAACTCCATTCTGGAGCTAAAATGTTTCCACGGGTATTATTAAGTTTAAATGTACTTGATGAATTCGGTTTTAGACCGGGATTAGGTAAAGATGATTATTATTTGGGGAATCCTGAATATGCTCATTATCCATTGTATGAAGATTTACTTAATGATTATGGTCTAACGGAAGATGATCGCCGTAATTATAAACCTTCACAAGCCGCAGATCAGGTTCGTTCATTCTTAGAATCTTCTTATGATAGTTATATCAATGTAGTTGCATTGTTAGCAGTTGCCGAAGAAGAGGTTATTCTGTTTAGCCCTCCATTACGTCAAGCGACCAAATTTGTGAATATCGATGTTGAAGGTGGCGGATATTACCATGTGCATGGTGTATCTACTGATGAAACGTCTGAGGCCGCTGATGATGACCATCAGGATGACCTTTGGTTTACCTTGGCGCAAGCAATTACAAAAGATGATTATGAAGGCTTAACCAAGCTATGTATTGATTATTGTGCTTTATGGAATGAGTTCTGGAATGTACAAATTGCCGATGTGCAATTTATTGAAGAAAAGAAACTGGCATAAGATATTCTGCTAAGTCCTAAAAAAGCCCATCCACAATCGGATGGGCTTTTTTGATTGTAAAATCTCTAATGAACGAAGTTGTATTCTCAAAAAATGTTCAAAAATCTTATGAGTGACTGATGGCATATCAACAATCATTAAACACTTCTATAAATCTGCTACAATTACGCCAATTTTTATTTTGATCGACTTTAGATCTTTGGCACTGCAATCTCCGCAGTAGGTGTATTTCATGAGTTTTAAAGATGAGTTAGCGGCACAGGTTGCTCAACGCCGCACATTTGCCATCATTTCCCACCCAAATGCTTGAGTCTAATTCACCCCTTTTCATCTTGATTCAACTTACTTTACATGGTTAATGTAGGTTTATAAATTTAATAAATTTTTCTCTATATTGGTTGAGTGGATCTATTCAACCCATTTCATCATTATTCAAGTTGAGTCACTTGGTTTGTGTACATTTTAGTGTACAGGATTTATAGTCAAAACTTGTTTAGTAAAAATTGTACACAGGACCACTTATGGCTCTTACAGATACATGGCTTAAGAAAAACTTAGGAAAAGAACGTGCTGAAACACTTATCGAATCAGATCAAGAGGGATTAAGTGTTCGAGTTTCACCTAAAGGCAAAATTACATTTCAAATGCGATTCCGTTATAAGGGAAAGCAAGCACGTTTAGATATTGGCAGTTATCCATTAATAAGTCTAAAAGATGCTAGAGCTGAATTATTAAAAATGAAGGCTGTATTGGAGCAAGGCTATGATCCTCGGATTCACAAAAAAGTGGAAAAAGTCAAAATTGCTGAAGCTGTTACGTTTGAAGAACTATATGAAATGTGGCATGAAAAGTATTGCTTAAGAGAAAAAACACAGGCTAAAGAAATTTATAGAACATTTGAGCTGTATGTATTTCCTGTACTTGGTGATTTACCTGTGGATTCGATCACTCTACATGCTTGGTTGGAGCTATTGGAAGCCCATTTTAAGAAGTCAGAATCTATTACTGAACGTATTTTGGTTAATACGAAGCAATGTCTAGAGTGGGGCATCAAACGGACACTTATAGAAAATAACCCTATTCGGCATATTTCTGGGAAAAATGATTTAGGAATCAAGAAGCGTCGAGGGACACGAATTTTAACGGATGATGAAGTAACGCTAACTTGGCGCATTTGTGATGTATCCAGAATGACTGTGAAGAATGCACTTTTTATAAAATTATGCTTGTTTTTTGGTTGTCGTAATGGAGAGTTAAGGACATCTGAGAAGACTTATTTTGACTTGAAAAAATTGATTTGGACTGTTCCGCCAGAGCTGCATAAGACTGGTAAAAATACAGGGCTCCCTTTGATACGACCTATTATTCCAGAAATAGCACCATTGATTGAACTGGCCATGTCCTTGAATGATTCAAAATTCATGTTTGTGAATGACGGGACGACTGAAATGATGAGCCTCAAGAGTCCAGGAAGCTTACCTTATAACATTATGCAGTATGCTCGTAGAAACTATAATATCAATATGCCACATTGGTCGATACATGATTTGCGTCGTACAGCCCGTACGAACTTTAGTGCTTTTACATCTCGTGATGTTGCTGAACTTATGGTTGGGCACGCAATGCCAGGGGAGCAAGGAACCTATGATTTATATGATTATTTGGAACCCCAAACTAGAGCATATCAATTATGGTGGGATAAATTGAAAAGTCTGGCTAATTAGCCAGACTTTCTTTATTATTTTTAAAGTATTTTTCTTCCCATTCATTAAACGTATCTTCATCCCATAAACTCATGGAACCAGCCCCTTTTTTTGCAGGCGCGGGCATTGGTTTTGCAAATAACCTTTGTTTTTGCTGTTGATAGCGCCAAATTGTTGCTGCTGAGCATCCATTGAGGCGCGCTCGAACCTCTTTTGAAGTTAAATATGCCATGATATCTCCAGTTCGGTTGAGAGCTATATAGCTCTTATTTAGCTGCTCAATAGTTGATTTTGTTGAGGCTTGGAAAATAAAACTTTAAAAGTAGGTTGTGTTCCACCCACTCTGATGAATTTATCTGTACCCACTACATATGCTTTCAACCGTCTCATTTGTTCGTTGAAATCAGAGGATTTCTTAATGAATCGGTTACTTAATAAAAATCCATTGAGGTGATTAGATGCCAATACAACATGGTTTTGACTGTTGGGCTCTACCAGACGTTTGACCTCTTCCATGAATTCCAGATTGGTAAAACTGGATGGATCATCAATGTACCGACATTCAGTGAAGACAAAAAAACGGCGAACGAGTTGATAGTGAATTGATAGTTCTTGTTTGACCAATACGCCACGTACCGCATTTTTTTCACTCTGGCAGATGAGTCGTGTGATTTCTTTATCTATAGACTCTGCAAAATCAGATTGACTAGTAAAGGCAGCATTTGGATACATGTGTTGATTGAGTGGGTAGTAACAGACCACTTCATGTACATCAAAACCTGACACTGCTTTGATCAATCCTTTTGTAAATTGATCAAATTGCTGTGCAGTATCATTTGATAGCTCATTCCATTGGTTAAGCTGTTGACCATATTGGCGTGTTAACAGGTAGTTCTTAAACTGTTGGATATGATTCAGAATAAAATCCTGATTAAGTTCCTGATTTGGCTGAATGCAAATGAGCCCCGTCTGGTTTAAGAAATGATAAATAGCTTCTAAGAACGGATGCACCTTAGCATGAGTTACTCGGCCATTCATGAAAGGACAGTCTTTTATTATTGGCATGGTTGAAGCAAGCTTGTGTCCAGCTTGATTTAAATACATTCGTTTTTGGCCATTCTCATCAACTTGTGGCGAGTAAATAGATTTAGTTTTCAATACTTGCTGGCAAGCTTGATCAATACTATTGAGGCATGTTGTTGGGTGATAAGGCTGTTGTGCCATGGCCGCAATTGCCTGACTTTGTATAAGTTGATTTTGGGTTAACATTTTATTTGCCCTTCTTCACATTCAAATTCTGATTTAAACCACTTGCTTTAACTTTGCCTTTATGGATTACAGGAGGCTGGCTCATCTGTAATCGTCTATAGGCGTTTTTCTCTAGATGTTTCAGTCTAAAAAACTGTTCTAACTGACAGTAATATTGAATACTCAACATGAGATTCTCCTGTTGTTCTTTGTCTGTATCTTTGATCAGGGCAATCCCTATGACAGGGAATTGCCCTGAGTCGTCGTCACAGAAATACGTACAGCCTTGCTGATACGTCAGCCTGCTCCAGTATTGAGATAGGTAATCGACGTAATCCTCGGGCTGACTACAAGTATTGCCATCCAGAAAGAAGATCACTTTGACAAAGAAGCCTCTTTTAAGACTATGTCCAAAGCTAAAGAGATACCCTACAATTTGTTTTAGGGTTTTATTACGCCGCCGGTTCTCAAGGAATTGAGCTATCTGTTGTTTGAGTAGCTCAAGCTGATGAGGTCCATGAAATTCTTGTTTCAGGTCAGTTGGATGATTGTGTTGTAAATCTTGCTGATCTGGCGTATAGGCAAAATCTACAGGTAAAACCCATAACTGACTGTACTTCAGGAATAACTTGCTTACTAGCAACTTACACGACGTCACGTTCTCTTTGTGTCGCTCCTCCCTGTTCCGGATAGCATCCTTAACTGTTGGACTGTTTAGCTCCTTACTTAACAATTCAATAAATTCATTAAGTAATTTGATCCGTTGTTTCAAATTACTTGGGTTTCCTCCTCTCAGTTTTTTTTCAAACAAGCCGTATAGGCTTGGAGGACTATCCATTGCATCTAATGTTTTAAAGAAACATTTAGTCTCTTCACATAGATTGAAATGCTTGAAGTCATTAGGATTGGTATTCATTAGTCCATCAAATACTTTGATGAATGGCCGGAACCAGTCCTCATACTGTAAATATTCTCTGCCTTGAGCTGTCAGTTGGACCGTTGCTGCTGGCAATTGGGTCTTATCACACTCCAGAACAAAGCGAGGTATATCTAACATCCGATCTATACGATAGTCACTGTACAAAAACTGTAATGGATAGATATTAGATGGTATAAGGGTGACCTGATTTTTACAGATCAATGTCCTCAATTCCTTAGCTTTAAGTTCCTTCATATCTCTACCACTTTGGGGCTAAGCAAATATCTGTTCAGCCGTATCATTTCTGCCGTGTCGTTGTAGGGTCCTAGACTTAAACTCATCATAATTCTGTTGGGAAATAGAGAAGGAACTGGCATATCCTTCTCCTTTATGATTAATTGAAGTCCTATGCTTGTGTCTATGAGTAATATTTTACATCGGCCTAAGAAAAATCAGCTTCATTTCGCGTCGTCAGAGGCCTTATATTAAATATATGAAAGTTATGATATTTTTTTTGTAACTGAAAAAATATAAAAAATTAAGATCAGTTCTTTAATTATTCTTGTTCTTAAACTTAACAATATTGTTAATAAAAATGGGTAAAAGATTAGGGGCTATAATTCTAAATGGACTGAAAGTACTTGGTCGTGTTCAAATTAAAAAGTATTGCTAGATATATTTTGAAGAGAGATGGAGAGTAAGGTAATCGTTGAGGTGTTTCATAAATTTTTAGCAAGGACTAAAGGGGAGTAATGATTAAAATTATATGATCTATTTTCTTATTTTCTTATTTTCTTATTTTCTTATTTTCTTATTTTCTTATTTTCTTATTTTCTTATTTTCGTAATAGGAGGGGGGGGCTTAAATAAAGCTTCATTCAGGTTTCCAAATATGAGGTAAGAACTAGATAATGGAATTCTGGTAAACTGAAAGTGTTTCTATGCTCAAACCTTGATGAATCTGTTAATAAAATGAACAAAGAGGTAATTATTTTGTTTGATAGAGTTTTAGGCCAATCTTTATATCCTGCTAGAATTACTAGGGAAGAGTGATTTTTGATTGGTACTTTACTAAACATCATTGAATGAATATGTATGGTTAGAAGAATGACTCTAACTAGAATAGATTTTTCTAGCGCACTTTCTTCTCTTTTGTCCTATCAATGAAATAATTAATAAAAATTAGTTACTTCCCTAACATATTTAGATGGTTTTTTTATTCTTTTGATAAATTAATTTTACCAAGAATGATGAGGAAATATTGATGGATCTTATAAAAGTAGTTTTAGATATAGTTAGTCTTCCGCCAAGTCTTGTCTTTATCCTTAAGTAGCTAGTTGGTCCAGTGTTGATTGATCGACTTCTTGAAAAGCTAACAAAGAACAAACTCTCGTTAGAAAAAATTGTAAAAGTTGCATTAATTAAAGTGCGTAAAAGTATACAATTTCGAGAAGGGATACATCCTTTAAAAATCAAAAGTTTTTTTATTCATCTTTTGTGGTGTGTTGGTGTATGCATGTGCAGTTTTTTCTACACTTAATTACGACAACTGGTTGGTAAAGAGCAATATGAGGATTAGCTACTTTGAGCATGATAGTAGCAAACTAACAAGACCTAAAAGAAAAACTACTAGAATTACCATGTCTTTGGCTTCTGATTTGTTTTGACTTCTTATTCTGCACAAGGCCAAAACACCTGCAATAATAATCAGAATAATGCCAGCCAACCCAAGTAAAGCTAACATTATTCCATGTTCTATATTTGCCGAACTTAGCATAATCTTTAAAAAATTAATTCAGGAGAAGCTTTTTAAGTTCTTTCTCTGTTTTATACAAATGTTCATGGAAATCAGACCATTCGGACATGGTTTCATAATCATAACTACCGTCTTCTAAGATAGGTAGCTCTATTTCTAAATCAGCCATAGTTTGTAGAGAGGCTCTAAAATCTCTATTTAACCCCATATCATTACCAGCTTGTTTTATCATTTGAGCTAGATATCTAGGTTCAATTCCCTCAACTAAAATTTCCACTTGCCCACAATGATCTGTAATTGAATAAACTTCTCCAGGAGTGACTCCCACAGAATCAAAATCACTATCAATACTCCATAAAGCTCCACCATACAGTAAATTTCCTGCATTAGCTTCTTCTACAAATCCAAATGTTTTCTGACATTAGCACTAAACAAAGGAATACCCGTTTGTTTTTGATAAATATCTTTTTTCAGTACCCGTTTCCCAATTCTCAGTTCAAAAATTTCCTCTTGACCTAATTTTACCTTTTTAAACTTTTTAACAGTTTTCGGTAATGGGTAACTCGCTTGTTCTTTTTGCCATTTAACAATAAGAGATTCTAAATTTTCCATTTTACGGTCTAGGCTTTTTTGGGCTGTAACAGGATCTTCATCCTCTGTTAACAAACCTAGCTCCTGAGCTACTGATTTATCCCAATAATGACGAATATTTATCGACTTGCTTTGATATAAATTAATAGACTGTGTAATAACAGCCCTACGCACTTTGGAATCAATAGGAGCGTCTACAGAATGTAACTTATAAGCAGTTATCAGATCTTCTAGATCATTTTCAGCAATAGGTAATCTTCTCGCATCTCGACTTTCACCTATTTCACTCACAGCAAATAGCAATACATTTTCTTTTTCTAACTTTTTCTTTAGTGCTTCAGGTGATAACTGTACAGGTCTTTTCTTTAAATGTGCAACTACTACTCTCTTTGGCGTATTAAAGAACGTTCTTTCTGGTAATAAAGCTAAAAGATCTAATTCACAATTTTGATAAACCCAATCACGTAATACTTTATCAGTAGTCCTCATAAAAAACGTCTCTGGTAACAATACCCAAGCGTCTCCATTTGGTTTCAATGCCTGCACTATAAATTGAACAAATAATCCTTCTACACCGCTATATTTACGAGCAAAATACTCTTTTCTCACCGGTGAATTATTTATCAGCTTTCCAATATCAGCAGATCCAGAAACAACATAAGGTGGATTACTTATTATTAAATCATACTTGTCTTTAGATAAATCATCTAAAGCACCCAATGAGGTATCTGATCTACAATTAAAAACTTCGTTGAGCCACTTGGCAAATGCTGGTACGCGACTTGGTTGATCAGCTAATAAATCACCACAATGCACTAAGGCATTTGCCTTCGCTAAAATAGCTGTTTTAGGAACAATTTCTAAAGCTTTCCACTTATGAATAGGCTCCATTTCATCATCAGATAAAACCCATTGCCTTTGTAAATCCCTTGCCATTTGCTCAAGAATAAAGCCTCCAACGCCACTAGCTGGATCACAAATTTCTCTTCCATGTGAAAGGCGCCCCACTTGAGCCATATCATATATAGCGCCTACAATTTTCCTTGGAGTGAAAAATTGCCCAAAAGTTGTTGTTGTATCACTTTCCTGTAAGAAAGATTCATATAACTTAGTTTTAAACTCTGGATCTGTATTTTTTAGGGATCCAAATTTAATAAATTTCTTCAACAATTCATGAAAAATATAGTTATGATCTTTATTCGTAGGTTGGAAAACAATGCCATTAATAATACTTAATCCATCTTCCCCCTCTGGGAAAAGATGTTTTATATATGGGCGTATGTTTTTCATATAGTATTGAAAACAATACTCTTTATCTAAAGATAAAAGATAATCAATCGAAACATCGGTTCCTATATGGTCCCTCTGCATTAAATTCAGATCGTTCAAGAATTTATATACAAACAATTCTACAAATGTAGCTAAACAATCTTCTGGTCTATCGGCCTTTAAACGCCAGATTGTTTGCCATACCGATTTAGCTAGAGCATGCGGATTTACATTTGTAGGACTTTTCACTACTCCTGAATCAGGATCATAGTTATTCACTATATATGTGAACTCCGATACGAAAGTTTTATCATTAAAATCAATTTTTACTGGTAAAGCTTTATTATCATCCCTTGTAATTAATTTTACCTCATCAAACCCACCAGCAATCCAATAAGTTGTTGCACCATCTGTCAAATAACCTATTTTTGTATCTGTAGGATTAAGTTTTGACTCCAAAAGATCCTTTGATAATCTTTTCCAGTTCCTATTTGTAATTCTTCCTGTCGACTTATCCTCGCCAATAGCTATTGTTCTTAAAAAAGGAGTTCGGCCAATAATTATTGCATCACATTTTTGGGTGCGCCATTTTCCAAAATCCTTTTTTGATAAAATTCCATGTTCAGAAAACTGGTTTAACGTAGTTAACTGTGTTTGAAACAGCTCAAAATCACCAATTTTTTTCCCAATATTAAGAGGATAGCGATGTTGAAGTTCTTCGGAAGGCATACTAAATCAATATAAATCAAAATTTCCCTTATAGTAGAACAATAAGAGAAAATCCTAAACAGAAAATAATTTTTATTTAATGTAAATTATCTATAAATTTCTTGAATGTATATTGGCCAGGAACAAGACAGCTGATAGCAATTAGTTTCTTAGGTGAATAACTTTGTGAAAAGAGCTACTACCTGTACTAAACAAGTGGCGTAGGAATCTCAGCCTTTTTTGTTTGCTGAGTTTTTCATTTACTTTCTTCCACTTTATGCATTTGTCGGTGGTATGCTTTTTGTATATTTATAGGGGATATACAGTGCCAGGGCACTTCTCCTATGGCAAACGGATACGTCAAGCAAAACTCAGACAGTATGTCTCATTGATTTCGGAAGCTCCCTATTCTAGTCAAGGTCCACTGCAGTACTCCACGAAAAGTGTTAGTTTTCTTCAAGTTTCAGGTACGGTCCATCAACTGTATATCCCTAAAAGATATGGTTTCGTGATGGTCTATCATTCAGTTTGCTTGTTACTTTTCTTGTGCTTAGCCATCATCATTTTGCAAGAGGTTTGGGTCTCTGTTGGTCTTTTACCTTAATCTTCAATACCTTAGTAATAATATCCAGGTCTCATTAACTCCATTGAATTTCTTATCAACTCATGAATTCAATTTTTTGTTTTTATTAAGAAATACATGGGTATTTGTTCGTACTTGTAATCAGTAGGTTCACAGTTCAATCCGTGTGCCAGCACCATCATTAAACCTCATGAATATTTGATTTATGTTTTTTTGTTGCCTATCCAACAAGTTCCCATACTATTTCCAGTTCTTTGGCTTACCGAAAGCTTTTTCATACATTGAAAGGTCATGTGATACATGGCAGTGTGTTTGCTACTCGAAAAGAAGCAAATGCTGTCTTGTTTGATTATATTAAGATTTACTACAATCGGATCAGAAGGCATTCTGCAAATGGCTGGTTAAGCCCAGATGCCTTTGAACAGAAATATTTTAAGAATTTAGAGGGATTGGTTGTCGACGATACTGGCTAGGATCAAAATGTGATTCGTCATAGATACGGTGACGCCCCATCTTAACATTAGGTATTTCTGGAAGCTTACTGATACGAAATCCACGGAGGTGTTTCCGTGTCGTAAATTGGAAGTACTGATCATTCTTGCAGAGATAATCGAAACTCTGCTCAAGGTTTTTCAGCATTTGTTTGTCAGAGTAATCAAGCATCCCTAAAGCACAGTAACGGTAATCCTCTTTCTTCATATTGCAGATAAATACCGAGCCTTGGTTATTAGTCACTCGTTTCCATTGTTTGGCAATATATTGTCCCCAGCTAATATCTTCCTGATGGTCTTGTCCATCAAAAAAGTAATAGGCATGCACGTGGAAACCCTTTTGAGGACCGTATTCAATGCGGTGGATATAACCCAGTGCGTGCTTCATTCGGTTGTGCCTAGCATTCTCATTGAGTCGCTCAAGTGCTTTTATAATGAATTGGCTATCTTGTTCTGACCTCCATTGGTCAGATGAAATATGGTGATTTATCAGACTTTCTGGAGCTCGCATAATACCGAGGTCTACTCGGACAACCAGTATTTTGGAGTGTACATGAAGTAGGGCATGTACAAGATTTATCATACTCTCTTTGGTATCTAGTCGGCTGGCTTTACGGTTATGCAATCGTTTACGAACTTTAGAACTACTCATTTTCTCGTTCAGAATGTTCTGGAACTGATTCAAAGCAATAACGTAGGCTTGAGCCTGTTCATTGGTATAAGCACTAGTTGATGAGAATGTGCCTAGAACGAATCTTTCTGCATTCGTTAAATTTTGAATAACTGAATGGATGGTTTCTAACTCTACGCTCACAGTATAGGTGCCAGACACGGGCATGGAGAAGACAGAAGGCAATGCTGTGATCAATTGGACTGGAAGATCTTTTGTATATTGCACGGATAGTTTCTTATTGCCCTGAATACCTTTAGTCGTTCGCAATGAGGCTAAAGGACGCTGTTTACGACAATGAACCCCTAACTGTAAGCGGTCAATAAAACATTGAGTTTCAGGATGAGAAGACAATCGAAATTCAACTAGATCACCTTCATCATTATTTACCTTATAACAAGAATAATTTTCCTGAATTTGATCAAGTAGCTGAAGTGCTTTTAGGTCGTCTAAGGGCCATTGCCCAGCAGTGGAGGCTAAGTTCGGTTTAATAATGCAGTGGTTCATAGATATATACCTAATGAAAGTTGGATGATGTATTTGGGTAAATTAGACAACGCTCTCTTTGGGACATTGTTTTAAGCAGTGCCGAGCATTCAAGAATTAAGTGGAGGTGCTACTAGTCGTTGTTATACATACAGGGGAAAGTACATCGACTGATTGGGGAGTCTGTACCACCAGCCATGGGATAGATCGGATTGCCTGTTAATCGGATGTTGGTGAGTAGAGACATAGGAGAGATAATCTAACTTTGGGTATGTGTGTTAGTTCATTGATGAAATATATCTTGGATATATATTTCATCTGAAATACTAGATGGTATGTATTTACTGAATATCTAGTTACATAGATTAGTTAATTAAATATATAAATAATTTAAAACCTAAACTCCGTTCATGTTTTGCCTACTTCTATACGGCAATTTTAACCTTCTCGGAAATACGAGCATATTTGGATAAATCCGATATACGGACTTAAGCAGATCATAATGCTCTTTTCTAACGAACTGGACTCGGTAGTTTTTATCTCGTATGAAGTGTCAGTACTGTAAAAAATAACTGAATTAGTCTTCTTATGAAGCTAAAGCAACAAAGAATTAAATCTGTATTTTATATCTAGAAGACATCCCCATCTCATTGCAAACTAAGTGCATGTCGACAGTTGTTTTAAGTCATTCGTGAATCTGATAATAGACTTTGAAAGTTGTACGCTCTTAGGTTTAAGATGATCTTTTTAAACGTAATTGTAGATAAGCATGTGCGTAAAAAAAACGATGAAATTGATCTGATAAAGTCCTCTTATTGGACTCCAAATTAAACATTCGTTGAGATTCTTTTTATAAAATGTTGAACATAATTTTTACTTGGGAAAATAGAAAATTAGTAGATTTGGTGTTTTAGAGTAAGTAAGAAATAGATAGACGGGTACTGGTTCAATAAACAATAGAATCAGTTCCCCAAGATTCAATTGTTTTATGAAAAAAATATATCTTTCTTAAGTTAAAAGTTTATTAGGGGCATTAAATAGCCCCTAAAACTTAATCGTCATCAGACGAAATAGCCTGCTCGTATTCTTCTTCCCATATTGCTTCGGCTTCCTGTTCTGAACAGCCTTTTTCAGCCATGATTTGTTGAATTTGTTCGTCTCTATCTGCTTCGAATTGATCAAATTCATCCTGTTCATGAGGACTAATAGGCTTTGACATATATTCTACCTAAAATATAAATGATTTGAATAACATGTCATATTCTAAAAGTAGGGTCAATATTAGATGCAGTTAAGATTTAAATATAAATCCATTCAAGTTTTTACAAAGTTATTTAATCAATTGCAATGCGAGATTGTAGGCTGTGGTTTTAGAAATTGACTCTGCTACAAAGAACTCTTGGGGCGGTGCAAAGTCTACAGTCTGTTTAAGATAACGCGTCTGTTTTCCTGTCTCTTTGTCTTTAAAAATAAACTCATCCTGTGCATGAGAATATTCTTGTCCATATAGCGGGCCACCAAGACATTTTAACCGAAACACTGAATCATCCTTAAATTTACCTAATGGTTAGTTTAAAGAGTTAATCTAATGAAAAACAATAACAATCATTTTACGACTTAGTCGATAGATGATTGACACCTTAAATATTGCACATTATCCTTTGCTTGCTGGCCTACATTGCCAGTCGGTTTTAGCAGACCGTTTCATAGGGTATTAAAAGAATCCTCTTTTAATACTGGCTTCTCGTTCCCTCCCGTAGCGGTAGGACGGGAGAGGGACACCTACGGGTGTGCTGGCCCTATGACCAGTCTGCTAACCCTTTCTCGTTCTGCCACCATAATTCTCTAATGCTTTGGCAGAACTCCCAATATAAAGGAGTTGGCTATGCATATTCTTTTTATAACGCCTGATTAGTTTTTAATAGGGTTTGAAACTTCTGGTTGATCAAGCTTTAGGTCTTTTCGTCTAAAAATTTAACTTAAAAAATGTCATGTGAGCTACACCATGGCGGGGCTTCGTATTGCCTAAAAAAGCCTAAGCTCCATGACGATGTCACTGGATAAAACGATGAAAAATAAAATTTTGATGGGTTTGGTGGGCGTCAGTGTTCTGATGATTACGGGTTGTTCTTCTGATTTCGAAAAGGGTATGAAACAAAGCTGTAGGAATACTGGAGGGAGTCGCAGTTTTTGCTCCTGTTTCTACGACAGGATGGAAGAACATTATGGCGAAGAGAAGCTGGAGGCAATTGGCATGATGCAAGTCAGGATGCCGGAAGACTTCGAAGAGGTGTCGTTTAAGTCTGGTCAGCAATGTGCGCATAAACTTTAGAGCTCGTATTCAGATTCAATCTTAGCTTGTTCTTGGATTCCACCTGCTGCCATAGAGCAGCGGGTTGAATAGGCTGACCTAAAAAATGAGGAATTTACAATGAAACATCCATTGATTGGCCTTTATTTCACCATTGTGATTGGTTATTGGCTGTATTTGATTTGGCAGTATCCCATTTATTCTGGTGGATATGCCTTGGGGCGGGCGCTTGTTTGGCCTGCTGATTTTCTACGTTGGTTGTTTTAATACCTACATCTTAGGAGATTGCCATGACAATCATATCGAGAGAATCACTCCAGAAAAGCCGTTGGATGTTGATGCTAAGAGCGAGTGACAATATTTATTTTGCACCTGCTATTCCTTATAAAAAATTGCAAGGGGCCATGAGTTATCTCCCTCAAGGGATTCATCCAGATGAAATCCTCATGCTGATTGACGATACGGTATTTGGCAGTGCTAAAGCTGGACTTTGTGTGACGGCGACCGGACTGTTTTATAAAGAAAGCTTTGGAGATGACGCGACCTATCTCATTAAAAATATTAGTCATGTCGAGGCAGATATTGGAATCATTAATCATGGCATCGTACTGAATCGGGTAGAAACTTTGACCTTTACCCAACTGGATAAGAGGATAGTACGGACATTAGCTTCATTCTTAAATGAAGTCTGTCAGGGACAAACAGAAATTTATCAGGCTCCACCACTGATTGATGCAGAACTTAAGGTAATTATTGATCTGTTTGCTTATTTCATCACATTCAATATGAGGGGATGGGATGTTGAGTCTAGAGCGGCAATATCCAATCACTTTAAAAAGTTGAGAGATACACAAGTAGATCAGTATGTTGAAAAACGAGTGAATCAACAACCAAACTTCGATTATGAAAATTTATTGCATCGTTTTGCAGAACTTAAAGATGTGCTGTCTTATAAACTTCGTACGGAGATGATCGAGCAACTGGTTTATGCCATGGCACTGGGTCAGGTTGAACAGACTCAAGCTGATCTTTTCATGACCCATTTGTGTCGTGTATCCAATGTTTCTAAAGCCATATTTCCAGACCTAGTCAAAATTATCTATCAATGTCTAGCAGATGAAATGAATCAGTCTATTGCCTCAGCTTTAAACAGTGAACAACTTCAAGCCTGCCAATTTCTTGATATTCCGCCTAAATCACTGACTGAGCAAAGCTTGCAAACTACGTACAGAAAAAAGATAGCTGAGTTTCATCCGGATAAATACCAGAATTTACCTGAATCCGTTCGTCAATTGATTGAAAGCCAAGCCCAGCAACTCAATCAGGCGAGGGCCATATTAAAGCGTTATCTGGACAATAACTGAAGATAAAGAACTTTTAATTACATATTACCCCAGTGAAGGCAGCCCTAATGCGCCGAATATCCTCTATCTCAAGGTAATGATATGAATATGATAAACAACAGTGCCAATTCAACCAAAAAAATACCACCGTTATATTGGCTGTTAACGCTAGTCGTGATGGTTGTACTCATTGCAGGCGGTATTTTATTGAATCAACATCAAAAACGACAAACTGAGCTTCAATTGGCTCAACTGGCTTTAGAGCAATCTAAAGTGCAAAATCAATCTACTGTAACACAAGCAACCTCTGAACCTGCTGAATCAGGTTTCACCGGAATTGAAAGTATGGTGGAAAACCCAGAATCAGAATCTACTCATTCACAAGCTGAGGATGAGGTGGTTGCAGGTGCTATAGCAGCCGTTGATAACGCAAAAGCACAAGATGCACATATTGGGAAGCTCAGTTCAGAAGTTGATGGTGAATACCATGAAGGACAAACTTTAAGTTCCAATGCTGCTCGCTATGGCTTAAAGCCAATCAAATCTGCCCCTGGTGATTTAAAAGCAACCCTCCCAAATATTGATCAAATGTTAGCGTCACACCTCATGAATGTATGGGGCCGTTCAAGTCTAGATCAGGTGGCTAAACGAGTAGAAGGATGGAGCCAGCAAGGCAATAGCATGACGTATCGTGCTGCATGGGACTCTGATCGTTACCAATGTACCTGGTATGTGGTGAGCTGGGATAAGAACAGCAATCAAGTCCTGAATGAAGGATACCAACCATGTTTCTAATTGCTCCATGATTCAATTTAAATCCAGATAAATCATCGTTAGCGTAGTTTTAAAATCGGAGAAGATCACAATGAAAAATAAGACAATGCTTCAATGGCTTGGGTGTGGCCTGATGGGCATATTGATGACCACATCAGCAATCGCCAAGACAGAACAAATTATCTTAAAAAAAGATATGGGATTCGGTGAAGAGGCGGTAATTTTTTCTACAACTCAAGGGGAACGGGTGTTTAATTATTTCGCCTTCCCTGAAAAAGTTGCTCAGCAAATCAAACCCTATAAAAAAGGACAATGTTTAGAGATCAAATCTAAACATGGTTTTTTCAATGGCAATGAGGATGAGCACTCTATCGATAGTATTCGACCTTGTCCCAAGAACGGTTTAGCGACTCCCAAAGTAAGTCGTTAATCTAACTTAATCTAAAAAACGACATAAAGCTAAATCGAACCACAAGCATCTGCTTGTGGTTTTTTTATGTCTTTTATTTAGAGGAGAAGACTATGCACAAATGTCCTTACTGCCATTCGCAGCATCTGAAATTACTACGGCAGTCGGAGCAAACTCATCAAAGTGTATTTGCCAAGCTTTCATCTTTCTCACCGATGTCTCTAGCCGCAGCCTGTATGCAATTGTCAAAGCGAAGTCCTATACATCCTTTGGTTGGGGGCTTTGTCGGCTTAGTCGTAGGTGGCATGTTTCTACTCTACGTTCAGCATCAAGACAACACGGTGACCTTGCATTATCAGTGTGAGCAATGCTTACAACATTTTGAAATCGAGCAGTCAGGTTTTTCATGACCCTCATCTTTTGCAGCATTCAAATTATCTACATCACTTAATAGGAAAACAATCATGGCACATCAAGTTGAAACAATGGCATTTATAGGCCAAACCCCATGGCATGGTTTAGGCAATCAACTGACCCAAAAGCAACCTATAGAAGTCTGGGCTGAACAAGCGGGTATGGATTGGAAAATTGAATCATCCAATGTCAGTTATATGGCAAAGAATGAACGTGGACAGAGCATTATCATGCCGTATGAAGAGCAGCGCGTGTTATATCGTTCAGATACCCATGCACCATTATCGGTCGTAAGTCAGCGTTATCAAGAAGTCCAACCGATGGAGATTCTAGAGTTTTATCGAGACTTAACGGAGCAATCAGGTTTTGAACTGGAAACCGCTGGCGTGCTCAAAGGTGGCCGCAAGTTCTGGGCATTGGCTAGAACAGGACAATCAACAGCACTGAAAGGAAAGGATGTCAGTAATGGCTATATTTTATTAGCAACAGCATGTGATGGGACATTAGCCACTACGGCGCAATTTACCTCAATTCGCGTAGTGTGTAATAACACTCTGGCGATTGCTTTACGTGGGCAGAATAGTAGTGCTAGTGTGGTGAAAGTTCCGCATAGTACCAAATTTGATGCTGAAAAAATTAAACAGCAATTGGGTATTTCAGTTTGTACATGGGATGAGCATGTGTATGAAATGAAACAGTTGAGTCAACGTAAAGTGACCCAGCAGGAAGCCGCAGCCTACTTTGATGCGGTGTTCAATAATACGAACCTGAGCATTGCTGAACAAGATGAAAGTATCATTCAGTTCTACCGTAATGTGGCAAGACCTCAACCACCCCATTCATCCAAAACCGATAATAAAACAGAACCAAATGGACGTGCCATGTCTAAAGTGATGACCATGTTTAATGGGCACGGACGTGGGGCAGAACTCAGCTCAGCCAAAGATACGGCTTATGGTTTACTCTGCTCAATAACCGAGTTCTGCGATCATGAACGGCGTGCGATTTCAACTGATCACCGCATGGACTCTGCATGGTTCGGTGCTGGAGCCAACCTTAAACAACGTGGACTGGAGCAGGCATTAAGAATGGTGTCCTGAATTTACAAAGCTATTTCATAATTTCATACTTTAAGTCTAAATAAAGGAATCCATGCGTTGAAAATTTATGAAAAGCCTTCATAAAGAATCATTTAGTATATTGTAAACAGAGAGCGCAAAGAATGGGCGGACAATATTCAAATGGTCTTATGATTGAACCGTTGCAAGATGGATTTTTATTGAGAATTAACAATAAAAACCTTTTTGATTTTTTGTGGGTGAAATTTGCCAAAGATTTCGGGCATGAGCGTTTTATGATAAATGTATCAGTTAATTCTTCTGATTACAGAATTCATATTCAAAAATTAGAAGCTCATGTATTAGCAGAAGATTTAAAATGTATCCCCGCTGATTCTCTAAATCAATATGTTTAGAGTCTAATTTAGATCACAACAAAAACCACATCTTCGGATGTGGTTTTTATGCCTTAAAAAATATAGGAGTACCGTCATGGGACAAGTCCTGACGAGTCAGCAGCAACCTTTTATAGGTCCACCTGTTGCAGCAAAAACTTATTCATATCATAGCAGACGAAGTAATAAAGCCAAACGATTGGTTGAAACCAAACAGATGAGCCGTGAACAATGGCTACAAATCCGAAAACAGGGAATTGGTAGTCGTGATGCAGCAACAGCCTGTGGGTTAAATCCGCACATGTCGATGTTGGAACTGTGGATGATTAAAACAGGTCGAATGCAACAGGGCATTGAAGATGAGAGTGCAGGCTATGCTCCTTTATACTGGGGGAAAAGGTTGGAACCGCTAGTCGCTGAATATTACAGCATGCATACCAACCATAAAGTGCGTCGAGTCAATGCTGTGTTGCAGCATCCTGATGAGGACAAAGCATTTATGCTGGCTAATCTGGATTATGCCATTGTCGGGTATGATGAAGTACAAGTCTTAGAATGTAAAACAGTTGGAGAATATGGTGCCCGATTTTGGCGGGATGGTGTTCCGCTTTATGTACTGTGTCAGGTACAACACCAGCTCGCGGTCACTGGTAAACAAGCAGCTCATGGTGTGTATTGATCTGTGGACATGAAACCAAAATATTTAAAGTGACCCGCAGTGAGAGTGTGATTGAACACATTGTACGGGCGGAACGCCATTTCTGGAAATGCGTGGAAATGGATATTCTCCCAGCCGTGGATGCGTCCGAATCAGCCGGTAAGGCATTACAAGCGCTTTATCCTGAGCAGACTCCGTTACTGACAGAAGACTTCACTGACAATGCGGTTGCCAACAAGTTATTTAATAAGCTACTGGAAGAAAAGCGCAAGATTGAAACTCATCAACAACTGTTTGATGAACTCAAATATCAGTTACAAATACTGATGAAGGATGCTGAACGAGTGGTCTTTATGGGAGGATCGATCACATGGAAGAAGGCGCAAGATTCAATTGGCCTAGATAGCAAAGCTTTATTGAAAAAGCACCCTGAATATTTAAAGCAATTTCCACAAACCAAAGCAGGGACGCGGCGTTTTCAGGTTTATCCCAATGGTCATTAATTTAACTCAAGGTCGAAATTGAATTATATTAACTACTTACTCAACTCTAGCAGCCATGATCCCATGCCGTTCAACAGCATGGGATTTTTATTTAAAGAACAGAGCAGAGATAACAAACATGATTAAAGGTTTAGTAATTACACCCCCGATATTGGGGCGTATCAGTATCGGTAAGATCGTAGAAAAGAATGGCAAACGTATCCCTGAAAAGGATGACCAGTTTACCATTACCAGTCAGATTCAGAGTAAGGAGGGTTGGGTGAAGCATCCAATGGATGAAGTACTACGGGGAAAAGCTAGTAGTAACAAGCTTCGCAACATCCCTGTCAGGATGATTTTTAATGATCCTGAACTGAATCTTCGAGCTGAGTACAGCTTGTTTGATCGGCAGACTGGACGCCCTGTTTGTATTGGGAACGGCGAGACTTGTCAGCGATCAGGAGCACAGGGAGTGGAACAGCATCCTTGTCCTTCGCCAAGTTTATGTTCACTGGCACAAGGTGGCTTATGTAAACCCTATAGCAGACTTTATGCCAATTTGGATGATGTAGATGAGTTTGGGACATTTATTTTTAGAACCACAGGTTTTAATAGTATCCGAACATTAGCAGCACGACTGGCCTATTACCATGCAGCATCAGGCAAGCTGCTTTCATGCTTACCATTACAATTGACCTTACGAGGTAAAAGCACCATACAAAGCTATCGAACTCCGATCTATTACGTGGATTTAACTTTAAGGGATGGAACAAGCTTGCAAGAGGCAATTACCACAGCGAAGCAGATTTATAAGCAGAATAAACAGTCAGGATTTTATCAGGAGGCATTAGATCAGGTGGCACGACAAGGCTACGCCAATACCAAGTTGGAGATGGAAGGTGAGGAGGGGGGCGTGGTTGATGAGTTTTATAACAGTAATGAACAACAACAACAGACCCAGACTGATGTCTTACATTCAAATGTAACAATACTACAACAAGGTTTAGCACAGAGTGTTAAGGTGATTCACTGATATCAGGAGGGCTGATGCCCTCCTGATGGTTTTTTAATATTTTTCTTTGTTACATATATGAATTTTGTATGAAATCTGTTGTTGAATATGGGTGAATAATGTAGTTTTTGTTTAGTTTTTTATCCATTTAGTAAATTTATTTAACATTCCATGCAAAACAGAAACTTTATTTATTGTGCTTTTCTTCTCTGCGGTTTCGTGACACATGCTTATGCTATTGATGATTTTTCTCTACCCGATCGTATCCGTCAGGAACAGCGTTTAAAAGAACTGAATCAACAACTAGAAGATCAATTCACACAACTTGCGCCTAAACCTGTCACCACACAGGTACAGGATTTTAAAACTATTATTGTTCCTGAAGAACCCTGTGTCGAGGTCAAGAATATTGATTTTGATCGAAAGACATTACAAGACCCTGAGCACTATAAATTTCATTTTATGCTTCGAGCGATCTGGAATCATCCGCAGAAGATTATTGGCAAGTGTATCGGTACGCAAAGCTTACGTAACCTCGTTAATTTCGCCCAAAATGAATTGATTAAAAAGGGTTTTATTACCAGTCAGGTTACTGTTGACCCTCAAGATATTCAGCAAGGTTCTTTGCGACTTGGTGTGCAGATTGGGCGTTTACGTAAGATCATCGTAGAAGGTGAGCAACTCTCCTTATTACAACTTAAAGCAGCTTTACCCTTTAAAGAAGGCGATGTCCTTAATCTACAACAACTTGATCAGGGTCTCGAAAACTTAAAACGAGCTTATACGGTAGATATACAAATTGTGCCGTCAAATGAGTCTGTTCAGGAAGCTAAAGGGTATAGTGATCTGATTATTAAGTTACAGCCACAATCAAAAATCAATTTAAATTTTGGTCTGGATAATTCAGGGAGTAAAGATACAGGTCGTTATATAGGTAGTCTGGGACTCAATATTAATAATCCATTCTATTTAAGTGATTCTCTTTCTTTTAATTTTAGTCATTCATTAGATAACTTACATCGAGACTTAAATAAAAACTACTTTGTAAGTTATCAGCTTCCGTTAGGAAATTATGATTTCAGTACCAGCTATAGCCGTTATCAATACGAACAAAATGTATTAGGTGCAAATGGTCCACTACGTTATCACGGCTTAAGCCAACAAACTAATCTTAATTTATCTCGTGTGCTTAGTCGAAGTGGACAACATAAAACCAGTGTATATGGCAAGCTCTACCATAAGCAAAATTCAAACTTTATTGATGATATTGAAATCGAAGTTCAACGTAGAAAAACCTCAGGTTGGAATGCCGGGATACAACATCGGCAATATCTGGGTAATGCTGTATTAGATGCTGGTTTGGATTATCGACATGGTACCGGCGCTTTCGATGCATTATTAGCGCCAGAAGAACAAATTAAGGACATTGATAAAAATCCATTACCGTCAGAAGGGTATTCCCGTGCACCGATATGGAGTGCCGATTTACGTTTTCAAATGCCATTTTTGCTTTTAGATACGCCTGCTCAATACCGTTTGAACTGGCGTGGACAATATGCTCCACGAGTTTTAGTACCTAATGATCGTTTTTATATCGGTGGTCGTTATAGCGTTCGAGGTTTTGATGGTGAACTGATGCTATCAGGCGATAACGGGCAGTATTTACAACAGGAAATCAGCCTAAATACACAAATTCCTAATACTCAATTTTACATGGCTGTAGATCAGGGGTGGGTGAACGGTGAGAACAGTATTGCTGGGCAGCGTCATCTGATGGGAAGTGTCGTAGGACTACGAAGTTATCTGAACCATTTTTATATTGATGCCTTTACAGGGCGAGGCCTAATCGCACCTAAAAGTATAAAAAAAGACTGGATTTTGGGATTTAGCCTAAATGCTTTTTATTAAGTTTCCTTAAGAAACAAGATTAATTTTAATTAGAGAAAACTGACTTATGAATAAAAATCTTTATCGAATTGTTTTTAACAAAGCCCGTAACATGTTTATGGCTGTTGCCGAGAATGTCAGAAGCCAGAGTAAAGCGGTAGGACAATCTACAGGCTATGGCACAGTCGGCTCGGAACAATCTTTAGAACAAGAAAAATCATTTCATCAACTGTGGCATATCAAGGCATTGGTGGCAACTATCAGCTTATTGGTGCCATTTGCTCCGGTCTATGCTGCTATTGTTGCAGATAGTGCAGCGAATGCTGCAAATCGGGCTGTCATTGGTGCTGGCAAGAACTCAGCAGGCACAACCGTTCCTGTGGTCAATATCCAGACCCCTAAAAATGGGATATCCCACAATATCTATAAACAGTTTGATGTCCTTGCAGAGGGAGCCGTTTTAAATAATAGCCGAACAGGAGCTACCACTAAAACTGTAGGGGCAGTGGGGGCAAACCCATTTTTAGCGACTGGAGAAGCGCGAGTTATTTTAAATGAGGTAAATTCAACAGCTGCTTCACGGTTTGAAGGGAACTTAGAAGTCGCAGGACAAATGGCAGATGTGATTATTGCCAACCCTTCTGGTATTAACATTAAAGGTGGTGGCTTTATTAATGCTAATAAGGCAATTTTTACTACGGGTAAACCTCAATTAAATGCCGATGGTAGTATTAAACAGTTCACAGTTGATCAAGGGAGAATTACGGTTTCAGCAAATCCTAACTCTAAGTTTGGATTAGGGGGAAATAATAACGATGCAAATTATGTAGACCTTTATGCTCGTGCATTAGAACTTAGTGCAGAACTCCGAGCCAAAAATGATATTCAGGTGATTGCAGGGGCGAATACTATCGGTGCAGATTTACAGAATGTTATGGCTAAAACAGGAATAGGGACTGCACCGACATTAGCTGTGGACGTGAAAGCACTGGGCGGGATGTATGCCAATAACATCTATTTGATGGGTACAGAAAAGGGCTTGGGCGTTACCAATGCAGGGACTCTTCAGGCAGTCAACAATCTGGTAATTACCAGTGCAGGGAAAATTGAGCATAATGGTACAATCAGTTCAACTAGTAAAACCCAAGGTTTAGTGAACATACAGACAACGGGCACTGGTGCAGTTGCAGATATCAACTCATCAGGGAGTATTAATAGTAATAGCATGCTCAATATTGATTCAGGCAATAACCTGAATGTAAATGCCAAAGAAATTATTATTAATAATGGTAGCTTGGCTTCTTCTCCTTTAATGATCAATACTAAAGGTAATTTAAATTTAGCAGCGAATAGCCGAATTTTTAATGATGCACAGAGTGGGGATGTATATGTTGATGCAGCGAACATCAATCTGGCAACTAACGCAGGCATCACCAGTAATCGTGGTTCTGCTTATATTCAGTCACAAAAAGATGTGGTTGCAGCACAAGGTGCAAAATTAATAGCAGCACAAAATTTGAATGTATCTGGAAAAGGTAAGCTCTCACTGAACGAAAATCAGATACAGGCATCCTTGGGTTCAATAAACCTACAAGCAGATTCTTCAAATACAGATGGTTTAATTGATATCCGAGGTGGGACTATTTATGGGGGTAAAGATTTAAACTTATATAGTTCAGGAGATGTAAATTTACAGAATCTTGGATTTGCACTTGAAAATTCTGCAACACGAGTCAAGAATATTAATGCTCATAGTGGACGAAATTTGGTCTGGAACAATGCAACAAAAGTTCTACCCCAGATTACAGGGAAAGTTGCATTGGATGCCGAGAATAATTTAAGTATTTCAGCTCAAGGGGTCTCTAGCAAAGATAGTATTCAGTTACAAGCAGGTCAATTAACATTAAATACAAATCTCACCTCCCAAAAAGATATTAGTCTGATCGCAGAAACGACTGATTTGTTTCTAAATAATGTATTAAATGCTCAAAATGATATCAATATTTCAGCTTTAACTGGTGGGATTACTGCCAATAGCCTCAAAGCCAATTCCAATGCCGGCAAAATTTCGATTCTTGCAAATAAAAATCTGGTGTTAAATTCACTACAAGAAACAGAATCAGCTCCTTGGGCCGATCAAGATGGTGCGACAACAGATATTACATTCATCAATGGTAAGAAAGGAGTTACATTAGGGTCAATTGGGGAGGGGAATGTACAATTAAAATCGGCCCATATCATTGCTGAACAGGGTGATATTCAACTGATTGCAGGCAATGGTGTTTCTTTACAAGCGAATACCGATGTGACAATTAGAGGTGATCAGGGATATGATGATATTAGAAAGAATATTTTACAGGGACAATCTTTACAGATTCAGAATAAGAAAGCAGATGTCGTCATTGATAACACCACTTTAACAAGCTCTGTTGGTGGTTTATCTATTAATAGTGAGGGTAAGACCACATTAACAAATAGTAAATTAAACTCTAAAGGAAATACCGAGCTTTCTGCCCAAGATCATTTGACTTTACAAAATATAGAAGCGAATGCTGATAAGCATATGGCTTTGAGTAGTAAAAAGAATATTTATATTAATGGGGAATATGGGGCTACGACGCTTTGGAAACCGAATATTCAGAGTAAATTGACTTCTCAAGGGAGCTTGTCAATGATTAGTGCGGGGAGTCATGCTGCCCAGAACACTACCTATACGGGTGGAGCAATATTATTAGAAGCAGGAAACATTCTGACAACGCCCTCCAATGCAAAATTAACATTTAATGCAGTTGATAGTGCTTTTCTCAGAAGTGATCCTGTTCTCAAAGATTTAAATGGTGACCTTACGATTCAGACCAATGGTGCTTTAACGATTGACCCAAAGATCCATACGTTGAATGTTAAAGGTGATGTCCAGCTTATTTCAAAAAATGGAGCATTAAACCTAAATGGGTATGGAGGAAAAAACGGTAATGGATCAGAACAAGTTGTAAAAATACAAACGAATGATGGAAATATTAATTTAACCGGAACAAAAGTGAATATTAATGGAGCAAAGTTACAAGCTAGCTCCAGTAACGCTTTTATACCAAGAGATATTAACATTACTGCAACAGATGGTGATGTTGTCATAAGTGGGGTTAAGAATACGGCAGTTGATTACGTTACGCAAAAACGCATTCAAGAAATTAGTATAGAACTGTCTGCTTTAGATGCACAAATTGAACGATATAAACGAGATCAAGCGAATTATAAAGCACAAACTTTTGAGTCCATGGTGCAGCAAAGAAATATCATGTCTCAAGGTTTAGAAATGTTAAAAACCAAAGGGAAGGCAATCGAGCATTCATATGCAGAAATATTACCATGGACAAAGGCTGCGGCAATCGGTACAGGTACTCCCTATTGGGCGAAAGGTAATGTCAATATATTGTCTAATGGCGGTATCAAACTGGAGGGGGCCCAAGTTGATGGACTTGGTGTATTAATAAGGGCAAAGGGACAGTTATCCGAAGATCCAGATGTTGGAAATAAAACAGAAGTTTTACCCAACAATGTCATTATACAAAAATCACCTACCAGTATTTATATTGCCGGATTGTTAGATGAGTTTGAATATGGAGTGGCTGGAGCCAGTAATTATGGGTATGCTAGTTTTAATACCCCAAGTTATATTAATGGTTCAAAATTGGTAAAAATAGAAACACTTGGGGGAAATAATGGCTTAACAATAGTCTCTTCTTCCCTAAGTGGCGGAATTGATGGAGTAAATTTAGCTGCTTCTGGAGATGTACGTTTAGAAGCCTCTCAAGAAGAATTATATAAATACTCCACAAAAACCTACAAAACTGGCAATTGGTATAAACGTAAAACGGTTACAGAAACGGAAACTTATAATACCAATACGCCTACACCTACTTCAATAATTTCAAATAGGGATATTAAAATCTCTTCGAATGGAAACCTCACATTGGTATCCACAGATTTACAGAGTCATGATGGAAATATTAACTTAAATGCAGGGGGCTATTTAAGGCTTTGGACTAAACCGACAAGCCAGTTTAGTCAAATTGATGTGTCCAAAAAGTCTAAGCTTTTTGGGGTGAAATATAATACAAGTACAGTGAGTTCAACTCGTTCTGTTGAATCTGAGTTGCCAGCTGTATTGGTTGCTCAGCGAAATACCAATTTAAGTTCAGGAAATACAACATGGATTAGAGGATCCGAGTTTGAAAATAAACTTGGTCATGCTGAAATTAAAGCTGGTGTTGGTGAAAATGCAGTTGAGGGCGCGCAAATTATTCTACAAGATATTGTTACTAAGATAACCGAAACTAAAAAAAGAGATTCTAACTCAGTTGTCTGGCAATCTATGCAGGATAAAGGCTCTATTACAGAAACAGCCAAATTACCAAGTTTTAATGGACCAACCCCACCTACATTTAAAGCAGCGGGTGGATTGAGTGTACAAGTTCCAATTAGCGAAAAAGATGCCAATAAAAAAGTACTTCGGGATGAAATATTAAAGCTGGCGAATCAGCCTGGAAATACCTATCTCAAAGACTTAGTCAATCGCAAAGATGTGGATTGGCAACAGGTCCTCCTTACTCAAAAGGATTGGGATTATAAATCACAAGGTTTAACTGGGGCAGGAGCTGCCTTAATTGTCATCATCGTCACTATTGCGACAATGGGTACTGGTACAGCAGCGGCAGCTGGAGCTGCGGGAGGAACAGCCGCAAGTGGTACTACAGTCGGACTTGGTGCAAGTATGCTTGGTACCGCGGGAGTAACCACCACAGCGGCAGGCGCAATTGTTCCGTCAACATTAGGAGCCATGGCGAATGCAGCAGTCACCAGTCTGGCTGCTCAGGCAAGTATTGGCTTAATTAATAATGGTGGGGATATTGGTAAAACCCTAAAAGAGATGGGAAGTAAAGATTCTATTAAGAATCTGGCTGCATCTGTTGTGACAGCAGGATTACTCAGTCAAGTGGGTACTGCACTGAATTTAAAGCCAGACAGTACGTTGTTGCCTGATAGATTAATGAATAATTTTACCTCTTCAGTAGGGTCAACTTTAGTACAAAATGTGATTAAGGGCGGGGATCTCGGAGATAATTTACAAGTTGCTTTACTAGCAGGCCTAGCTGGGGCATTACAAGGAGAGTTGGCTAGTCAGATTGGCACGAGTTTAGATAAAGTTGATCCGAATATATTTGAATATACACTTCATAAAATTGCTCACGCAGCAGTTGGATGTGCAGCGGCCGCTGCAACGAAATCTAGTTGTGAAGCCGGTGCAATTGGTGCTGGTGTTGGTGAAATAGTTGCAGAGCTTATGATTCCAGCAGGTAAAACTGCACTTGATCTAACAGATGCCGAAAGAACAAAAATTAAAGATACAAGTAAGATTATTGCAGGGGTTACAGCAGCGTATGCAGGGTATGATGTTAACACTGCTGCTAATAGTGCGAATGTAGCAGTTGAAAATAATACTTTTGGTAAACTTCTAACAACAGCAGGAAAAGCAGCCTATAAAGTTGCGAAAAAAATTACGGATATGTCTGCATCGGCACGTGCTAATTTAAAGCCCGCCGATGTTATCGATATGTTCAGAAAAGAAGGTATTCAGGGGGTAATTGATATTGGGGACAATATTATGACCTTGGTTGGCCCTGCATCAACGCCAGCGGATAGAGCCTTTGCAGCAATTGATTTGCTCATAGGTATTGATTTAAAAGCAGGAAAAAATATTGATGTTTTAAAAGCTGATCGAGAAATTATTACCCAAAATGTATCTATACTTGAAAAAAGGCCTACACATCGGACTTCAGAAATTGATGTTGGTAAACAATTAGGTAATACAGCTTTACCTCAAGTAAGTTATAAAGGTGGCCAAATAGTACCGTATGGCACACCTGGGAGTGTAAGACC
This sequence comes from Acinetobacter sp. V102_4, assembly GCF_031799005.1. Classification (NCBI taxonomy): domain Bacteria; kingdom Pseudomonadati; phylum Pseudomonadota; class Gammaproteobacteria; order Moraxellales; family Moraxellaceae; genus Acinetobacter; species Acinetobacter sp. V102_4. Next base: position 109,642 of record NZ_JAVQNR010000052.1, on the reverse strand, counting down.
AGATTTTAGTATTGGTAACACTGTGGGTGTTGAGGTAAAAAATTATAATATTGTGAATAATTCATCTGGTTTAATTAGTAATGTTTCAAAACAGGTTATTACTCGTGCGGAGCATTTACCAAAAGGGATGCAACAGCAGGTGATAATTGATATTAGAGGACAGAATGTTACGAAAGAGCAAAGAGGAGCGATTGTTAGTGGTATTGTTTCAAAAACGAATGGCTTAATTTCAAGAACATCAATTAACTTTAAAGAAAAATAGGTAGGTAATATGAGTACCATTGGATTTCATGGTGGATGTCTTATGAGCGGACTGGGTAATGTGGAGGAGATGAAAGAATTCTTTGAGATTCTTCATGATATATCCAATGGCCTAGATAATAAGATGGATTTGCCATTAGTTTTTGATCGTTTATATAAACGTTACGTACGTTACGAGGATATTGATAAAACAAAACAAATTATGGATTCTTTGAGAAAATTGCTGACCCAAGATGATAATACAACATACGTAAAATTTTTAGAATATTTTGATAGTTTTGATTCTTGTTTAGAAGATTCGATTTATTTTTATAAAAAATTTGAAGAATATCAGCCATTAAAAATTACTGTTGTAGATATTCCTTGGTACGTGTTAGAAACACACCGTCCTTTAGAAGAATACGATCAACTTGAAGGTGAACCATTTTGGTCAAAAGAATATACGGAAGAGGAAATAGAGCGGTTAAGTAACTTATAGTTAAAATATTTAATCGTTAAAACTGAATATTCAACTAAAAAATGGGAGAAACTCCCATTTTTTAGTATTTATGTATAAAGAGTTTTACGTTTGGGCCGTTAGGAGATGAAGAGCACCGATGCAAAGAAAAATATATAAATGAATCTATTAAATGAAGTATTAAGAAAAATAGAAGACCTTTGAAGTAAAGACCAAAGCATGCTGTTCATAGAGGAGTAAAAACTTTTTTAGTTTCGTTGTATTTTGAATAACGGTATGTCCGCACATAAATTTAGGGCTACTCGTACAACATTAACCCGATTAGACAATATGATTATTTACATCAACAAATACTACTTCTGGTAAGAGTGTTTTAAATTACACACAAGATGTGAGCAGAAGCCGATTAAATGGTAAAGAATTTGAAATGAGTGCTGCAAGTAAATTGGGAGTAAAGAGAAATACTGATCGACAAATGATTACTATAAAAACTGAGAGAGATGGACAAATTAATATTATTCCAGATACGTTTGGTAATGGTGGGACATTAGTTGAGTTCAAGAATGTTCAATATCTTACAGATACCCAGCAACTCAGGGGGGGGATGGGCAACTGGCAAACCAGTTACTTTGGTAGTAAATATGAATACAAAGGTATCTGAAACTGTGAAGAATAGTATTTTGTCTAATAAGGGGACAATTCAAAGATTTGATCATATCAAAATGAGACTTCCTTGATGTCTAGGATGCTGGGAGCAGTGCAATGTCAATTTTAGGCAAATTAAATATTCATTAACACAATCTCTATTGGATGTGGGGGAAATTTATTTTAATAAGTATTTGAAAAAGTTGTAAATAATTTATGTATACTAGATTGGCGTTTGTTTTGAATATGCTATTTATAAGTACTTTCTGTCAAGCTGAAATGATTATGAAATATGAAAAAGAAGTTGTGAATACCAGCACCTCCGCTGACACTATGATTTTAACACAACTTTTCTTTCAGTCGCTCATAGGGTGTTTTTCCATCCATGGCTGCATGGGGTCTGGCATAGTTATAGAATGCTTCCCATTCAGCCAGTTTGGCTTTTAAATCCACATCATCGGTGTAGTCTAATAACTGGTAAAACTCCATTTTATCCGTCTTATGAGATCGTTCGACCTTACAGTTATGTTTTGGAGTTCGCGGCTTAATGTATCGATGATGAATTGATAGATCATTTAAATGCCAATGGAATTTCGATTGAAACTCATGACCGTTATCAGTCTGAACGGTGTGAATGCGGAAGGGAAACTTGTCAATTACACGGTCTACGAAATCAATAGCATTCGCTTGATTATGTTTTTCGTAAATCTTTAATGCTCTAATTCTAGTGGTATCATCAATGGCTGTATATTGATAGCGTTTGATTTGTTTTCCATTTTGATCCTTAAAAAATAGAAACTTTACATCAACTTGAACGTGATGACCTGGTACTTGCTTTTCATAGCGTTGGGGTGTTGGAATAGATCGTTTGCGCTGATTTTGAGGTAGACGATTCATGCCATGTCGCTTTAGAACAAGATAAACACCAGCTGCTGAAATTTTAATTTGATGATAATGCCATAAATACCAACTGATTCGTAGCTGACCAAAATGATAATGCTGGCGCAGGTGAATAACCTTTTCTTCAATCGCAGTAGGAGTCCGTAGCTTGGGATTTTCTGGACAGGGCTTGCTGTTCACCAATCCAAGCTCACCTTTAGATTGGTAATTCTTTTTCCATCGATAAAAAGTATCTCGTGAAATACCAAAATAACGACAAGTAAAGGCAACATTACCGCTTTGTTCAGCATGAGCAAATACTTTTAATTTATGGCAATTTCCCGTTGGGCTTTTGTACTCAAGATAAAAACTCCTGTGACATTGGATGAAATTTACCAAAATGTCAGCAGAAGTCTTAATTTTCACAGTAAGGTGATATTACTACATCGACTATCAGGCTGAGTGGTGTGGATAAGGCATCCAGAGGCTCAACTCACGCGTTTTTTCGCTCACACCTACCTATCTTGGCCGAACAGATGGCATTGAATTGATGAAAGCTCTAAAATGGACCTGTAGTAATTAAATGGAGTTTATCTAAACCACTTAATTTTACAAACTGGATAAACGCTATGATATTTATTGTACATTGCCCACTTCGCCTGAACCTGCAAATAGCCAGTTTCTACGCCCCAATGCCCATGGCGGGCTGTAAGACCAGCACTAACTTTATTAAGTTGGTGCTGCTCATATTGAAAATATGATAGATAGGAAAAGTTTTAATTCGTTTAATATTAATAAGAAATTGAAAAATATATTAATTCTTTATTGAGTCAATTGCCTGGAGTAGTCTTGTGAATAAGATTGCTAATTTAGACTCAGGTTGTGGTTCATCTCCATTTGCAGTAAATACTACACAAACTTTATGCCCTCTTTGAGTTTTACCGATAACGGAAAAATTTATTACGCCGTATTCTGAGCCACCTTTGAAGCCAAATTTTTGCCAATTTAAATTTTTAAATAGAGGATTAAATGAGCTATTCAGAGCAGGTGAATCTTTGGTACTTGTAAGAATATTGCAAATCTCATCGGCTGACATATACCACTCAACATCTTGCCACGTAGCTGATTTTCCAATGCTGTCAATATCTGGTAATGGCATTTTGCCTAGCTCTAAAAGGATCTGATTTTTAACTTGACTGTTATTTACACTGTATTTAGCCCTAAGTTCTTCATTATTAGAAGCGATCAATTGGAAAAATTCTCTAGTAGTTAAAAGTGGAGTATTTTTAGGGGAAAAAATTTCAATGTTAGATTTTTTGAGTAGATGTATAAGACTATCAGTAGCAGTATTATCACTAGATTGAATCATTAATTGAGCAAGTATCTCTAGATTTACAGGAGTTTTTGCGGGAAGCATTTGTAAAACTCCTGAAGGCAATGAGCGACTATTTTCTTGGAGTAGAATAACCTGATCACGTTTAATTTTACCTGCTTTTATAGCTTCTTCATAAGCTGTGAGAACTAATAGTTTAAACGTAGAACCAACAGCCATAGGAGTCTTTCTGTTTTCAGTGAAAATTGGTTTATCATCCACCGTAATTAAAAGAGATTTATTTCCGATAGCAGCATATTGTAAGCTTTTAATAGCTTCTTCTAAATTAATATTCTTGAATTTGGGTGCGCCAAACCAAAGTGTATGTATTTGATTGTTATGGTCAAGAGCAATCGTAATGGGTACTTGAGCTTTTTCAAAATATGCAAAACCTCTTCCGTTTGCGATATCAACGGAATCTAGTGTCCCAAATGATAGCTTCAATTCTGTGATTATTTTTTCAAGTTGGGATGCAGGAACCTGTTCTAAGAAAATAGGACTAAATAAGGATAAGTCCAAGGATTTATCCTTGAAAATCAATGAAACTTTATCAGAAGCTAGATCATTAGTTTGTTTTGTTGCTGCATAAGAAGTAGTAGCTAAAATAAGAGAAGAAAAGGATATAATCATTACTCCTACAGCAAAAAATAAAGATCTGGAAGAGTCTATTTTCCTTGTTAGAAATTTCTTCATTAATGGTCTTCTTTTTGAAATCTTAATCTATTTTATCTAAAGATTTGTGAAAGCAAATAATTTTTGAATCTACTATTGTTCAATAGTAGATTTTGTGAATTTATACTTTATGAGATGGGAGCGCTTACTAGCTGAATTCAGCAGTGTTTGAAAAATCAATTCAAGTCTATCTTTTGACACATTTTTCCCAATGTGGCTTTATTATGCCTTTAAAATTAAAAATGTAGGAGCAAATTATGGGACAATCCACGATCGCCCAACAGCAATTTTTTATCGGTTTACTTACGGGGTCAAAACTTTATCGCAAAAGTAATAAAAGAAGCAACCGAGTCAAACAATTAGCTGAAACTAAACAGATTGATATGTATTTGGGAATTGTTTCTTCTTTTTAAGAACTTTTAAATTGAAAAATTTCACTGAAATAAGAACGAAATTTGTAACCCCAAAAGGTGTTGACCTAAAAATCAATACCACTTTTGATATCTTATATTATCCTTAGTGGTTTAAAAAGTTTGCTCGTCAAGTGGCGTTGTAATCATTTATACGTATTTAGAATATATATTTCTAAAATAGCTATTCACAGATAACCCGGAGAGCTTTATGCCCACTCTTATCGATACCTATTTTTTTTATGATTGACTAATCGTATGGCAGTATTGTATTTGGCACTTTCCGAAATATCATGTTGTGTATATGACAGCCTTAAGTTTATTTGTTATAAATCGGAAAAGCATTCAAATTCTCATGAAGAGATGTATTAAAGTTTAGTTATCACAATAGTAGTTTTTATGCATAATTTTTTTAATAGTTTTGCTCTAATTTTTGCTTTAGTTCTGATTGTAAGTATCGGATTGAGACTCTTTGGAGTTGATGTGATGTGGAAGGATATCACGGCAATTATGTTGATTTTCTCTGGTGGTTTTGTTGGATTATTTGTCTATAGCAAGTTTGTCGTGAGGAAATCCAAGTATTAGTTTCACAGGTGATTGTATGACTTGATTGCTGCTAAACCTATCGATTTGTGGATCACTAAAAATATATCAACATGGCCTAAAGCAAATGGCCTACTTCCGATTTTTTTCTAGTTCAATCAGAGTATTGATATAAGCCCATGTTTTCTGAGGTTGAAGCAGGTTCTTATCATAAGCCGAGTCACTGATTACACCATCTAGAATATTGATGAATAAGCGAGCTAAAAATGTAGGATTGTTCATGTTTAATTGTTCAAATAAAGACAATGTGAGTTGGAACAACCAGTCTTGATATTCATCTAATACGATAAAAATAGAAGGGTATAGCTCTCCGACATCCATGCGTGCTTTATGGAATGGGCATCCTCTGGTCTCATCTTGACTGATCCAGTTGATATACCACATATAGAGTTGATATAACTTTGCTAAAGGGTGTGTTTGACCAGAGATACTGTGTTCCACACCCATTTGAATATCGAGTTTTAATTCTTGTAAGCAGGCTAGTACTAATTCTTCCTTTGAGGGGAAATACTTATAAAAAGTCATTTTGGCGACATTAGATTCAGTAATAATCCGGTCAACACCGACAGGGATGTAACTCTCTTGTGTAAACAGCTTCATTGCTGTCGTTAAAATCATTTTTTGCTTTTTACTCGGTTTCTTCAAATCATTCCAGCTCCTGAAGTACGTCGTATCAATTTATCACCTTGGATAGACAGTCCTGTATATTTTTTATAGAATATGATCAATTATGACTCAAATTTATAAAAAAGTGATGTTTAATAATATCTTCCAAATTCTAGAGGGTTTTGGTTTTCTCTCACAGCATCGTGCGATATATCTTCAGTTTTTCGATGCATCCCTGAATAGTCAAGTTTTTTTACAACGTATTGATGGGCAGCAACATCTTAACCTGGGTACGACAGCCGAGTTGATTTGTTTGTCCACCCATGCTCACATTCCACTCAAGCAATTTATTGGTTTACAGGTTGCTGTTGATCAGGTGACAGATCAAGGACAACTATTTCGTACGACAGGTATTATTACTGCAGCCTCACAGGGACAAAGTGACGGCGCTTTAACCTTATATAAGCTCACGATCAATGACCCAAGCTATCTCTGGCATAAACGCAGAAACAGTCGTGTGTTCATGAACAAGAGTGTGAAAGAAATAACCGAAATTCTTTTTCAAGAATGGCAAGGGAAAAGCCCATTATTTGCTGCGAGTCTGACTTTAGATTTAAGCGGATTAGAACAGCAGTATGGCATACGTCCTTTCGTTATGCAGTTGAACGAAAGTGACTATGACTTTTTAACCCGTTTATGGCGGAGTGAAGGCATTAACTGGTTAATTGATGAAGCTGAGCTTACTGTACCGAGCAATACAGATCATATTCAGCCACAAAAATTACGTCTTATTGATGACAATAACCAGTATCAGGCACTGACAAGAAGAACGATCCGTTACCATCGTAGCAGTGCAACTGAACAATTTGATAGCATGACCAGCCTGATTGCTGGACGTCGTTTGCAACCGACTTCTGTGCATGTGCAGCGTTGGCAGTCAGATGAGTTACAACAAAAAGATGGGGCAGGCAGTGTACAAAGTAGCCATCAACATAGTGCTAGCTATGACAATCACAGTTTAAGTCTGGAAGATGCCTGGCACTTTAGTCCGGCATGGATGCAGGATTTGAATGGAGAAGATGGTGCGACCTCAGCAAGCGATCAACAACTGGACAAGTTCAATCAGAACCTAACGGCTTACCATGATGCTCAATCTAAGCAGTTTATTGCTCAAACCACAGTTCGAGATACACAAGTTGGTTATTGGTTTGAACTGAATGAACATCCTGAAATTGATCTGCATCGCGGTGCAGACAAAGAGTTTCTGATCATTGGGAAGCATTACTACAACCAGAACAATTTACCGAAAGATTTAAACCAACAAATCCAAACCTTGATTCAACAAAGCCATTGGTTCATCAACAGTCAGATTGATGATCATGAAGAACGGCAAGGCAATCAACTGATCTTACAACGTCGTCATATCAAGACAGTCCCGGAATACCAGCCTCTACAAAACCGACCGAAAGCCTCGCCTCAACGTGCCCGTGTAGTGGGACCCGAAGGTGAAAGTATCCATGTTGACCAGTGGGGGCGTATAAAGATTCGTTTCCTGTTTACCCGAAGTGATGACCATCGTCATGATGGTGGAGCAGGAAGTAACGACAATGATACTGATTCAGCGTGGGTTGATGTGCTCACTCCTTGGGCTGGAGAGGGTTATGGAGCGCGCTTCTTACCACGTGTGGGTGAGATCGTGGTGATTGATTTCTTTGATGGCAATGTCGATCGTCCGTTTGTAGTCGGACGTATCCACGAAGCCGAACGTCACCCAACCCAGTTTGACCAGAAAGGGCAACTCCCCGATACTAAAAAGCTCAGTGGCATCCGTTCAGAAGAAATAGATGGAAAAGGCTTTAACCAGCTACGTTTTGATGATACGACTGGGCAAATCAGTGCCCAGTTACAAAGCAGCCATGCAGCTAGTCAGCTAAACTTGGGTAACTTAAGCCACCCAAAAGACAAGGCAGAGAGTGATGGTCGTGGTGAAGGCTTTGAACTCAGAACAGATCAATGGGGCGCAGTTCGAGCTGGTAAAGGCTTACTTGTTAGTACTCATAAACAGGCTCAAGCTCAGGGTGTACACCTAGATGCAGCCGAGGGCAAACAACAAATCGAAGGTGGTCTTAACAATGCCAAGGCACTCAGTGAAGTTGCCAAAAACCAGCAAACTGATCCATTGGAAATGCTTGAAAACCTAAAAACTTTCTTGGAACATATTGAAGAAAAAGACCAAGAGAAAGCTGCTGCATTTAAGCAAGCCTTGATGGTCTTAACCGCACCTAACAGTATCGCTTTAGCCAGTAATGAAGACATTCACCTCAGTGCAGATGGACAGTTAAGCCAAACTGCTGGAGACAGTATTAGCCTAAGTACCCAAAAGAACCTGATTGCTCATGCCCAAAACAAAATTAGCCTGTTTGCTGCTCAACAAGGAGTACGGCTTTATGCTGGTAAGGGTAAGGTTGAAATACAGGCACAAAACGACGGTGCAGATATCATTGCCCGTAAGGGTGTCCAGATTATTTCTACGGAAGACAAAATAGAAATTAGTGCTTCTAAAGAAATTGTGATTACCTCGGGTGGATCTCAAATCAAGATCAATGGCTCAGGAATATTCCCTGTTACGGGTGGTAAGTTTGAGGTGAGGGCTGGACAGCATGTGTTTATGGGAGGTGAAAAAGTTTCGGTTCCTTTGCCAAAATTTAATTCCTATTACTCCGGTTATTACATCATCAGAGATCAAAAGACGCAGCAACCATTAGTGAATTACCCTTATGAGTTACAGTTACAAGATGGTCGAAAGATCATTGGTAAGACTAATAAAGATGGTGAGACATTATTTGTAAATACAACCGCAGCTCAAGAAGTGAAATTTATTGAACAAGAGAAAAAGAAAAAAACTGTGCATCAATTATTTGCAGCGGGTTCGGGTTCAATAAATTTAAACCTTGAATATTTTGATGATGAATAGGTAATAAAGAATGAGAATGATTACTCGAGTCGAAGTTGATAAAAAATTTCAGGATGTTGAAAAGCCAGATCTAGGGTATATCTGGGCGAAGTCTAATTTTGTTTTGAAATACATGAAAGGCCCCAATGTTATCGTTGAACCAACAGAAAAGAAGATTCGTAGTTATCAGGCAGCTTTTTATATTTTAGTCAATATTGATGAAAAGATTAATAAATATTTGTGGTATTACAAACCTGAAGTGACGTTCAGTATGCCGTCAAAAATAGATCAAGCAAAGAAGACACCAGCGATCCCGCATTTGATTTCTAAGTATGTCAAAGTTGCAGATCGGAATAGTGAGAATTTTGATTATGGGGAAAATCGAAGGCATTCACCATCTTGGCGTTCAAAGCTCGTATCTTCAAATAAGGTAGGAAGTTATCGTCGTCGTCCTGATTTGATTATTGTTAAAGATCCTCAACGTCGTTGGCCTGGGGGAGATATCGATACAGAAGATAGTCTTTATCACTATGAATATGATGACAATATAAAAAGACTTGTGGAAATGAAGTTTCCCAAAGATAGATTAGAAAAAAGTCAAGAAGCAGATTATCAATATATTGCGGGAATTAATCGTTTTAGTACGGTGTGGATTACCGAGGATAATGATCAATCCAACCATGAAAATACTTTTGAATTTTCACCAGATCTTGTTCCTATTTTTGCAACCCAAAGATTACCTGATGCATATAAATTGGAAACTTGGGTACACAATAGTTATCATCCGATTAATTTGTTAAGAGAAGAACAGATTAAAGAGGATTTATCAGGTTATTTCCGTCCAGAAACCTTGAAACAGTTACAACAAGATGCCCCATGGTTATTTAAAACTGGTGAATTTACAGTAGAGAATGGGCAATATTCTTTTGTACCTGAAGATGGTAGTGAAAAGTTAACTTATTCTGAGTCCGAACTTCAACAGGCATGGCAACATATACAACAAGAAGTAGATATTGATGAAGATCAACTTAACGAAAAAACGACGGCTTTATCGTCCCCACATTCTCAAGAAGTTATAGAGTTACCAACCATTGTGATTGAAGCAAATGCAACCACGGGGATGTCCACTGGTGAAAAAATTATTCTTGGATTAGAGATTGCTGCGACTGTGGCAATGTTTATTCCTGGTGTAAATATTGGAGCGGGTGCACTAAGAGCTGGATTGTTTTTATTCAGAATAGCAAAAGCAGCTAGGTTTGCTCCAAAAGTAGCACGAGGGTTGCAAAGTATATTCCGTGTTGGGAAGCAAGTGGCGCCAGCCTTTTAAGAATGGGAAATTAGGAAAGATTATGCATTTAGTTGAAAAACAACCTCCTTCTGAGAAAGAGCTTATTCAACAAATAAAAGAAGCAGAACGTGAATTGTTGATGTTAGACAAAAACGATCAGGTTTTAGCTCAATTATCTTTAACTATACAGCTTTACTATCTAAATGGTGGTAATGATGATGGAAAGAAGAAAGCTCTAAATATCATTGATAAATTCAAAAATAGATATCCTATCGAATCTCATTTTTATAGCAATAGCCGTCGGTTCTTAAAATTCACAGAAAAAGGCTATCAATCTGTTTGTAATAAAGCAATAGCTACGAATGCTTTTGAGTGGTATTTATGTTCAGGTGTAGATGGCTCCACAGCTGATAAGTATGCATTAGGTGTATTTACTGCCAGGGATAATTTTGGATTGTCCCATTTGCATCTTAACTTTCCTATTGCACTTGTTCATGAGGAAAAAGGAAAAGCAGAGTTTTATTCATGGATTGAAGAGCTTGTAACCATTTTTGAGGTTTTACATGGCTACGCAGGTTTAAGTATTCAGCTGCCTTATGATCGTCATCCTTATCAGTTTTATGAGTATGGAGTAACACGACAATATTGGGGTATCACCCCTGATGGTCCTAGCTTTTTAACTTTAGATTGGGAAACTGGAACTAGAAGTATTAATTGGTATACATTTATTGGAAAAGACTTAAAAGATAAGTTTATTAAGCAACAGTTTTATACAGCTACTTTAAAGAATACTTCCGATATAGAGTTGACAGAAATAAATGACTGTATTGTCATTAAAGCTGGGGGGATACCTCGTTTAGGTAATAAAAATAAACCATTGCCATTAAGCTATGTTGTTGTTAATCAGCTGTGTAAAGCCGTACGGACAGATATGCCTACCGACGCTATGCACACAGCATATCGTGGACCACGTTATTCTTTGTCTCAAGTCTATTATTGGATTCGAAGATGGGATAACGCAAATTTTTTAAAAGGTATTTTTGACTTTTACGGGATCAAAGAAGATTTATTGCCGATTTTAGGAGAATATGGAAATGAAGACCGGATTGTTCCTTACAGTGGACGGTGGACACCTTTTGATTTTGTGGGGATAGAGCAAAATTTAATACAGGGGCAGGATTTTCCAGAAGAAGGTCAACATCAAAGGAAAAGTGGACGTATTTCAAGTAAACCAGCCGTTTGGAAATTAGTCTCAAGAGATGATGGTGGGGGTGTGGTACTACCTAATCCTTTTTAATTCGTCTCTGAGCAATGGAGTTCATTGCTCAGTGGGCAAAAAACTTTTGAGTTAAATTGTGAGAATTGAGACTTTTCCTTACAGCGGATTTTGTAGAATAAATTTTCACCTAGGGGCATCGCTTTTATATTGTAATCGTATGGGCAAAACAGCTTAAGAAGGCTCCTATTATCCTTACGATAGTCCCTACGATTTTTATAGTGGGAACTTAAATAATGGCAACATATCTCCATCCTGTAGCAGCCCTCGTCCTTAAAAAAGAACTTATACACGAGAATTTAAACTCAGTATTGTAGATGCCTATTAAGAACCAAAGAATTCCATTGCTTCCGTGGTTCAGCAATATGGAATTAATGCTAACCTTCCTTGTGAGTAAATGGATTAGACTTTTTCGTGATCATAAAAATACTTTAATAAGTTATATATGGAATTTAATGCGTAGTGTAGATAACTTAAGACATATCAACAATCGTTAAAACAGTGTTTATAAATCTGCTACAATTGCGCCAATTTAAAATTTCTTACTCACCATTTGTAGTCATCTTTTTTAGTGTGTACAAAGTGGTGTACAAATTGTAGATTTTATTCATGTTTAAAGACGAATTATCTAAGCAGGTAAAGGTTCGTAGAACTTTTGCCATCATTTCCCACCCCGATGCCGGTAAAACCACCATGACAGAGAAATTACTGTTATGGGGTAAAGCAATTCAGGTTGCAGGGATGGTAAAAAGCCGTAAATCTGACCGCGCAGCTACATCTGACTGGATGGAAATGGAAAAAGAGCGTGGAATTTCTATTACCACGTCTGTTATGCAGTTCCCATATAAAGGTCATACCATTAACTTACTCGATACACCGGGACATGAAGATTTCTCGGAAGATACGTATCGTACCTTAACCGCAGTTGACTCAGCGTTAATGGTGATTGATGGTGCAAAAGGTGTCGAAGAACGTACCATCAAATTGATGGAAGTGTGTCGTATGCGTGACACGCCTATCATTTCATTCGTAAACAAGATGGACCGTGAGATTCGTGAGCCACTTGAGTTACTTGATGAAATTGAAAATGTCCTCAATATCCGCTGTGTACCTATTACATGGCCATTAGGAATGGGCCGTGATTTTGCTGGTGTATACAACATTATTGAAAATAAATTGTATGTCTATAAAGCAGGTTTTGGTTCAACTATTACAGATATTGAAGTACGTGATGGTTATGATCATGCTGATATTCGTGAAAAAGTAGGTGATTTGGCTTGGGCATCTTTTGAAGAGTCGCTTGAGCTGGTACAAATGGCAAATGAGCCATTAGACCGCGAATTATTTTTACAAGGTAAACAAACTCCGGTTCTATTTGGTACGGCATTAGGTAACTTTGGTGTTGACCATGTACTAGATGCTTTCATGGGCTGGGCACCTGAACCTAAAGCGCACCCTACACAAGAGCGTGTGGTTGAAGCGAAAGAAGAAGGTTTTTCTGGTTTTGTATTTAAAATTCAAGCCAACATGGACCCGAAACACCGTGACCGTATTGCCTTCATGCGTATTTGCTCTGGTAAATATGAAAAAGGTTTAAAGATGAACCACGTGCGTCTTGGTAAAGATGTCCGCATTAGTGATGCTTTGACATTCCTTGCTGGTGAGCGTGAACATTTAGAAGAAGCGTGGCCGGGCGATATTATTGGTTTACATAACCATGGCACGATTCAAATTGGTGATACTTTCACAAGTGGAGAAAATCTGCACTTCACAGGTATTCCTCACTTTGCGCCAGAGATGTTCCGTCGTGTGCGTTTAAGAGATCCATTAAAGTCAAAACAATTGCAAAAAGGTTTGAAAGAGTTGTCTGAAGAAGGGGCGACTCAGGTATTTATGCCGCAAATCAGCAATGACTTGATTGTTGGGGCGGTAGGTGTGCTCCAGTTTGACGTGGTTGCGTATCGTTTGAAAGAAGAATATAAGGTTGACTGTGTTTATGAGCCTGTAAGCGTTAATACAGTTCGCTGGATTCACTGTGATGATGAAAAAATTCTGAATGAATTTAAGAAGAAAGCACATGACCAACTTTCTATCGATGGCGGCGGACATTTAACTTATCTTGCTCCAAGCCGAGTGAACTTGCAGATTATGCAAGAGCGTTGGCCTGATATTCAGTTCCGTAACACACGTGAACACTGATCATTTTAATGTGACAAACAGCTTCGAATAGAAGCTGTTTTGTTTTGAAAAATAAAAAAGGATGATGAAATGAACTTGAGTAAAAAGACAATTATTGCGCTGGTGGTTGCAGTCGTAACATTAATTTCTGCTATTTCTATTTTTGTCTGGAAAAGTTCTCAGTCTTCATCCTCTTCTCAAACGAAACTAGTGGGTACCCAAACTCAAAATATTGAAAAAGCTGAAGTACTGCCATTTCTCAACTTACAACAAGTAAAAGCCGATTATGCTTTGCCATTTTGTGAGAAGAAAAATTGTATTGATGTCGATATTCAAACGATAAAGACTCAAGACGCATGGTTAAATGAATGGATCGCCAAAAGTCAGGCTAAAGTGATTCAAGATCAAATTGATTTGAAAAAAGACTTAAGCTTGCAACAGGCGATTAATGCCTATGTTAAAAAGTCTGATGAATGGCAAGATAAATATTCAAAGAATCGAGCTTATGAATTGCATCTTCATACACGTATTGCTTCGCAGCGTAATCAATATGTTTTATTGCAATTGGGGCTTGATACCAAGCAAGAAGAGCTCACGATTAAAGATCGTTATTACTTTTTTGTTGCCGATCGAAAATTGCATAAAAGTTTAAGTTTGTTAGATGTTTTAAAAAAAGATCAACAAACAGCTATGCATCAAATGGTACAGGTAGCCTATCAAGACTGGTTAAAAAAGCAGACTGTTGAAATAAAAAAAGAAGCACCAAAAACTTTATATTGGGGGCAAGTGGATTGGTTCTTTGATGGTGAAGGTATTGGACTGCATTATCAGGCAAACGAAATTACTAAAGAGGCACCACAGCTCGATATTTATTTATCTACAGAACAAACAAAAAAAATATTACAACCCGAGGTTTATGAACAAATGTTTTAAGATGGTAGCAGAATTTGCAACCTCTATTTATATGCGCTAATTTCTTAGAAAAGGCACTGCGTAATCTCCTTAGAATAAAAGGCAAAATATGATGTTATCTTCTAAAGTTTCACTGCGATTAACTTTGCTTGCTTCGGCTATATTTTTGGTGGCATGCCAACCTAAAGCCGATCCTAAGGATTCTCAAGAACAGCAGAAACCAGCAGTCGAAGAGCAAAAGCCAGTAGAGCTGACTTTGAAGGGTGAAACAATTCCGAGTAAGGTTGCTTTACCTGATTGTGATGGTAAAACTTGTCCTGAATTTACAGTTGAGCGTTTACAGAGTAATTTTCCATTTATTGATAAAATTGTAGATCAGCAAATCTTAAAGGCTCTAGATCAAATTTTAGAGATTGCTGAACCCGATGCTAAAGTGAAGCAACCAGATCAAAAAACAGAAGCTTCAGCAGTTGCGGGTGCAGAGCAAAAAAATAGCTTTGATGCACAGGTGCAACGTTATGCAAACTCATTTATTGGTCTGGACAATGAGTTAAAAGCTTTAAGTAGTAGTCATCAAATTAATCTTTTAGTTAAACCTAAGATTTTGCAGGCTCAAGGCAAAGTGGTCACTGTTGTACTTAATAGCAGTAGCTATTTGGGTGGTGCTCATGGTTCTGCCGCACAGCATTATTATAATTTTGATTTAAAAGAACAAAAGCAGATCAAGCTTGAAGACTTGTTACGTCCACAGCAAAAAGCAGCGTTAGAGAAGTTGGCGCATGAAGCCTTTAAGACTTGGGTTACAGACTCTAAACTGGCTGATAATGTCGGTGATTATGAACAAGCTTGGCCATTTAAATTATCCGATAATTTTTTATTGGGTGAACAGGGTTTAATCCTTCAATATGGTGAATATGAAATTGGACCATATGTGGTGGGATTACCTCGATTAGTCATTCCGTATGATCAATTACAGGAAGTCTTGAAAAAAGAGTATTTGCCGCAGCCTAAAGCGCAACCAGCTTCAACACCTGTTGCAAAAAGTGGAAGCTAATGCGTCTGTTTGATACGCATACGCATTTTGATGTTGCCGATTTTGATGAAGATCGGCAACAGTTAGCGCTTAATGCCAAAAAAGCTGGGGTTGATGCACTGGTTTTAATTGGTTTTGTGCAGTCACGTTTTGATGAATTGCTACAAACCCATCATCAGTTAAAGAGCTGGGAAAATGTACCAACTTCATATCTAGCACCCGGTTTACACCCATTTTATATTGAGCAACATCAGCCAGAACATCTTTCTCATCTTGAGCAAATTTTACAGAAAGAAGAATGTGTGGCAGTAGGCGAAATTGGTTTAGATACTTTCTTAAAAGAGCATAAGCAGCCAGATATCTATGCGAAGCAAAAACAATATTTTGCTGATCAGTTAGAGTTGGCAACCCAATATCAAAAACCAGTGCTTCTTCATATTAGAAAAGCACATGGTGATGTACTCGCAATATTAAAAGCTCAGAAATTTAAACTGGGTGGAATTGCCCATGCTTTTAGTGGTGGCATAGAAGAAGCGAAAGGCTTAATTAAACTTGGGTTTAAAATTGGTGTGACTGGGCAAATTACTAATCCGAATGCAAAAAAACTTCATACGGTTGTGCAGGCTATAGGTGCAGAGCACTTGGTGATTGAAACGGATTGTCCCGATATGACCCCACTTTGTTGCCAAACCTCAACTGAAGAGCGTACCCGTAATACCCCAGTTAATTTGCCTTATGTTTTGCAAAGTTTGGCAGAAAACCTAAACATATCAGCGTCAGATTTGGCCGTACAGCTTTGGGAAAACTCGCTCTCGGCTTTGAAATTATCGTAATAAAAATCAAAGATTAGAAATAGTAACTAAAACAAAACACAGCGATTAGAAAAGAAGCTTAAAGTAAGAAAACAACATGTAAAAACGTGAAAAATAACATTGCCAGACATGGGAGGATAACCCAATGGCTAAGTATAGCAATATCAATAGTTTTAATGCTTTACAGACGCTAACAGTAGGTTCCAGCAATTATCAGATTTTTAGCTTAGCCCAAGCAGAGAAAACGCTAGGGGATATTGCCAAACTACCGAAATCTTTAAAAGTATTATTGGAAAACTTATTACGGTTTGAAGACCAACTTAGCGTTAAAACTGAACACATCTATGCCTTAGCAGAATGGTTAAAAACCAAAGGTTCTGAACAGGAAATTCAATATCGACCTGCTCGAGTTTTAATGCAGGATTTTACAGGGGTACCCGCTGTAGTCGATTTGGCAGCAATGCGAGCAGCCATGGCTCAAGCTGGTGGAGACCCAGAGAAGATTAATCCCTTATCTCCTGTAGATTTGGTGATCGACCACTCGGTGATGGTTGACTATTTTGCCGATGATCAGGCTTTTGAAGAAAACGTACATATTGAAATGCAGCGTAATGGCGAACGATATCAGTTTCTACGTTGGGGGCAGTCTGCATTTAATAATTTTAGTGTAGTGCCGCCGGGTACGGGGATTTGCCATCAGGTCAATTTAGAATATTTGGCCCAAGCAGTGTGGTTGGGAGAAGATGAAGGCAAAACTTTTGCTTTTCCTGACACTTTAGTGGGAACAGATTCACATACGACCATGATTAATGGCTTGGGTGTTTTAGGCTGGGGCGTAGGCGGTATTGAGGCTGAAGCAGCAATGTTGGGCCAACCCATCTCTATGCTTATTCCTGAAGTCATCGGTTTTAAACTTACAGGAAAATTACCAGAAGGTATTACAGCAACAGACTTGGTACTCACTATTACTCAAATGCTTCGCCAAAAAGGTGTGGTGGGTAAATTTGTAGAGTTCTATGGAGATGGTTTGGCAGATTTGCCTCTTGCTGACCGTGCAACCATTGCCAATATGGCACCAGAATATGGTGCAACCTGTGGTTTCTTTCCAATAGATGAAGTGACTATAGGATATCTGAAACTGACAGGACGTCATGAAGACCGTATTGAGCTCGTTGAAGCCTATAGTAAAGCTCAAGGTTTATGGCGAAATGCTGGTGATGAACCTGTTTTTACAGATACTTTAAGTTTAGACATGACCACGGTGCAAGCAAGTTTGGCTGGACCAAAACGCCCGCAAGACCGAGTGCTGTTATCAGAAGTGCCTAAAACGTTTAATGCGCTCATGGAGTTAACGCTAAAACCAGCAAAAGAAGCAAAAGAACGTCTAGAAAATGAAGGTGGTGGTACTGCTGTAGAGGCAAAAAAAGCAAATATTCAACATGAAAGTCCATCTTGTGTGATTGAAGGGCAGGAATATCCGTTAAATCATGGTGATGTTGTTATTTCTGCGATTACCTCTTGTACCAATACTTCTAACCCAAGCGTGATGTTAGCGGCAGGCTTGCTTGCTAAAAAAGCTATTGAAAAAGGCTTACAACGAAAACCATGGGTGAAAAGCTCTCTTGCACCTGGTTCTAAGGTCGTGACTGATTATTTGTTGGCTGCTGGGCTTACGCCGTATTTAGATGAGTTGGGTTATAACTTGGTGGGGTATGGCTGTACAACCTGTATTGGTAACTCAGGCCCATTACCCGAGCCAGTCGAAGATGCAATTCAATGTCATGATTTGAATGTTGCATCTGTACTTTCTGGTAACCGTAACTTTGAAGGACGGGTACATCCATTAGTTAAAACCAATTGGTTAGCTTCACCGCCTCTCGTGGTTGCTTATGGTTTAGTTGGGAATATTCGAACCGATTTGACCACACAGCCTCTTGGTGAGGGTAAAGATGGACAGCCCGTCTATTTAAAAGATATCTGGCCAAGTCAGGCAGAAATTGATGTTGTCTTGCAGAAAGTAAATACAGAGATGTTCCATAAAGAATATGCTGCGGTCTTTGATGGTGATGCGAGTTGGCAAGCGATTCAGATTCCAAAGAGCAAGACCTATGAATGGGCCGATGACTCGACTTATATCCGACATCCTCCTTTCTTTGAAGGAATTGGAGAGCCACCAAAGCCAATTAAGAATATTGAACAGGCGCGTATTTTGGCAGTTTTAGGTGACTCGGTCACAACTGACCATATTTCACCAGCGGGGAATATCAAAAAAGATAGTCCCGCAGGTCGGTATTTACAAGAGCAAGGAGTTGATCCAAAAGACTTTAACTCTTATGGTTCTCGACGTGGTAATCATGAAGTGATGATGCGAGGAACTTTCGCCAACATTCGTATTAAAAACGAAATGCTTGGTGGTGAAGAGGGTGGTAATACTATTTACATTCCAAGTGGTGAAAAGCTTGCCATTTATGATGCAGCGATGCTTTACCAACAAGAAAACACACCTCTTGTGATTATTGCCGGTAAGGAATATGGAACAGGTTCTTCACGGGACTGGGCTGCAAAAGGAACAAATTTATTAGGCGTGAAAGCAGTGATTGCAGAGAGTTTTGAGCGTATCCATCGTTCAAACCTAGTAGGTATGGGAGTGTTGCCATTACAGTTTGTTGATGGGCAAACTCGCCAATCTCTTAACTTAACGGGTCATGAAGTGATATCAATCCGTGGTTTGCTGGATGGGATTCAACCTCATCAAATTCTTGAAGTTGATGTAAAACGGCCCAATGGGGTAGCGAGTCATTTTAATGTGTTGTGCCGAATTGATACGTTAAATGAGGTCGAGTACTTTAAGGCTGGTGGTATTTTGCATTATGTACTTCGAAATTTGATTGCTTCATAAATCGATAAAGTTAGCGCGGCCTTATAATGACTGTGCATTAGCCAATATTGGATTTATAAGCGTATCTTTACTTTTTAAGGATAATGAGCTGTGACTAAAACAGCGCAAGGCAAAAATCCTTTGTCGGGCTGACGGTATGTCCTTATACCGCAGCCCAACTGGGCGGCATCCATGCCGCCTGTCGCGCTAGTAAATGATGACTTAAATCTTAAATAATATAATTTGACTTATAGTGACAAGACTTACCGTGAATTCAAATATCACGATCTCAAGTTTTCTTTGATATGAAATACACTTTCTTCTGAAAAGCAGTAAAATAGCCACCGTGTTTTATATCCCCCAAAGAGAAACAATGACCGATCTCCAACAAGATGAATATGAACGTCGTTTTGCAGGTGTAGCCAAAGTTTATGGTGATTCCTCGTTTCAACATTACGAGCAAAGTCATGTAATGGTGATTGGTATTGGTGGTGTGGGCAGTTGGGCTGTAGAGGCTTTGGCTCGTACCGGAATTGGTGAAATCACATTAGTGGATATGGATGTTGTTGCGGCATCAAATGTGAACCGTCAGCTACCAGCGATGACTTCTACATTAGGCTGTGAAAAAGTTGAGATTATGGCGGAGCGTTGTCGCCAGATTAACCCGCGTATTAAAGTACATATTATTGATGACTTCCTTACACCAGAGAATGTCACAGAGCTTTTAAATCCTGTCCCCGATATTATCTTAGACTGTATTGATGACGTTAAAGCGAAGTTGGCTTTAATGCTGCATTGCCGTTTTAACAAAATTCCTTTGATTGTTTCGGGTGGAGCAGGCGGTAAGCTCGATCCGCTTAAAATTCGTGTAGCGGATTTATCAAAAACCGAACAAGACCCGATGTTGGCCAAGTTACGTAGTCAACTTCGAGCTCGTGGTATTTGTAAAAAACCAAAAGAGAAATTTGGAATTACCTGTATTTATTCGATTGATAACCCATTCTCAAGTGCAGATGTATGTCCATCGGCTGGTTTACGCTGTGGTGGCTATGGTTCAGCGGTGGTTGTGACTTCAAGTTTTGCCATGATTGCAGTAGCTGAAGTTTTAAAGAAACTTGATTTAAAGAAAGCTTAGTTTAAATATTAAAAAAGCATGCTCTTAGGTTTGGGCATGCTTTTTTCTTTTTTAGTCATATAACTCTATCGTGTCGTGTTTGGGCTGTGTTGGAAGCTGTTGATCGTAAAATTTAAAGCACCATAAAATTAGAATAACGACAGTGAATATGGTGAAACCTTTTAAATACTTCATGAATAATTTAATCAAGTGAATGGTCTTGATAAAATTCTAGCGAAGGTAATCTATCTAATCTAATATAGAAAATAGGCTTAATGATCTAATTTTGAGATGGAAATGCTTACTTTAAAACAATTTCAATATTTCATAAAAATTGTAGAAGAAGGGAGCTTTACCGCTGCTTCGGAAAAGCTCTTTATTGCTCAATCAGCTTTGAGTAGGCAGATAAAATTATTAGAGGAAGAGATTAACTTTCAACTATTTGATCGTGCTGACAAGAAAGTAAAGCTTACAGCAGCAGGAGAAGTCTTTTATAAGAAAATAAAAGATAACATGCTCTACTTAAATGAAATTATTGATCTTTCTAAAAGTATTTCGGAAGGGAAAAACCGTCAGATTAAAATTGCTCACTCAAGCAGTATTGTCATGGATCATAAAAAGATTCAGATATTAAAAGAAATTAGCTTAGCTAAGCAGATAAATTTTGAGGTGAATACCTTGTCATCGGAGCAGCAAATCTTAGCTTTAATGAGTGGAGAAATTGATATTGGTTTTATTAGGCCACCAGTATTGCATAGCCTTGAAGAAATAACGATTTTGAAATTATATGAACAGCCCTTATTTGTCGCTGTCTATATTGATCACCCTAAATTTAAACAAAAACAAAGTATCCAAATAAGAGATTTAGTAGATGAATATTTTGTTTCAACTCCACATCCAAAGCGGGGAGGTTTGAGCTATCTAGTCTCAAACTTGTGTGTAGGAGCTGGCTTCTTGCCTAAAGCAGCGGTAGTCCAATCTCGTAAGATAACCCAATTACACTTAGTCGCTGCAAATTTGGGTATTAGTATTGTCCCTCAAGAATTTGAACAAATATTACCCAAAAATGTAAAACTGATTCCGCTGGAGAATAAGAACCTTTTCTCTGAAGTGGTTTTAGCTTATAGAACAGACCAAAGTAATCTGATTCAATCTTATGCTGAACATATCTACGAACTGCTACAAGCGTGAGTAGGAGATATCTTTAACCATATGCTGAAATAATTATTGTAGCCCGGTGTGCTCGCTAATAAGAAACGTATATTCGCTATCACCGTCTAACTGACGCTCCTGAGACATAATGTCTATTTTAGGGTGTTTATGTTGATAGAATTCTAAATTGATGCAACCACTATTATTAATTGCATAGCGAATATAGTAATTATCTGGTTCTAGAAAAATTGTTGCTTCTTCAAATGAGTGCAGAGATAGAATTTTTTTCTTATCGTGAAAAATCACAGAAGGACAATCTAGTAATCCATTTAAATATTGCTTTCGCATGACATGGATCCGAGCTTGAGGAGCCGTTCCTTTCAATAAATATTGTGGTTGATAAATCCTTTTTTCAGGTACTTTTTTGAAAACTTCTATAACGTTTGTATCGGGAATGGCATACGCTAAACTAAACGATGTCAGTAAGTAACCACCTAAGAGTATTTTTTTCATAAAGTTACATCATCATTTTTGACAAGTACAATATGAAAATCATGCAAAAAAGAAGCCAAACCTGATTTAAAAATTCTGTCTGATCAACTGCTTGGCATATTTGAAAAGGATTGAAAAACCCGATGCTTAGGTAGGTTGCCCTAAACGATAGTAAGTATAAGTGACGCTATCATCTTTATAGACATCATAGCTGTTTTGTTTGAAGTCAGAGACCCATTCACTTCCTGTGTATCCAGCAATATGTCCATAAACGTGATTGCGAGTTCTGTGAATGATGTAAATATCGCCTTCTTGTGGCTCATCAAATGATGGATCTATCTCTTTGTAGCCAATCTTTTTGAGAGTATCTCCCCAGTCTGAAGCTGCAATGGGGTGATTCCGAATATCTGCACCAGCAGATTCGAGAGCAAGGCGGATACTACGTGCACAACGAGCTTTACTGCGTCTTGAGGTAATACTTTCTAATTTAGCTACGAATCTATCAACATCTATTGCTGGAGTATCGGAAGTTTCAGTTTGATGATTACTAGGTTTCATGGTGAAAGGATAAGGAAGACTTGGAGTGCTGTGGGATACAACAATGGCTGCCTGATTTGAATCCTGATACATATAATTATCAGCTACTTGTCCGTCATAAATAATCATCGTGAAATCTCTACCGTACTATCTATATCCATATTAAAAAAATCACCACCTACCTGTGGCGTTCAGAGATACTAATAGGCGTACCTTAAAAGTTTTGTTTGCGTTATGTAATAACGTATCTTTTTTCCAAATATTGCTACTAAGAGATCAAAAGATATTCATTAAAATGAAACACAAAAACAATTTAACTTAAGTTATTGATATTTTTATTTAAAAATAATTAATCAGAGCTTAAATTTGAATATTTTAATTCAGTCATTGCGAATATACTCAAAATCTAAGTCCCTGATTTAAAATGCCACATTTTCTTACAATTTAAGAAGCCATCACATGCTTAAGCCTGATGGTCTTTTAAATATTCCTCAGTACGAATTAAAGCTGCTTGCATGTTGCAAATAGCCTGTTCTACATCAGCTAAAGTTTTTGCATTTCCGCCACTTAGCGCCTGACGCCATTTACGCGCACCTGGTAAATTCTGGAATAAACCCAAAATATGACGTGTAATGATGGAGAGTGGAGCACCTTCAGCCATACGCTGTTCAATATAAGGTAGCATTTGTTCCATAATCTCGAATCGATCTGGAGCTTCCAAATTCCAAAGCTGACCCATTTCCGCGAGTAAGTACGGATTATGGTAGGCTTCACGGCCAATCATGACGCCATCAACATGCTGTAAATGTGCTTGAGTTTCAGCAAACGTTTTAATCCCGCCGTTAATTTCAATGGTGAGATGTGAGCGCTCTTGTTTTAAACGATAGACATCTTCATAGCGTAAAGGTGGAACTTCACGGTTTTCTTTTGGTGACAGGCCTTTCAAAATAGCAATACGGGCATGAACTACAAAATGAGTGCAACCTGTTGCTGCAACTGTATCTACAAAATGAAGCATCTCTTCATAAGAGTGCATGTCATCAATCCCGATACGATGTTTCACCGTTACCGGAATGTTTACTGCTTTTTGCATAGTGTGAATGCATTCAGCAACCAAATCTGGTTCTGCCATTAAGCAAGCACCGATTTTATTGTTCTGTACACGATCACTTGGGCAGCCTACATTGAGGTTAACTTCATCGTAATCCCAGTCTTCAGCCATTTTTGTGCAAGTCGCAAGCTCTTGCGGGTTTGAACCGCCTAACTGTAATACGATAGGATGCTCTTGTGCACTGTAGTCTAAATGGCGCTTTGCATCACCAAATAGAATCGCACCTGTGGTCACCATTTCGGTGTATAGCACAACATTTGGGTTAAACAAGCGCGCAAAGAATCGATAATCCTTCGTTGTCCAATCCATCATTGGAGCTACACTGATTCTTGGAGATTTAATAGTTTCAATGGTTTTATTAATAGTCATTAAAAATCATACCTTTAATCAGTGTTTTGCAACCTGTTTGAATCTGTGGGAACTCATGTTTAGCTGCGTTAATCGGTTTGCATTTACACCAAATTTTACACCATAATGAAAAAAATGGTTAATGGTGTAAATTTATGGGGTCAATTACTGCCAGAAAAGGTGCAGATGGAAACGTTAGTTACCGAGCTGCTATCCGGATCAATAAAAAAGGCTATCCAGCTTATTCTGAAAGCAAAACATTTTATTCAAAAAAAGTGGCAGAAAACTGGCTTAAAAAAAGAGAAGTCGAGATTCAAGAAAATCCAGATATTTTACTTGGCAAAGAACAACTGATTGACCTAACTTTGTCAGATGCCATAGATAAATACTTGGATGAAGTTGGGAGCGAATACGGAAGGACGAAACGCTATGCTCTACTCTTAATTAAGAAGTTGCCAATCGCGCGCAATATTATCACAAAAATACATTCAACACATTTGGCTGAGCATGTTGCTCTAAGACGGAAAGGTGTGCCGAATCTTGGCTTGGAACCTATTGCAACAAGTACACAGCAGCATGAGCTATTACATATTAGAGGCGTGCTATCTCATGCATCTGTTATGTGGGGTGCAGAGATTGATTTAAGTAACTTTGACAAAGCTACAGCACAGCTTAGAAAAACTCGCCAAATCTCTTCTAGTAAAGTTAGAGATAGGCTTCCCACAAATGAAGATTTAGTTACTTTAACGAAATTTTTTGCTGAACGTTGGAAATTAAATAAATATGGCACTAAGTATCCAATGCATTTAATTATTTGGTTTGCAATTTTTTCATGCAGACGTGAAGCAGAGTTAACACGCTTATGGCTGCAAGATTATGATTCTTACCATTCTGCATGGAAAGTTTATGATTTGAAAAACCCAAATGGTTCAAAAGGCAATCATAAGTCTTTTGAAGTGTTGGAACCATGTAAAAGAATAATTGAACTTTTGTTAGATAATGAAGTTCGAAGCCGTATGCTTCAATTAGGGTATGATAAGCAGCTTTTATTGCCGTTGAATCCGAAAACCATAGGAAAAGAGTTTCGTGATGCTTGTAGAATGTTGGGAATTGAGGATTTGCACTTTCATGATTTAAGACATGAAGGTTGTACGAGACTTGCAGAACAAAGTTTTACAATACCTGAAATTCAGAAAGTAAGTTTGCATGATTCTTGGGGTAGCTTACAGCGTTATGTTTCTGTGAAGTCAAGGCGAAATGTAATTCAATTGGAAGAGGTGCTACGCCTCATTGATGAAACGTAGCAAAGTCTTTAGCAGCTTCAGAATACTTTTTGTCTAAAATACCAGCCAAGTCTTGAACGTGTACCAGAAATGGTGCACGTTTGCTTGGATCTATTTTAAAGACCGAGAAAGGAAATTCTTGATTATTTGCCTTTCTCAGCGCTTCCGCCTTACTTAAATGAGGGTAATATTCTTGTACTACCGTCATAAGTTCAACAGTCATAGTGCGATATTTCATGAACAGGTAATCAGCGGTTTTTAACTGAAATACTCCCATTGTGAAATCTCTCGGTTACTGCTTAATTTCAAATTTAGAAAATAAAACTTTAAAAGTAGGCTGTACTCCACCCACTCTGATGAGCTTATCTGTACCAACCACATAAGCTTTCAATCGTTTTATTTGCTCCTTGAAATCAGAGGATTTCTTAAGGAATCGGTTACTTGATAAAAATCCATTCAGGTGATTGGGTGCTAATACAACACGATTCAGGCTATTCGGTTCTATCAGGCGTTTGACCTCATCTATGAATTCTAGATTGGTAAAACTAGATGGGTCATCAATGTACTGACATTCTGTAAAGATTAAAAAACGGCGAACGAGTTGGTGGTGAAGGGATACTTCATTTTTAACCAATACACCAAGCACAGCATTTTCCTCACTTTGGCAGATGAGTCGGGTGATTTCTGTATCCATCGATTCCGCAAAATCAGATTGGCTGGTAAAAGCAGCACTTGAGTACATGTCTTGATTGAGAGGGTAGTAACATACAATTTCATGTAGATCATATCCTGATGCTGCTTTGCTGATACCTTTGAGAAAACCGTCAACCTGTGCTGTAGGTTCAGACAATTGCTTATTCCAGTCTTGAAGCCGTTGATCATATTGGCGTGTTAACAGGTAATGTTTAATCTGTTCAAGATTATTCAGGCAAAAATCCTGATCAGGTTCCTGATTGGTCTGGAGGTAGATCAGCCCCGACTGTTGTGAGCCGTGATAGAAACTTTCTAAAAACGGATGAGTTTTGGCATGAGCTATCCGTCCGTTTAAGAAAGGGCAGTCTTTGAGGGTTGGCATTAAAGAGGTAAGTTTATGACCAGATTTATTTAAATAAATCCGTTCCTGACCATCTTCATCAATCTGTGTTGTATAGATCGAACTTGTTTTCAATGCGTGCTGACAAGCTTGTTCAATCGTATAGAGACATGTTGTAGAGCTAAAGGGTACTTGAGACATGGCTGCAATCGCATGACTTTGTGTGATTTTAGAATTCGTTTGCATAGAATAGTACCTCTTAACAGCCTTTATATTTTCTTGGACGTCCAGCTTTGGCTTTACCTGCGATGATTACTGGTGCTAAACTTTTCTGTAATCGTTTAAATTTAGCTGCTCCTAAACGCTTGAAGATAAAGAACTGTTCAGCTTTACAGAGATACTGAAGACAAATCATGAGATTATCTCGTTTTTCTTTGTCGTGATAATTGATGAGACCAATACCTAGCTTTCGGTATTTGTTCTTTGATAGATTGCAGTTATATGTGCAGCCTTTACCATTGGTTAGCTTGACCCAATATTTAGTGCAGTAAGTTGCATAGTAACTGTCGTTAGAATACTTCTTGCCATTTAGAAATAAAATCAGATGCGCATGATACCCCTTGCGAATTCCATGCTCGAATTTAACAATGTACGCAATAATTTTCTTAAGTGTCTTATTGCCGCGACGATTGTTTAGAAATTGATGAACTTGTTCTTTCAATAACTCAAGCTGATGGGGGGCATGTAGCTCACCTTCATCAAGGTCCGCTAGTTCAGGGTTCAGCATATCTTCATGCTTTGGCTTATAAGCGAAATCTATACGTAGAACTGTGAGTGCGCTGTACTTCATAAAGAGTTTATTCACCATATGCTTACATGAAGCTAAATTCTCTTGGCTCTGCTTCATTCTCTGTTGAATAGCCTGCTTTACTTCAGGAGTGCTTAACTGTTTGCGTATCGATTCAACAAACTCATTAAGTACATCGACTCGTGACTTTAAATAATCAAAACTGGCTGATTTAAGGTTCTCAAATAGACCATAGGTACTTGGGGAACTATCCATGTCATCTTGTGCCTGCATGAAGGATTTGACCTCCGCACATAGTTCGAACTGTTTAAGATCATTCGGATCTATCGTTAGTTCATCAAAGATAGGAACACTGCTTCTGAACCAAGGGGTATATCTTACAATACCTGTTCCTTTAGCTGTTTTTTTGACTGTTGCTGCTGGCAACGTGGTCTTACTACATTCGTGGACAAAGTCTGAGATTTGTAACGTGCGTTCTATCCGGTAGTCACCGAATAGAAGTCGTGCAGAGGTAAGATCAGATGCAGGAATCTCTGTCTGATCACAGAGTACATTCGCTATAAGTTCTTGATGGCTAATTCTCATTGCACTTCTCCCTTAAGCGTAGGGATAAGTGTTTTATCTAGTGTTTTGTGTTGAGCACAAACACTAGAATGAGTAGAGTAAAGAACATGAGTATGTTTGATAGCGGATAAGATTAGATATCTGAGGAGTAATATAAATAATAGTATTATCCCAAATATTCTTAAGGCAAAATCAATGAAAAATGCACTTTCCCAACGAGATTTTTGAGATAAAAAAACAACTAAAAACATATGCATAGTTACCATCCTTCTATGTTCCAGTTCTGGAACGATTTATAAGAGGGGACCTAGGCTGAAATTATCTTAGGTCCGTGGATGGCACTTTAAAAAATTACTACTTTCTACCGTAGATATAACCGAGTGGTTTTTTTATTGACTAAGCTCATGATTTTCATTGCCTTTTAGAAATAGTGCTTTGGCTTTATCCTTACCAAAGTGTTCTTCTAGCCACTTTTTGATATTTTGGGGATAGTTTTCAGGTTTAATATCTAAATTGTGCTGATGGTGTTGCTTACGTTCTTCAATGAATTTTTCAAGATGAGTGAGATAGTGATCACTGATTGTTGAATACGCTTGTTCAAGTGATGAATACTGATGTCGATGTAAAGTAATATCACTTGTAATAAGGTGAATTAGGAAGTCGGCATACTCCTGATAGTAGGCCTTTTTTTGTGTGTTACCAATTTCACTGAACTCTTTGGCATGAAGGTTTTTTAATAGTTTTTTATTATTAAGCAGACTGTGGTCATGGCAAATGCTTGGTCGAATATTATCTGGACCTTTTACTTGATATTTTACTAATAGCCCTCTGTCTATCATGTCGTTAATCAGACGTTCTAAGAAGCCATATACTTCTTTGTAGGCAGGTTTAAGCTCGTAAAAACCGACTTCTTTTTCCCAATGTTTGACATCGTTATATAAGTGTTGGTGTCTGCTTTTTACTTCAGTCAAGATATAGAGCTTATAGTACAAGTGGTAGGCCTTGAGTGTCTGCTGTAGACCGTATGTGCACAAAAATAGATTATAAAGCGTCTGGTGCTCATCATCTCTATAGCCAATATTGTTTACGAAGTCTGAATAGCCGGGCTGGTTTTCCATGAGCTGCACTAATTGCGTATTCAGTTCGCTCAAAGATAGGTTGAGATTGGAAGGCTCACCTAGAAAGTATTCAATAATCAGATAAAAGGTTATTGCGACAGCAGTGAAAATTTGTACATATTCATCCTTACTGTGCAAGTTACCTTGTCTCATAAAGAGAATATCTTTGAATGTAAGCTCTGTAACCGACTTGTATAGGTATTCAGGGATGATTTCGGTGTCTTGAATGATAATTGTGTAAGGCGTCGGGTCATTATCAAACTTAAGCTGATAAGTGATTTTGACAGAAGGCAATTCCTGATTATTTTTTTTGGCTTCTTCAATCTCTGTACATATTTCTTTTACTTTTTTACTGATGCCTTTTATAAGCTGATTCTGCTCATTGGTGGAGATCGGCATTTCTCTGATGAGTTGGCTAAAGTTAGCTTTTTTATTTTGTTGCTTGTTCAAGATGCTCTTTAACAGGCGCATATTTTTTTGACGATTTTCTGGTGTATTTGATGGAGGTTGCATTGTTATAAGGCCGAAGTTACAGTGAATTTTCCAGATGAAACATATACAAACTTAAGTTTAACCTACTGAAAAAATGGAAAATACTCTGATATTTATTTGTTTTAAAAAAATATAAAAAAAAGCCATCGGAACCTATTTGATTAGGCTCCAATGACCAGCAAATATATTAAGAGTTGTCATATTCATCATGCCATATTACTCTGGCATCACTTTCAGAGCAGCCTTTTTCAATCATGATTTTCTGAATTTGCTCTTCTTTCTGTTCTTCTGTATCAGAAAATTCTTCTTGTTCATAAGGGTTCATTGGAATTGACATGTCTTTTCCTAAAAAGATTAATGATTTTAGTAACATGGCACATTCTAAAAGTAGGGTCAATTAAGATACGACTAAGGTTTGAATATATAGTTTTTTCTAATTTTAATAAGGCTCTTTTATCAATTGCAATGCAAGATTGTAGGCTACGGTACTAGAAATTGACTCTGCTACAAAAAACTCTTGGGGTGGGGTAAAGTCTAAAGCCTGTTTTCGATAACGCGTCTGCTTTCCTGTCTGTTTGTCTTTAAAAATAAACTCATCATGTGCATGGGAATATTCTTGTCCATACAGTGGACCACCGAGACACTTTAGCCGTAACACTGAACCATCCTTAAATTTACCTAATGGTTAGTTTAAAGAATTAATCTAATGAAAAACAATAACAATCACCTGACGACTTAGTCGATAGATCATTGACACCTTAAATATTGCGCATTATCCTTTGCCTGCTGGCCACATTGCCAGTATGGTTTTGACAGACCATTGTGTAAGACCGCATCAGATTATTCCTTCTGAGGAGTAATTTTATGTGTACCTCTCGTTCCCTCCCGTTGCGGTAGGACGGGAGAGGGACACCTATGGTGTGCTGGAGTCTTACCCAGTCTGTCAACCCTTTCTCGTTCTGCCACCATAATTCTAAATTAATGCTTTGGCAGAACTCCAAATATAAGGAGTTGGCTATGCATATTTTTTTTATAACACCTGATTAGTTTTAATAGGGTTTGATGAACATCTGGTTCCTCAAGCTTTAGTTTTTTTTTCGTCTAAAAATTTAACTTTAAAAAATGTCATGTGAGATACACCGTGGCAGGGCCTCAATTTGCCTAAAAAAAGCCTAAGCTCCATGACCAAGTCACTGGATATAACGATGATAAATAAAATTTTGATGGGTGTACTAGGTATCGGTGTTCTGATCCTAAATGGTTGTTCTTCCCAGTTTGAAAAGGGCGTGAAGCAGGGCTGTTACAACATGGGTGGCAGCCGCAGCTATTGTTCCTGTGTCTATGACAAGGTTGAAGAACATTATGGTCGTAAAGTCATGCGGCAAATTGAACGTATGAGCTACCTTCCTGCCGATCTGGACCGTGTGATGTATCAGTCCGGTGAGCAATGCGTGGATAAGCTCTAACACCAAATATTTAAAGCCTTAAGCAAATCATTGAAGCACTCATTTCCTGTTGCCTGTTCGGGCAACGGGAAGGGGTTATGCAACTCAATTTAGGAGTTTTGATTATGAAACATCCGTTTTTTACCTTCTATTTCACGATTGTGATTAGTTACTGGCTGTATTGCATTTGGGAATATCCGGGACAGTCTGGTGCTTATT
This sequence comes from Acinetobacter sp. V102_4, assembly GCF_031799005.1. Taxonomy (NCBI): domain Bacteria; kingdom Pseudomonadati; phylum Pseudomonadota; class Gammaproteobacteria; order Moraxellales; family Moraxellaceae; genus Acinetobacter; species Acinetobacter sp. V102_4. Next base: position 78,691 of record NZ_JAVQNR010000052.1, on the reverse strand, counting down.
TACTTGGCGGTGCTTTAGTCTGGCCTGCTGCACTTATACGTTGGTTCTTCTAGGGGGAAAGTATCATGTCAACACGTATACATGACCTGCTCCAGAAGAGTCAGTGGGTGCCCTTATTAAGAAGTAATGACAACATTTATTTTGCCCCAGTCATTCCTAATAAGAAGCTGCAAGGTGCCATGACCTATCTTCCTCACGGCGTGAATCCTAATGAGGTCTTGATACTGATTGATGACACGGTATTTGGTAGTGCCAAGGTTGGGATGTGTCTAACGGCAAAGGGCTTATTTTATAAAGCCAACTTTGAGGATGAGCAGGTTTATCTGTTTGAACACATCCAGCGAGTAGAAGCTGATATTGGGATGATCACGAGTTCTATTTTGATCAATGGTCAGGATGAGCTGAACTTTACCCAATTGGATAAAGGCGTAGTTCGTACTTTGGTGGCATTCCTAAATGAATGTTGTCAGGGCAGACAAGGGACGATTATAAACATTGATGCAGGTATGCAGATAATGATTGATCTGTTTGCCTATTTTATTACGTTTAGTGCAGGTCAATGGAATACCCGATCGAGAGATGCTGTATCCGATCATTTTACTAAATTGAATGATGAAGCAGTGCATCAGTATGTCGAAAAGCTACTGAATGAACAGATGGGCTTTGATTATGAAGACCTGTTGCATCGTCTGGCAGAACTGAAGGATAGACTTGCTTATAACTTCCGTAGGGAGATGATTGAGCAACTGGTCTATGCCATGGCACTCGGTCAAGTTGAGCAGGATCAGGCTGATCTTTTCATGACCCATTTATGTCGTGTAGCTAATGTCTCTAGAGCTGTCTTTCCTGACCTCGTCAAAATTATCTATCAATGTCTGGCAGGTGAAATAAATCAGGAAAAAGTTTCTGATTTGACTACGGAGCAACTACAGGCATGCCAACTTCTTGAGATTCAACCCGAAGTATTGAGTGAACAAACCCTGCAAGCTGCTTACCGAAAAAAGATGGCAGATTTCCACCCTGATAAATACCAGACTTTACCAGAATCAGTACAACATCTTATTGAGCAACAAGCCCAGCAATTCAATCAGGCCAGAGCTGTATTAAAAGCCTATCTTGGAGTGTAGCCGATGAAGATAAATACACAACGTTTGAAACGGCGCTGGAGATGGTATGCAGCTTATGTAGTGATTTTTATCCTGTCTTTTGCTTTGTTTTATGCCTATGACCATGCACGGGATCAATCAACAGAGCAGATGCTTGAAGATATCCGCCGTCCTGCAATGAGTCATGATGATACAGCAGTGACAAGCATTAATGCCGGAGATGAAGTCCCTGCTTTTGATCAAACTGCCCTCAATAAGGAAAAACATAAATAAAGAAATTTTAAGTACATATTACCCAAATGAGAGATCTGACGAATTGCTCTCATTCATAAAGCCATTTCATGAAACCGAAAGGGGGAAGCATGATGACAACACAACCTAAGAATACTCAGACTTTTATTATTGGCGTTTTATCTGCACTTGTTGTGGTGCTTGCAGGATGGGTCGGCTATGACAAGTTACTTAAACCTAAATCAGAAGTGAAAGTTCCCGCACAAGTTGTTGAGAAAGCGGCAGTATCTGAACCTGTAAATGAAGTGACTGAATCTGAATTTGTGGCAGAACCAGAAACCAAAAGTGAGTCGATTAAAGTCAAACGTGTTTCTAGTCAGCTCAATGGAAATATTCTGCAAGGTAGTGGAACTGGAGAAGTTTATCCTGAACTAGGTTTTCCTGACTTTACAGCCCCAGGTTATAAGAAACTCAATAATGCTCAACTTCTTGCACAAATTGATGCCGAGTATCATGAAGGCTTAGATATGACAGATGATCCTACTGCCTATGGGTTACAGAGAGTTGATCAAGCACCTACAACTGTCAAGAAAATGTCTGCTTTTATCCAAGCCAATCTGCCTACCTTTGCCAATGAAGTTTTTGCTCGACCAAATGTATCGGATGTTGTGGTCGCTATGGAAGGATGGATGGATCTCGGCAGCGATGGATACTTATATCGTGCAGTTGTTACCTCTGCACGATATCAGTGTAGTTGGTATCAGGTTGTAATTGATAAGAAAACAGGTAAGGAAATCTATGAAGAATTTATCCCTTGCTATCAACCAAATCAAAAAGAAATTTAATGACTTATTCAATAAAGAGAAATTGAAATGAAAAAACTATTTCTAGGTATTGGAATTGCAACCATAAGCATTTCAACTTATGCATTGGATTTACAGTCACATGAAGTACCCGCCTATTTAATTCAACAACAAGGCTATTCAGGGCAAGTGAACTGTACGTATCGTGGCGTTTTAAAAAGTGGAGTCCAAAGAACATTTAAAGTATCTATGTTCAATGAGTGTGAACAGGTTTTGGCACTGAGTAATGCTACTGTCCATAATGCAATGAGTGAGGCAAGGATTCCATATACTAGCCATCGAACTTTTGTCCGATTTATTGGGGTAAAACCTCGAAAGTTTGGAGGTATTTATATCCCTGGGCGAAGTGATCCTTGTCACCCGAGTTTACGTTCTATTCCACAAGCTGTTGCTGACTGTAAAAATAAACAGCGTGCTCATTAAATAAGAAAATCTAATCAAGATATAAAGAGCCTGCGACTTCGCAGGCTCTTTTTTTATGCCTTTTATTTAAGGAAGAAGACCATGCACCAGTGTCCTTACTGTCATTCATTACACATCACATTACTCCGTCAGACTGAGCCAACTTCGGGGGTATTCGCAAAGCTTTCATCTTTCTCGCCCATGTCTCTGGCAGCCGCCTGTATGCAGTTATCAAAACGCAGCCCCGTTCATCCTTTGGTGGGTGGTTTTGTGGGCTTGGTGATTGGGGGCATGTTTCTGCTCTACGTTCAGCATCAAGACAATATGGTGACCTTGTTTTACCAGTGTGAGCAATGTCTGGAGCATTTTGAAATCCAGCAATCAGGCTTCGCTTAATTCTTATCGTTTACAACTTTTAAATTATTTAAATCACTTCATTTATATTACTTAAAGGAAATCAATCATGGCACATTTCGTTGAAACAATGGCATTCGTTGGTCAAACTCCTTGGCATGGCTTAGGTAATCAACTCCCTCAGAATCAGCCGATAGAAGTGTGGGCACAACAAGCAGGTATGGACTGGCGAATAGAATCATCTAACGTCAGTTATATGGCAAAGAATGAACGAGGACAAAATATTCTGATGCCTTATGAAGAACAGCGAGTGCTTTATCGTTCAGATACTTATGCACCGCTCTCGGTAGTGAGTCAACGCTATCAGGAAGTCCAGCCCAAAGAAATTCTAGAGTTTTACCGAGACCTGACAGAGCAATCAGGTTTTGAACTGGAAACGGCAGGCGTACTCAAAGGTGGACGTAAGTTCTGGGCATTGGCAAGAACGGGACAATCGGCAGCGTTAAAAAGTAAAGATGTCAGTAATGGCTACATTTTATTGGCAACAGCATGTGATGGCACATTGGCAACTACGGCGCAATTTACGTCAATTCGAGTGGTGTGTAATAACACCTTAGCGATTGCCTTACGTGGGCAGAATAGCAGTTCAGGTGTGGTGAAAGTTCCACACAGTACCAAGTTCGATGCTGAAAAGATCAAGCAACAATTGGGGATCTCGGTTCGTGCATGGGATGAACACATGTATGAAATGAAGCAACTCAGCCAGCGTAAAGTCACCCAACAGGAAGCAGCAGCTTACTTTGATGCTGTGTTTAACAACACGAACCTGAGTATTGCCGAACAGGACGAAAGTATCATTCAGTTCTACCGCAATGTAGCTACGCCTAAACAAATGCCTTCAGCCAAAGCTGACAATAAAACCGAACCAAATGGGCGTGCTATGTCTAAGGTCATGACCATGTTTAATGGACATGGACGTGGTGCGGAGTTAGCCTCAGCCAAAGATACAGCTTATGGTTTATTGTGCAGTATCACGGAGTTTGTTGATCATGAGCGACGTGCGATTTCAACGGACTACCGGATGGATTCAGCATGGTTTGGGGCTGGGGCCAATCTTAAACAACGAGGACTGGAGCAGGCATTAAGAATGATGTCTTAATAACATTTTTAATGGTTCAGTTTAATTTAAGCTTGCCTGTTTAGCCTAAGTCAATTCTTTACGCTGCGTTTTAAAATTACTTTAAGTCGATCTTTAGCCACATTTCTCCCAATGTGGCTTTTTTTTTATGCCTTTAAAATACAGGAGTACCGCTATGGGTCACGCCATAACGAGCCAACAGCAACCTTTTATAAGTCCGCCTGTTCGAGCAAAAACTTATGCACGTCATAACAGGCGTAATAACAAAGCTAAATGATTAGTAGAAACCAAACAGATGAGCCGTGAACAATGGTTGTAAATACGAAAACAGGGGATTGGCGCAGAGTGTGAGGGCAGTAAATTGATGTGTATTTGGTCAGATTTTCTTCTTTTAATGAGCGTTGAAATCGAGAAAATTCACTGAAATAAGAACGAAATTTGTAAACGAAAAAAAAGGTGTTGACCGAAAAATCAACACCGCTTTTGATTATTTCATTCTATTGCAAAAAAATATATTTTTCAGTTGCGTTTTTGAATTATTTTTGTAATTCAGCTTGGTTGTAATTTTCTATTTTAAAAATTATTTTCATAACAGCATCAGTGGTTTGAAAGGAATATTAAAATGCCAAATTATGCTTTAGAAGTTGAAAGTAGAGAGATTAGAGATGTGCAATGGTTTATGCTGAACAAGGGCAAGCGAGGAGTGTGTCCTCTTTGTGAATCTCTAATGGAATTACGTGCAGAAAAGACTACAGATAGAAATGCACATTTGTGGCATGGGAAAAATACTTCTTGTCCGAGTATTCCTGAAAATCGGATTAAATATGAAAATCTGACAGCTAGAAGCATTGATAAAGAACAAGGAATACGCTTGCGTCAGGAAGTGTTGGAAAATTTATATGCTGTATATATGTCTTGTAATGCCATTGTTGATGGACTGAAAAAAACCGAATTTGAACAACTGCTACGTTTGGCAACAGAGAAAGGTGTCTGGGATTATAAGGGATTACGCTTAAATTATGTTCCGTATGTGCTTGTGACTTTTTATGACATGTTTTATGCGAAAGATTCTAAAATAAGAAATGAGCGGTATTTTGTTGTTTTGGAGCCAAATATCAAATACTTGGATGATCTTTGGAATGACTCCAGAGCTAAGCAGTATATCTGGAAAGTTTCACCAACTTTGGGCGTCTTAGAAAAAGTTGCTATCAAGGATGAGCTGGACCCAGAGCCAGAATGGTTTAAAAGGTTTGCTCGCCAAGTTACGTTGTAATCATGTATAAGCATTTAGAGCATATATTTCTAAAATATCTATTCTTAGATAGCCCAGAGAGCTGGACGCTCTCTGGGCTTATCACGTATCTATTTTTTGTTGATTGACAAAGGGCATTGAGCGGATGGAAATATTGTATCCGGAACTTTCTGAAACATCGCGTTCTGTACATGACAGTCTTAAAATTATTTGCTATACATTTTAGAAGTATTCAAATTCTCATGAAGAGAAGTATTAAAGTTTAATTATTACAATAGTGGTTTTTATGCATAATTTTTTTAATAGCTTTGCTCTTATTTTTGCTTTAGTTCTTAGTGTAAGTATTGGATTAAAACTCTTTGGCGTTGATGTCATGTGGAAGGACATTATGGCAATTATGATAATTTTTTCTGGCGGTTTTGTTGGATTATTCGTTCATGGCAGGTTTGTAGTGAGAAAATCCAAGCATTAATTTCACATGTGATTCTATTACTTGATAGCTATTGAACCTATTGATTTGTGGATAACTAAAGACTTATCAGCAAGGCCTAAAGTAAGTGGCTCATTTCTTGTTTTTTTCGAGCTCAATTAACGTCTGTATAAAGTCCCATGTTTTTTCGGGTTTAATCGGGGCTTTTTCACAAACCGAACTATTGATGATGCCATCCAGAATAGAGAGAAATAGATGAGCTAGAGCTATAGGATCATCCAATTCTAATTCCTTCAAAATTGAAGTTGTGGTATTGAATAACCAATTGCGGTACTCATCCAGTACCACCAGAATAGATGGATATAGGTCGCCTACATCCATGCGTGCTTTATGAAATGGGCAGCCTCTGGCATCATTTTGATTTACCCAGTCGATATACCAAAGGTAGATTTGTTCCAGTTTTTCTAAAGGAGCTGACTTTTCTGAGATATGTTCTTCCACAGCCATTTGAATATCGAGTTTTAATTCCTTTAAGCAGGCAAATACCAGTTCTTCTTTAGATGGGAAATTCTTATAAAAGGTCGCTTTGGCAATGTCAGATTCCGCAATAATACGGTCAATCCCCACAGCGATATAGCTTTCTTGAATAAAGAGTTGTGTTGCTGTAGTTAGAATAATTTCTTTCTTTGATTGTTTTTTTTTGAATTTTATTTCTGCATTCATAATGGGTTAGTGCAATTTGCTGAATAATTATGCTTGTTATTTTAGTGTATAGCTAGGCTGTTAGACTAGTCATCAGGGATGAGATTGATATAAAAAATAGACAGATCTGTACATATTTTATAAAATATAGCTCATTATGATTCAAACTTATAAAAAACGTGATGTTAAATAATATTGCCCAGATTTTAGAGAGTTTTGGTTTCCTCTCCCAGCATCGTTCAGTGTATCTCCAGTTTTCAGATGCATCCCTGAATAGTCAGGTTTTTTTACAACGTATAGATGGGCAACATTATCTTAATCAGGGCATGACGGCAGAGTTGATTTGCTTATCAACCCATGCCCATATTGCACTTAAACAATTTATTGGTGTACAGGTTGCTGTTGATCAGGTCACTGATCAGGGCCAACTGTTTCGTACTACAGGGATTATTACTGGAGTTTCACAGGGACAAAGTGATGGTGCTTTAACCTTATATAAGCTCGCCATAAGTGATCCAACTTATCTCTGGCATAAACGCAGAAATAGTCGTGTGTTTATGAATAAGAGTGTTCGAGAAATTACTGAAATTTTATTTCAGGAGTGGCAGGGTAAAAGCCCATTATTTGCTTCTAGTCTGACTTTAGATTTAAGCGGTTTGAAACAGGCGTATGACATACGCCCTTTCGTTATGCAGTTGAACGAAAGTGACTATGACTTTCTAACTCGCTTATGGCGAAGTGAAGGCATTAACTGGCTGATTGATGAAGCAGAATTAATCGTACCAAGTAATACAGATCATATTCAGCCACAAAAGTTACGTCTTATTGATGACAATAGCCAGTATCAGGCGCTGATTAGAAGAACGATCCGTTACCATCGAAGTCATGCAACTGAACAATTTGACAGTATGACCAGCTTGATTGCTGGTCGTAGTTTACAGCCGACCTCTGTTTTTGTGCAGCGCTGGCAGTCAGATGTATTACAGCAAACAGATGGGGCAGGCACTGTACAAAGTACACATCAGCATAGTGCTAACTATGACAACCAAAGTTTAAGTCTTGAAGATGCATGGCACTTTAGTCCGGCATGGATGCAAGATTTAAACGGCGAAGATGGCGCAACCTCCGCAAGTAATCAACAACTGGAAAAATTTAACCAGAACTTAAGTGCTTTTCATGATGCTCAGTCCAAGCAGTTTATTGCTCAAACCACAGTACGAGACACACAAGTTGGCTACTGGTTTGAACTGAATGAACATCCTGAAATTGACCTACATAACGGCGCGGATAAAGAGTTTCTGATTATCGGTAAGCATTACTACAACCAGAATAACTTACCGAAAGACTTAAACCAGCAAATTCAAGCATTAGTTCAACAAAGCCATTGGCAAATTAATCAGACAGATGAACGCCAAGGTAATCAACTGATTCTACAGCGTCGCCATATCAAGACTGTTCCAGAATACCAGCCTTTACAATATCGACCTCAAGCCGCTGTGCAACGTGCCAAAGTAGTGGGACCTGAAGGTGAAAGTATTCATGTTGATCAGTGGGGCCGTATTAAAGTCCGATTCCTGTTTACCCGAGCTGATGACCACAGCCATGATGGTGGAGCAGGGAGTAACGACAACGATACTGATTCGGCTTGGGTTGATGTTGTAACCCCGTGGGCTGGAAAGGGATATGGAGTACGGTTTTTACCACGCGTTGGTGAGATCGTGGTCGTTGATTTCTTTGACGGCAATATTGACCGACCGTTTGTAGTGGGACGTATTCATGAAGCCGACCGTCATCCAACCCAGTTTGACCAGAAAGGACAACTCCCCGACACTAAAAAGTTGAGTGGTATACGTTCTGAAGAGGTTGATGGTAAAGGCTTTAACCAACTCCGTTTTGATGATACGACTGGGCAAATCAGTGCCCAACTACAAAGCAGCCATGCAGCTAGTCAGCTAAACTTGGGTAACTTAAGCCATCCAAAAGACAAGGCGGAAAGTGATGGCCGTGGTGAGGGCTTTGAACTCAGAACTGATCAGTGGGGCGCGGTTAGAGCAGGTAAAGGCTTACTCGTTAGCACCCATAAACAAGACCAAGCTCAAGGTGTACACCTAGACGCAGCCGAGGCCAAGCAACAAATCGAAGGTGGTCTGAACAATGCCAAGGCACTCAGTGAAGTTGCCAAAAATCAGCAAACTGATCCATTGGAAATGCTTGAAAACCTAAAAACTTTCTTGGAACAGATTGAAGAAAAAGACCAAGAGAAAGCTGCTGCATTTAAGCAAGCCTTGATGGTTTTAACCGCACCTGACAGTATTGCTCTAGCCAGTAATGAAGACATTCATTTAAGTGCAGATGGTCAGTTAAGCCAAAATGCTGGGGACAGCATTAGCCTAAGCACTCAGAAAAACCTGATTGCACATGCCCAAAACAAAATCAGCCTTTTTGCAGCTCAACAGGGCGTAAGGCTCTATGCTGGTAAGGGCAAGGTTGAAATACAAGCCCAAGGTGATGGAGCAGATTTAATTGCCCGTAAAGGTATCCAGATCATTTCTACGGAAGACAAAATAGAGATTAGTGCTTCTAAAGAAATCGTTATCACGGCAGGTAGTTCCCAAATCAAGATTAATAGCTCAGGTATTTTCTCTGTCACTGGCGGTAAGTTTGAGGTGAAGGCTGGACAGCATGTGTTTATGGGGGGGGCAAAGGCTAATTATGTTTTACCTTCTTTACCCACACAAGAAATCAAAACTGATGACTTATTGCTGGAATATCTACATAGCGATGGCACACCTGTTAAAGGTGCGGACTATGAAGTTCTATTATCCGATGGTTCCGTCCGTAGAGGAAAATTAGATGCTTCAGGTAAAGCGGTAGTGAGTGGTGTACCTGCTGGGCGTGCCAAAGTTCAATATGGGGAAGACCAAAGTAAAGATGAATTTCCAGCTTTAGAATTAGATGACTGGTTTACTCGACTTGGAAGCAGTACAAAGACTGGAAAAGAGGAATAAAGAATTATGCCAGATCCTCAAAATCAACAATTCTGGTCAAAGATCGCAGAGAGACCTACGGAAATACAACAACAGTTTTGGTATGGCGCTGAAAATTTAGCAAAGTATCTCAATGACAATCCAGCTATGTATAAAGGTTATATGACCTATGATACAAGTAAGCCTGATCCTAATCTGTCATGGTGGGAAAAGATATTATTTTACAGTGGGCAGGCTCATTACAATGAGGCTGTGACTCACTATAACACCAGTAAAGTAATCGCTGATCAAGGGAGCTGGTTGTGGGGTATGCTCAAAGGTGACTTTAATAAAGACCCTTCAATGTCTCAGATTATTGTTGGCGGACTCATTAGTCTTATACCTGTAGCTGATCAGGTGTGTGATATCCGTGATTTGATTGCCAACTTTATCACCTTGTCGGATGAGAAAGCCCGAACGAAAGATAACTATATGGCACTTGCTCTCACAAGTGTGGGGATCATTCCTGAAGTTGGTTCAGCAATCAAAACGATTGTGAAATCAAGCCGGGCAAAAGATGTTAGCAAGGTCAAGTTATTTAAGTTCATGGAGTATTTTGAGGAGGCTTTAACAAAGCTCAAAATTAAATGTCCATGGGGTAAGGCACCAGAGGCATGGTTAAGGTCTCGACCATGGAAAGGCATAGCGGCACAAGGTTTTACTGCCTTAAAAAATAATATTGACCGAATCCTATTTGTCATTAATAAGTGTTTGAAAAGGTTCAATGGTGCATTGAAAGTTGCCTTAGCAAAATTTCAGGCAACCTTGAACCATGTTTTAAGCACCATCAAAAAGTATATTGATCAGTTGTGTGATGAAGTAGATAAGGCAATTGGTCGTTTATTACCTCAACAACCATTAGCAATGGCACATGCTGGTGGTGGTAAGAACACCCCTACAGGGCGTTATGAGGCCAATGTTAGTTCTGGTAAAAAAACAGAAACCAGCCATCGTCAAAAGAAAGAAACACCTCCACCACCAAGGAAAATGAAACCAAAGCATGTGGTTGAGCCGTGTTTGGAACCGAAAAAAGGGTTGAAGAATAGTTGGGGTAAAAAGACTGGTAAGTCTCAGGCTGAACTAGATGCCGAGTTTGATCGCCAGCTTAAGCGACAAGAGGAAGGGCTTAACCGTCTGACGGTTGAGGAGTATCAACAGAACAGACAACTTTATGAAAAGTATAAGCGGGCTGGAACAGGTACTCAGCAACAAAGAATCCGAGAAGATATGCAACGACAGTTAGAGGAATCTGAATATAAAAAATTAAAAACAGAGCAACCTCAATTATCGAAAGGCCAAATAGAAAGAATGGCTGAAAATAATGCTAAAAAAACGTTAGAAGGATTAGATGTCTTACATAATCCAGATATGCAATTAGGTGGTTTTGATGTCAAATATGATCCTAAAAAGCCCCCTACACTAGATGATTTTGGGCATAGTGGCGTAAATCGTTCTATTGGTTCTCAAATGGCCGCAAAGAAGCGTCTTGCCAATATGGATGCGGCGGCAGCTCAAGCTAAAGCAAAGGGAATGGGGAAAGATGCAATGGATGTTGAATTGAAGCGTTGTAAGTAATAGAGGGTAGTAAGATGAACCAAGAAGATATTGATTACTTTTATGAGAAATATGGTCAGCCAATTAATAAAGTTGAAGTGACAGAGGACATCATAAAAAAATATCGGGGTAAACTGCCTGAAAGTATTTTAGAACAATGGCGTTTATTTGGTTTTGCTGGTTATTTGAATGGTTTGTACTGGATTACTAACCCAGACGATTACACTGAAGTGATTTATGACTGGTTAGAGGAGACACCATTACTGGATGATGATGCCTATCATGTTTTGGCCCGTTCTGCATTTGGTGAGCTGTTAATTTGGGGCGAACGTAATTATGGTAGATACTACATTAAAACAATGGAAGGTATCTTACATGACAATGGAGAACAGTTAGAAAGTGCTGAGTTTTATGGTAGTGATTTTTTCTTTTTACCTAAAAAAAATTATCTAGATTACACAGACAAAAACGGCAATAAACTATTTGATCGAGCTGTAAAAAAATTAGGTGTTTTAAAGGCAGATGAAATGTATGCATTTGAGCCTGCTTTGGCATTGGGTGGGGTAGAGTCCTTAACATATCTAGCAAAAACAAATCTTCCTGTTCACATGAAGTTCTTAAAACAGGTGACTCCATTAAGACTGCGAACTTTTGAGGACCTTACGGCTGCTCTATATGGGACACCGTATAGTGTGGACGATTTAACAAGTGGACAAAATGCTGAATCACAATATCAAGAATCTGTTCAAGCTGGAGAAGTTTGTCCTAAAACAGGTTATTGGACAACGCCTGCACAACCAAATACACGTCATTATTGTAAGAAAGGTGAAGTGCTTCCTGAAATCAAGGAACAAGACTGGGGTGAAGTGTATTGGTATTGGGATGGTGAATAGTCTAAATGACTTTAGCTCAAGGTACAGATTATGGACTGCTTTGTAGTGTCACGGAGTTTATTAATTATGGGTATCGGGACCATTGGTGAAACTCAGCATAGTTTGGTGCAGGTGCGGTCATTAAATAAAGAGATTTAGAGCAGGTATTAAGCATGACTGCTTAATTAACTCATTTAATCTATGCATATAAATCTTTAAGTCACATTGTTTTAATTTGATGTAACTTAAAGATTTACACTCTAGAATTAAATTAGTATAGCTTTAGGTGGAACCAATCTAAAGATACTATTGTTTAAAAAAATGATCATAGATTTCAACACCAAGCTGATTCCAATGACTAGATTTATAATTGTCAAAGGGAAATTCTGCAATGTTTTTGAATTTATCTTTGTAAATATCTAAACTTCTTTCATCGTTGTTTTCGATTATTATCCGCAAACATTTAAGAAACCCATTTATAGAGGTAGGGGTAAGCATTTTATTCTCATGGCCTACTTTCCATCCTTCTGGAAAAGAGATTCTTACTGCATTTAAGATAAGATTTATTTCTGTTACACAAAAATCTAAATAGTCCTGCAAATCTTCCGAACTTTTTTGAGCCAAGATATTCTTCTTCTTTTCTTCCTCGGGCCAAATGCTGAATAGTGAATCATGACCGTCTTTTTTTGTAAGAGGCTTTAATCCATAGCTCACAATAGACGAAACTTTTAATTTATTCACAGTATCGAATACATGCTCTTCTAATTTGTCTTTTAGTGCTCCTTTTCTCGCTAGTTGAGTAAGTACCGATTTTGCAATTGCTGTAGATGAGTAAGGGTTAACAATAACTTCGATTTCTTGTATGAGCGCTGATTTAACACTTGTTTGTTTACTATTAATTTCTAGGAATAATTTAGCTTCAAATAATACTCGATCATGACTAGAAATATGGTCTGGATAAATTATCCCTGTGACTAATAGATTCTGTTTTCGACGTAATTTACCAATTCTATCTTCATATGAGTCCGAGCCTTCATGATAAGAGTAAACACGGTGTTGTCCATCTATTAAGCCCACAACGTTATATTGATCTGGTAAAGTTATTTCTATTGGCTTAACTTCACCTTGTTGATCAGGGGTTAATTGATTTGATGTATTGATATCATGGATTTTAGTAGTTGATGGTAATGTAGCTATGATATTTCCAAGATAAACTCTTTCATTATCGGATAAGTATTTTCTCATTAGCTTGATTTTTCGCATATCTAGAATTCTTTGATATGAGAGATTTGGAGTTATCCAGCTATTTTTACGTAAGACAAAACTTTTTTTTAGAAGTGATGCTGGATCTACGTAAAATGAAACAACTTTGAATCCATCTGGATAGCTACTATTGGCTTCTGGAAGTAAGAAGCCTTTATATGAGCTAAAAGCTCCAGAATTTCCTCCAGATAACTTATTAGGACCTAGAGCTGAGTAGGGTATTTCTAGAAATTTTAATAATTCATACTTTGCAGAGGAGGCAATATTTTTAACTAATGCATAAAAGTAATTGGTTAGAGCTCTTTCAATAACTTTAATACCAATTCGATTTGCACTTTCTACATACTCGGAATCAACTGGATGCATACTAAAATAAAGTGTTTTTAAAATATAATGCTCATTGTCATAGATTCCTTTACTTGAATATTGTTTAAACTCAGGAATATTTTGTTTTAAACACTCGATAAACTGATTTTTATGTCTTATTGCAAGATCAAATATTATTTGCTTTTTAGCTAGATGCCCCCCTGGAGAGGTTGTACAAGTATCTTCTATAACAATAATAATATTTTCATATATAAATATTCCATCAAGCTCAGTTGTACGAGAACCCTCTTCTGTTTCAAAAACAAATTCTTTATTTTCAGACGTAATATATTTGAAACCAGATCCCATAAAGATATCTTTTACTGATGATCTAAACTTTTTTTCCTCTCTGCTCTTTTTTACAGCGGCAAGTTTACGTGCACGTTCTTCAGGTGATATAGCTTTTCTTTTGGGTTTCTGTACTGGTTTCATTTGGAATTCCTATAAATTTCCTCATTAATATTTACTGCAATTGTACTGTAAATAAAACTATTGGAAGCGGAAGGCTTGGCTACGAACTGATGAGTATTGTTTTGTGAATAAATAAATAATTCATTTTCTGGCAGGAGTTTTACAAACTCGTCAAGACTATGCGAGAGTATGAATTGAGATGAAATTCCAAATTTAGAAAGAGGAGGGACACTTATTATTTCATTAATTACTGCAATAATATCTGCATCAATAAAAGATGTATTAGGTTCAATTAATAATGAATAATTTCCTGCTGCAATATCATGTTTTTTATTTAGAGGTCCTTCAGAATATTCAATGAACATTTTCTGAATATTTATTCCTGATGACTTCATTTTCTTTGCTAATACGCGACCATATTTGAGTAATCGTAGGTCAATAATTTTTTTCTTGAACTCATCTTCATCTAGAGTAATTCTTGAGGCTCTATATGAGTCTAAGCGAGTGGACAAATTGGCTTCTAAGTAAGATTCAAACATCTGAATATATTCAGGGTTTAGTTCAAAACCATAATACTCTCTTTCCATAAATGCAGCTTGTGATGGAACCGTTCCTGAACCAGAAAATGGATCAAAGACCAGATCTCCTTCATCTGTAGTTAGAGTAATTATTCTTCGAACTAGATCTTCAGGAAGTGGACAGAAATGGCGAATATATCCTTCACCCCACGAACCTTGGGTAGGGATACTAAATTCCCATATTTCTTCTAAACTTTTACCGTTTGGATTGTAACGTTCAGGATAACGAATCCACCATTCTTTTAAATCAGTTATTTCTCTAGCTCTTTCTGAATAATATTTAAAATCATTACCCTTAGAAAAAAATAAAACATATTCAAAAATTTTTCTTGTAGCGCCTTTCTTACTCCACGGTACAGTTTTATCTTTTTTCCAGATAATGATATCTTGGAGCTTCCAACCAGTTTTACTTATTTCTCTAACAAAATCAAATGGTAATGGAACAACTGCTCCATCTCTTTTGAATGTGTCGATAACCACCCATAAGGAGCCAGATTCTTTAGTTGCATCATAGACATCTTTAAACACTTTTTGTAAATCATTTAAATAGGCCTCGTAAGACTGGCCAAAACCAATTTGGTCAGTATGGCCATAATCTTTCATGTCAAAATAAGGAGGAGAGGTTATTGTGACGTCAATTGAAGATAATTTTATCTTATCTTTTAAGTTTCTAGCATCATCTAAAAATACTTTTGACATCAAACACGTACTCAATATAGCGACTTAAAATTTATTTAAAATAAATAAATTAATTCCAAAAGCAAATTTTATCAGATTCATGCAAATATGAAAGAAATAGTTTTTAAAAAATAAATTTAATAATTCGATTTTAGTTTTATTTTTCAATAATTTATTTTTTAAAAGTAAAGCCTATACTCGAACATATCTATTTAGATAGTTTTATATTTAGGAAAAAAGAACTTTATTTCTTACATTATCAATAAAATCTGACTATTCTTGCATTATCTTGATTCAGTAGACTAAATGCTGAGCATGGTTGTAAGCCTGTGATAGCAGAAAAGAAATAACTAGTTACGTTAGGCTAGTTTGATTATTTGAATAACCTAATTAAATATCAACGTTAAATAAACGTTTTTCTAAATATTCTATGGTTACACCAATTTTACACCATAATTTTTATTTCTATTATTAAGTATTTGATATTTATAATCATTTAATCTTGCTTGATCCTATCCATCATGGGTGCGACAGAAATACGAGGTTGTAACGATTGAAGTGATTGCATAACCAATAGCCCAAAAGTCGCTAAATTAATGAAAGGGCAGCATTATACGAGGTTTATGCTTGAATCGACAGAGGCATTTAGCCGAGTAATTTATAACCACCCTTGTGTTGAATATAGGGAGATGATTTATAACAAGTTACCTTATTGGGAAATCATTTTCTTTTTTTGTAAGATAGCATCAAACAAGCTAAACAAAATACAAAGTACAACTAGCCCAATACCAGCAAGGCAAGTCATGGTCCATCCGCCACGGTTCCACGCAAAAATTCCTAATGCTGAACCTCCTGCACCTCCAATAAAGTAAGTGGTCATATAGATGGCATTAATACGAGATTTAGCATCTGGTCGTAAACGGAAAATAATACTCTGGTTACTTGTGTGTATGAGTGCTAGCGCTAACTGAATTAAAGCAAAACCAGCAATATAACTCGCAAGCAAAGTTTGTCCATAATAAAAGCAGAGCCAGCTTAACAGGAATAAACCACAACCTATCCATGTGAGTAGAGTGGTACGTCCCTGATCAGCATATTTACCAATATAACGGGTTGATAAGGCACCAAAGATACCGACTAAAGGTACTAGTCCAATAAACAGATCAGGTAAATGATGTGCTGAGGTGAGGAGTAATGCGATGGTGGAATATAAAATACTCACAGATGCGAAGGCGAAAGCACCTGTAAGCGCTCTTAATAATAGTCTTTTCTCTTGTTTTAAAAGCTGACCCATGGAACCAAAGATCTGTCCATAGTTCATTTTCATGCGTAAAACATAAGGCAAGCGACTTTTTAAGGTATATGCCAACAGAAGCATTAATATGCCGCTTACCACATAAACCACTTTCCAATGGAATAAGTTAGAAAATAGGCCAGCCAGACTTGTAGAGAGTAAAATACCCACTAATAGGCCACTCATTAAAAAACCAATGATCTCGCCAGTTTTTTCAGGTTTTACCGTCATTGTAGCAAGTGGAATAAGCACTTGAGCTGCAACCGAAAACAATCCTGCTAAAATTGTACCGATCCATAGCATGGGTAAGTTAACAGCAAAAGCAGAAGTAAATAAGCCAACTGCACAAAGCACCATCAAAAACGGAATAGCCTTGGCTTTATTGACGATATCACCCATCGGAACAATAAAGAGTAGTCCTAGGGCATAAGACACCTGAGCAAATGTAACAGTCAATGCGGCTTGTGCTTGAGTAACAGCAAAGTCTTGTTGAATGGAGTGAATAAGAGGCTGGCAATAATAATTCACACCTGCACATAAGCCACATGCTGCTGCCATCAACCAAAGTAAAGGTTTATTTTGACTGATATCTTCAGGGGTAGACATGATGTTCTCTCGATTTTATTAGGTGTATGCGGTTGCTTCGACTTCAATGAGCATATGCTCTAATGCAAGGCGTGGTACAGGAATGAGTGTACAGGCTGGAAAAGGATGATTTTTCCATAAATTCTGCATAACTTTAATTAAAATTTCATGTTTTTCGACCGAGTGGTCAACAACTAAAACTCTTAATACGGCAATGTTGCTAAGCTCTGCATTGGCAGCAATTAAAGCATGCTTAATGTTATCAATAGCTTGGGAAACTTGTTCTTCAAAGTTTGGGCTTAATTCACCTTTTGAGTTTTCGCCTCCTTGACCTGCAATATGAATAATCTTTTTAAAATTTTCTACCACAGCAACATGACTATAAGCATTTGGAGTAGGGTCGTATAAAGTTGATGGATTTATTATTTTAAAAGTTTCTTGATTCATGGATCTCAACCGTTCAGTAAAATTTAGATGAGTATCCAACCTCAACTTAAGTTGAGGTCAAGAGAAATTAGTATTTTAATCTTTTCTTTCTAAGGGTAATTATCATGACACCTGCAATATTTAAAATACAGCCTACCCATTGCCACATATTGAGATGTTCATTTAAAAAAGTAACCGCGAGTAAAATAGTTAAAACTGGTCCTATCGAAGCAATCATGGCAGATTGAGAGGCGCCAAGTCGCTCAATACTTTGCATGAGCATAACGGTAGGTAAAACAGTGACCAAAAAGCCCAGTCCGACGCCGTACCAAATTACACTGGATGGAAGTTGTAATAGAAGTTGAATAGGTTGAGGAGTGCTTAATACATAGTGCGTTAATGTACCGATACAAGCGACTGTTAAAGCTAAACCTGTGAAATTCCAAGAACCAAATTTTTTAATTAATGGCGGGGTCAGTAGTAAATAGCCTGCAAAAGCCACAGCACTCGCAAACACGAGACTTGTGCCTAACCAGAAGTTGCCCTGAATTGGTGCATTGTTGTGCTCTTGAAGCATGACCAATACAGTTCCACCATAACTAAGAAAAATGGCAAATAAACTTTTTGCATCTAATTTTTGTTTATATAGGAAGCTTGAGACAATGACTGTGAGTGTGGGATATAAAAATAGAATAATTCGTTCGAGTGAAGCACTAATAAACATCAGACCCATAAAATCGAGCCAGCTGGCAAAGTAGTAGCCTAATAGACCAGCAAAAATTAAAATTAGCCAATCCTTCTTTTTTATGCCCTGATTATGATGCCTGTTAAACCAGCAAATTAATAGAAAGAACGGTAAAGCGCTTAACATGCGTAAAGCCATCAGGACTGTGGCGTCTACTAATGGAGAAAGGGCATAAGTCTGTTTAATAAAGATTGCTTTTGTACTGAATAGAAAAGCAGAGCAAAGAGCAAAAAAAGACCCAATTTGAAACGAAGATAAAGAAATTTTCATATACAAGACTGTATAAGAGAGACTGTTGTCTGCAAAAAAAGAAAAAGCTTCCTATGTTACACCTCAAATCAAATATCGTGAATCATCAGTTCAAAATATGGGTATTTATTAAATAAATATTGGGTGGTATTTTAAAAAAGTTCAATTAGAATCCAAATTCTGTACAAAGAATACACATGGGGGAAACATTGCAGGTTGCAATGTTTTTGACAATGAGAAATTAGCTTGAGGAACGCTCATGCAAATCGGAATCCCAACCGAAACTGTCGTCGGTGAAAATCGTGTAGCTGCTACGCCAGAGACAGTAAAGAAGTTGATTAGCGCTGGTCATAGCGTTGTGATTGAACGTGGTGCCGGTATAAAGGCTGCGTACATTGACAGTGCTTATGAACAGGTCGGTGCAACCATTACGGATGATGCCTATACGGGTAGTCAAATTATTTTGAAAGTTCGTGCGCCACAAGGCGGGGAAATTCAAAAACTTCCAGCAAATACTGCTGTTGTAGCAATGTTTGATCCTTATCGTAATACCGAGCTAGATCAGTTTGCGAATCAGCAAGTTTCTGCTTTTGCATTGGAATTGCTTCCTCGTACGCTTTCTCGTGCACAGAACATGGACGTATTGTCTTCTCAGGCAAACCTTTCTGGTTATAAATCAGTTTTGCTTGCTGCCGCTGAATATCAACGTATGTTCCCAATGCTTATGACTGCTGCTGGTACTGTAAAACCTGCTCGTGTTGTGATTATGGGCGTGGGCGTTGCAGGTCTTCAGGCAATTGCAACGGCAAAACGTTTAGGTGCAATTGTTGAAGCAACTGATTTACGTCCTACGGCAAAAGATCAAGTTGAATCTTTAGGTGGTAAGTGGTTAGACGTACCAATGTCTGAAGAAGAGCAACAACGTGCAGCTGACGCCGCTAAAAATGGTTATGGATGGATGCCGGGTGAGCAATACATCAAAGACCAAGCCGCGATTGTTGACAAGGCTGTATCTAACGCTGACATCGTGATTACAACTGCATTGTTGCCGGGTCGTGATGCACCGCGTCTGATTAAGGCTGAAACTGTTGCCAAGATGAAACCAGGCTCTGTCATTTTAGATATGGCTGTTGAAACTGGTGGTAACGTTGAAGGCTCTAAAGTTGGCGAGACTGTGTTTACAGAAAATGGCGTGAAAATTTTGGGTGTTCCAAATATTCCGGCAACTGTAGCGACAGAAGCTTCTGCACTATATGCACGTAACGTATTCAATTTCGTAGAAACTTTATTCGACAAAGAGAAAAACTTTGCGATTAATCAAGAAGACGAAATCCAAAAAGCCCTATTGGTCACTCATGGCGGTCAAGTACTGCTTAAGCGTGGTTAAGGAGATTTCTCATGGTTGAAACTATTACAATTTTCGTCCTTGCCATCTTCGTAGGTTATTACGTAGTTTGGGGTGTTACACCAGCTTTACATACACCACTTATGGCAGTAACCAATGCGTTGTCATCTATTATTGTAGTGGGTGCAATGTTGCAAACTGTGGGTCTGCCTATTTTGGGTGTAGATGCTAACGTTGCATTTCAAAGTGTGAATGTGGTGAGCGTACTGGGTGCGATTGCGGTATTTTTGGCAAGCATTAATATTTTCGGCGGCTTTGCAGTAACTGCACGCATGTTGGAAATGTTCAAGCCTAAGCAAAAGAAATAAGAGGGCTTTGACATGGAATTTATTCAAGCAAATGCAAATTGGTTGTACCTTGTAGGCGCAATTCTCTTTATCTTGACGCTTCGTGGTTTGTCTGGCCCTAAAACAGCAATTCAAGGTAACCGTTACGGTATGATCGCGATGGCGATTGCTGTAGTTACGACCTTCTTTGTTGCGAATAACCCAGTTATCTGGATGATTGTTGGTGCAATGGTGTTGGGTGCAATCGTTGGTATTGCGCGTGCTCGTACTGTGCCAATGACTCAAATGCCTGAAACTGTAGCGTTGATGCACTCGTTAGTTGGTTTGGCTGCTGTACTAATTGCAATTGCTGCAATTTTGCATAACAACCAACTCACTGAATTGTTTGCTCAAAATGAGGCGGCTTTAACCGCGGCTGGTGTGCAACATGTGCACATGAGCAGTGTTCACTTATTTGAATTGTTCGTAGGTTGTTTTGTTGGTGCGATTACCTTTACTGCATCTGTCTTTGCGTACGGTAAATTGGCTGCAAAAAAATGGGCGAAAACAATTTCTGGTGCATGGGTTAAACCTGTTCAGGCGCTTATCTTTATTGCGATGTTAGCTTGTGGTTTCTACTTCTTTACCACTGGCAATATGACTGCATTCTGGGCAATGACAGCACTTGCACTTGCATTTGGCTGGGTGTGGATTGCACCAGTTGGTGGTGGTGATATGCCTGTAGTGGTATCGCTTCTTAACTCATTCTCGGGTTGGGCTGCGGCAGGTATTGGTTTTACACTTGAAAACAACATGTTGATCGTTGCGGGTTCTCTCGTAGGTTCATCTGGTGCGATTCTGTCGTACATCATGTGTAAAGCAATGAACCGTTCGATCATTAATGTATTGTTTGGTGGTGCAATGGGTGGCGCGGCAGTTGCTACAGCTGCTAAAGGTGAGCAAGTTCAGCGTAACCATCGTTCTGGTTCTGCTGATGATGCTGGCTTCTTGATGTCAAATGCAGACAGCGTTGTGATTGTACCCGGTTATGGTATGGCGCAAGGTCGTGCACAAAATGCTGTGAAAGAATTGTGTGAAATTCTAAAAGAGCAAGGTGTTCGCGTTCGTTTTGCGATCCATCCAGTTGCTGGTCGTATGCCTGGTCATATGAACGTATTGCTTGCTGAAGCAGACGTAGCATATGAAGACATCTTAGAAATGGATGAGATTAACTCAGACTTCCCTGCAACTGATGTGGTGCTTGTAATTGGTGCAAACGACGTAGTAAACCCTGCTGCGAAAGATGATCCAACTTCACCAATTTATGGCATGCCGATTCTTGAAGCACATAAAGCACGTACGATCATGGTGATTAAGCGTTCTATGGCAACTGGTTATGCAGGTCTAGACAATGACTTGTTCTATAACGAAAAAACAATGATGATTTTTGGTGATGCCAAGAAAGTTGTTGAAGATATGACTAAAGCAATCAATGGTGGCGGTCACTAATCTGACCTCAATCAGGATTGTAAAAGCCACCCTCGGGTGGCTTTTTTATTTGGTCTATTTGTTTAAAGAAATTTTTCTACAAGGTCCATTGACTGTTGATAGAGGTCGCGTGCCAGTTGCTGGTTTTTTGCGTGTGAAGATTTCCAGTCTGGCATATGTGCGCTGACATACTCTCCATTACGATTCTGCCATGCATCTCCAGTTGCCATTTCTGTAATGAGATTCGCTGGAACTGAGGTTGGGACTAAGCCTAATTTCATCGTTGCATAAACTGGTTTTGGTAAGTCGCGATAAATATCAGAAGCGACACCACCTGGATGCAATGCATTGTTGGTAATAGAACTACCTGCTAGTTGTTCTGCTAAAGCATTGCTGAATAATAAATTTGCAAGCTTCGATTGCCCATAATAAAACAGGGGATTGTAAAAACCTTCTGCACGAAACTTGTTAGGTTTAATTGAGCCAACCCAATGAGCAATAGATGCGAGATGAATAATCCGTGCTTCAGACGATTGTTGTAAAACTGGAAGCAATTTTTGAGTTAGTAAAAAATGACCTAAATAATTAACGCCAAATTGCTGCTCGAAACCATCGACAGTCAGTTGTTTGGTTTTGGCAAATAACCCTGCATTGTTAATGAGTACATCAAGGCTACCATAGCGATCTGCAATCTCGTCGGCTGCCTTTCGAGTTAATTCAAGACCGTTTAGATCGAGAGAAACTAAATCGACTTGTCCTTGATTGAGTGAGCGTAATTTGTTTTGCGCAGCTTGAGCTTTTTCTGGATTTCGGCACGCTAAAATAACATGTTGCCCTTGTTTAACGAGTTGTTCTGCTGTGGCCAAGCCAATCCCTGTGTTGGCGCCCGTAATTAATATTCTCACTTTCTGTACTCCGGTTATGCTATTTATTGGTGGGGACTTCAAGAGTTTGTATATTGCTGCAAATCTGACAATTTGTCATGTCAAATTTAAAAATGGGCGATGATTAGCTTTTAATGGCCAATAAGGCATTCGATGAAATTTAAAGATTTTGTTATTTAAAAAAATATAAATACCACTTTATGAAGGGGCATACTTTTTATAAAGAATTAAAAAAGCGGCTCAAAAGAGCCGCTTTTTTTAAAAGCAAAATTTTAAGCAACCGACTCTGGAGCGGTACGCCATAAGCTTTCTAAATCATAGAATTTACGAGCTGTTGGTAGCATCACATGTACTACAACAAAGCCGAGATCAATCAAGATCCATTCTGCATCTCGTTCACCTTCAACGCCAATCGGGCGGAAACCGGCTTTTCGAGCTTCTTCTGCAACATTGTCTGCGAGCGCTTTGACGTGGCGAGTAGAAGTACCGCTCGCAATTACAATAGCATCAGAGACATTGCTAATTGAGCTAACATCTAACTGGAGAATATCTTTTGCTTTTACATCAACTAAAGCGTCATGAACAACTTTGAGACAAGTCTGTACGTCTTTATTTGAGGTGTTCATTGCGAAATCGTGAGAATTAGACACGCTGGGCGATGGTTCTAAATTCATATAGGGTATATTTTCCTGACAATTACTCACTATCTAATATAGTGGTTTTCGCGCTAAATTTCAATCAGAAGTCGTAACAGTTTATATATTTACATCATCCGAAAAATACTTTTTCTTCCAAGTAAATGACTGATTTGAAGTATTTTCAGGCTTATATTCTGCTGCAATATAGTTTTGATAAGAGCTTTGCTTTAACCAAGAAAATATTTGTTCATAAGGGATTTGGGCTGTATCTGGTTCATGACGGCCCGGACAGTCCGCAAATTGAATATGTCCAATTAAGTTAATATTTTCTTGCAAACCCTCAAGTACATCTTCGCCCATCATCGCCATGTGATAGCAGTCATATTGCATTTTTAGGGCAGGGTGATTGACCGCTTCTAGCATTTCTTGTCCCTGCGCAATGTTCTGCACCAAAAAGCGTGGCATATCTGTACCGTTAATCATTTCAAAAACGGGTTCTATACCGTGTTCACTAAGTAAGTTACAGGCAAGTTTTAAATTAGCTGCTAATGTTTTCAAACAAGGGAGTAGGTCGGCATCTAGAGGCTGTTTCCCTGCCAAAATGTTAACACGGGGAACTTTTAAAGCAGTGGCATAGCTAATCGCTAATTCTAAAGCTTCACGAAAAGCTGTTTCTTGACCGGGTACGCCAGCTAAACCATTTCCGCCTTGCATAAGATCACCAGCAGGCACATTGATTAGGCAGAGGCTAAGGTTGTAGCGTTCGAGTTGAGTTTGAATATCTGAAATAGCCAATTCATAAGGAAATTGAATTTCTACATATTCAAAGCCCTGTGCATGCGCCAGAGCAAAGCGTTCAATTAAAGGAACTTCGGTAAAAATCATGGATAAATTGACTGCAAGACGACCCATACTCAAACTCCGTTTATTTTTGCTCTATTAATTGAATCATAGTAGCTAAATCTTTCTCAGCAAAGCCATTTTTTTGGTGAGTTTGTAGCTGTAGTAGAGCTTTTTGTGCAACTGGGATGTCTAAATTAACATTGTTAGCCAATGTTACTGCGTTGTTAAGATCCTTAGATAATGTTTGAACTTTCCACTGAACTGGTTCAAAAGTATGAGTTGCCATGCGTGGAGTTAGAATTTGAAAGGGTTTAGAGTCAGCAAATCCACCGGCTAAGGCTGGGGCAAGCAAAGTTGTATCTACACCAGCTCGATCTGCAAGTGCGACAGCCTCTGCAATAAGAGCGCTGTTGGCTGCAACAATAAGTTGATTACAAATTTTGGTGGCTTGGCCGGTTCCTGTATCTCCCATGCGAGTCACACGTTGGGATAGAACATTATAAATAGCAGTTAATTCTGTAATGGTTTGAGCATCACCGCCTGCAAAAATGACAAGTGTGCCTTGTTCTGCACCCGCTGTTCCACCTGATACAGGTGAGTCAATCCATGTGACCTCATGGGTAGCAGCTGCTTGAGCAAGCATTTTCGTTGCGGCAACAGATAAACTCGAGAAATCAACAATAACCTGTTTAGCTTTTAAGTTAGGCTGAATTTGCTCAAATACTGCCTCTACGGCTTTATCATCTGCCAGACAGATTAAAATAACTGGATATTCACCAATATCTGAAAGTTCTAAAGGTTGTGCACCGATATCAAGAAGTTCGTCACATGCAGAGGTGGTTCGATTCCAAACAGCAACTTGAAAGCCAGCTTGAATAAGGCGGGTTGCCATCCGACTTCCCATAAGCCCTATGCCTAAAAAAGCAATAGGGGTGTTGCGATCAAAATTCATAATCTAAGCTCTTATTTATATTGGCGTGGTAAAAAATTAACTTCCGGATGTTTGTCTTTTTTACGAGCAAGTTTGCTATTTTTACCAAGTAATAATTTAAGTTGCCAGATTTTTTCTAGACGTAATGACTTTTCTGGTTGATGTTCCATTGCGTCAAGTACACGTTTTGCCGCAGTGAGGGCATCAGGTGAGCGCTGCAACATTTCAGATGCAATCTCATTTGCTCTCTCTAAAGGAGAATCACTTAAATGAGTTACAAGACCAATTTCTTTTGCATAATTCCCATCAAAAACACGGGCAGTTAAGGTGAGTTCTTTTGCAAGGTCAACACTAATTAAACCTTTTAATGAGCGAGTAAGTCCCATATCTGGGACTAAACCCCAGCGGCTTTCCATAATCGACATTTTTGTTTCTGGATGAGAAATTCGGATGTCAGCAGCCAAGGCAAGTTGCATACCAGCGCCGAAACAATATCCTTCTAGTGCCGCAATAACAGGTACAGGTAAATTCTGCCAAGTCAGAAATGCTTTTTGAAAAAGACTTTGTCCAGGTTTTACAAGTTCCCAAATGGCAAAAGCAGAGTTTTTAGGATTGTTGAGATCAGATAAATCAATGCCAGCACTAAACACATTTCCTTCGCCTGTCAAAATAACACAGCGAATATCTCTATCCTTTTTAATTGCTTTTGCAGTTGAAACTAACTCTTTTAATAAGGCAAAACTCATCGCATTGCGTTTGTCTGGACGGTTTAAATATACCGTTGCAATGCCATTATTTTTTTCAATACGTAAGAGTGCCATGAGATTCCCGCTTCTTTTTTTATAGATGAACGGAGCATAACATGGCTGTAATCTGGAAACATGACAGCTCAGTCATGCCTATTTGGTAGATATGTTAGTCAGGTATCACCAAGATCTGGTGAGCAGCACTTTCTACCTCTTTAACCACAAGACCTAATTCATCAAAGCGCTGTATAACTTCTTCAATGAAGCCTTCATCTGCTATACGGCGTTCTTTACGTAGCGTTGAAATAAATTGTTCAAAGTCACCTGTAACTTGCTGTAGTTTCGGGACACCTACATAGCGAGTGGCACCATACAGGCGATGTAAAACATGCTCAAGTTGAGGGAAGTCTTCAAGCTCAATGAGCTGCTGCATTTCGTCTAGCTCAGTTGGAAAACTATCAACTAACATTTTGAGTAGATCTTGTGCTAAGTCTTCTTTATTTGCTGCAAGTTGCAAACTTTGTTGCCAGTTTAAAATTTGCGGGTCTAAAGCTTCTGCAACTACGTGGTGGTCTTTATCTATGGCTTTTGCTGTAAAGTTGTTTTTAGTCCATTGCGTTAAGATCTGGATGATTTGCTCCATTTGAATTGGCTTGGTGACATAGTCATTCATGCCTACTTTAAGAAGCTTTTGCTTTTCATCGGCAAGGGCGTGAGCCGTTAACGCAATAATTGGAAGCTGCATTTCTCCATCGAGCGTTGACTCTAAAGAACGGATAGCACGTGTGGTATCGATGCCCGACATAACCGGCATTTGGATATCCATAAACACCAAATCAAATGGTTTAAGTTTCTGATCAATTCGTTCTTGAATAAGGTTAAGCGCTTCTTGACCACTTAACGCTTTAGTTGTTTTAACGTTTAATTCACCCAACAAAGCTTCTAAAACAATTAAGTTTGGTAAATGGTCATCTACTGCAAGAATGTGTAAACCCTGACCATTAAAATCTTGCTGTTCTTCTTCAAAAATAGGTTGGTTGCTTAATAATTGAATGAGTCCACTACGGCTTAATGGTTGATATAGAGGACGAGCACGATATTCACTGAGCATGTTTGGCTCAAGCGTCATTTGATAGCCATAGACGGCTAAATTGCCTTGATAACGGCTACGGATTTCTTTTAATAACGCTTCGGTATCACCGCTATGATCAACGATAAGCCATGTATTATCTTTCTGATCAAGATGTTTTAAGCGACTAAACAAGTCCAGAATCGATTGTGTTTCGATATGAGGAACATGGTAGTTTTCAAGGTAATAACGTAAAACACTTGCTGTAGCAGGGTGAGCAAGATAAGACACCACTTGTAAATGCTCAAAGTGCGGATGTTCGATTTCGTAATCTTCATCTACCACAAATTGTGCGGTAAACCAGAACGTAGAGCCTTTTTCTGTTGGCGCACGTTCCTGATTATCCTCAAAGCCAATTTGACCATGCATGAGATGAACAAGCTGTTTAGAGATAGCAAGGCCTAAACCAGTACCTCCAAATTGACGTGTAACCGATGCATCACCTTGCGAGAATGATTCAAATAATTTTTTACGGTCTGTACCGCTTAAGCCAATACCACTATCTTGAACACTAAAATGAAGCAGACATTGTCCAATATCATCATGTTCCATACGAACACGAACAATAATCTCACCATCTGGAGTGAACTTGATTGCATTAGAAATCAAGTTGGTCAGAATTTGCTTGAAGCGTAAAGCATCACCAATCACTTGTTGTGGAATATTGTCCGCATAGTAAAAAGCCATGGCGATATGTTTTTGAGCAGCCAAAGGAGATAGCATATCCATGACATCAAAAATGGCTTCTTCTAAATCAAAGGGCGCTGTTTCAAGCTCTAACTTACCCGCATCAATTTTTGAGAAATCTAATACATCGTTAATTAATGCCAATAAATGGGCAGATGACTTGCGAATGGTTTGTAAATAAAGATTTTGTTCATTATTTAAATTTTGTTGACGAAGCAATAAATGAATAAAACCATCAATACTGTTGAGAGGCGTTCGAAGCTCATGACTAATATTGGCAAGGAAAACTGACTTTGCCTGATTTGATGAAATTGCTTGGTCACGTGCTTGACGATAGGTAATGTTTTGGACTTCTAAAGTATCTAATGTTCTGCGTAAGTCTTCTTCTGTTTGTTCAGTGTGTTCTTTTAACTCTAAAAAGCTAAAGTGTAAGCGTTTAACAACGTTTGCGATGTCTCGCTGTAGTAAGCGTAGTTCCCCAGTACTATTAATGACTAGGTGCTGGTCTAGAGTATCGGCATTTAGACGTTGTAACTGCATGCGAATTTCATACATCGGCGCAATCCAGCGACGAGAATAAAAATTCAAGCATAGTAAAAGTAGCAGTAAGGTCATTAATCCAGTAATGACGAGAGCAATCATAATGCGATAACGTGCCAACTCTAGAGGCTGGTTATCCATTTCAATCACTAACCAGACTGGCGCTTTTCCAGCTTTATTACTAATCTGTAGTCCATAAATATTGTTGTGGTTATAAGAGATTGGACCAAAAAAATTATTACTACTGGGAAAGCTAGGCCAATAACGATTATCACGATAACCAATACTTAAATAAGTCTGTCCGTTGTTATCGATGAGTACCGCACGCTTAAGATTTTTTTCGCTAAACATGCTTTGCATGATGTGCTGAGCATGATCGTATTCATCGGGCTGTAGTTCGACCAGCGTATACAAATCTTTCGCAATTTGATTGTAGCGAGCTAAAATTGCTGAGGCGTGATGTAGCTGTTGTTGTTTTACCGAATGTGACGTTTCAGTTAAAACCAGAAAAGCACCGACCCCTGTTAAAATCATAATCGGCACAAAAATTAGAGCAATCAATTGCCCATATGCATGATTCAGACGTAAGCGTTTCGATATGGTTTTATTGAAATTAGACATGGCTACATCAGATTTATCTCTCTGTACGGCATCTTATCACGCTTTATTTTAAAACAGACGGCATTTTATAAATGACCGAGCTTTAATCGCTTTCATGAAAAAGCATATTGAAATGGGTGCAGTACCGAGCATTTTTTCATACAATAGGCCCACCTCGATATAGGTATTGATCATGAGTAATACACAACCTGACTTTTTAGCCGACGAATTTTTGTTAGATCACTATGTAGGTAAGACACCTCTAGTTCGTTTGCAGCGATTAGCTTCTCATACGCAAGCGACGGTTTTAGCAAAATTAGAAGGCAATAATCCGGCAGGTTCTGTAAAAGACCGTCCTGCATATAACATGATTATGCAGGCAGAAAAACGTGGTCAAATTAAGCCAGGCGACACCTTGATTGAGGCAACCAGTGGGAACACAGGTATTGCTCTGGCAATGGTTGCTGCAATGCGTGGCTATAAAATGAAACTTATTATGCCGAACAACATGAGTCAGGAGCGTAAAGATGCGATGCTGGCTTATGGTGCAGAGCTGATTGAAGTAACACCACAGCAAGGGATGGAAGGTGCACGTGATTTAGCCTTGCAAATGGAAAAAGACGGTAAAGGGCACGTTTTAAATCAGTTTGGTAATCCTGATAATGTTGAAGCTCATTACTTAACGACAGGCCCTGAAATTTGGAAACAAACAGGTGGGAAAATTACCCATTTTGTAAGCTCAATGGGTACAACTGGTACCATTATGGGTGTTTCTAAATATTTAAAAGAACAAAACCCAGATATTCAGATTGTTGGTTTACAACCAGCAGATGGATCAAGTATTGCCGGTATTCGCCGTTGGCCAAAAGAATATTTACCTACTATTTTTGATAGTAGCCGTGTGGATCGTACTATTGATATTCCACAAATTGATGCTGAAAAAACCATGCGTAAATTAGCACGTATGGAAGGCATCAGTGCGGGTACATCTTCAGGTGGTGCAGTATGGGCATCCATCAAGATTGCAGAAGAAAATCCAGATGCTGTTATTGTTTGCATTATCTGTGACCGTGGCGACCGCTACTTGTCTACAGGACTGTTTTCAGTACAGGACGATAACTCATAATTGAGAGAAATAATGCGTTTCCCAACCTTAGTTTTTGATATTGAAACTTTAACTGATTTAAAAGCGGGAGCGCATTTATATCATCTTGATTTGCCAGAGGCTGATGTAGAGCAAGCGTTGACTAAACTGCGCCGTCAAGAATCAGGCATGGATTTTCAGCGCTTACCTTTGCACGAAATTGTTTGTATTTCTGGTCTATGGATTGATGAATCAGGTTTTAGATTATTTTCTTTTAGTCGTGAACAATATTCTGAAGCCGAGATTTTACAGAAATTCTTGTCAATTTTTGATAAGCGTCATCCGACTTTAGTGAGTTGGAACGGCTCACAATTTGATTTACCCGTTATTCTATTTCGCGCAATGTATCATGGGCTTTCTGCACCGGGCTTGTTTGATAAAGGTGAGATTGATAGCCAGAAGCGTTTTAATAATTACCAAAACCGTTATCACCATCGCCACATTGATTTAATGGACGTGATGGCAATGTTTAACGGGCGTAATTTTCAAAAGCTTGATGATATTGCCTGCATTTTAGGTTTGCCGGGTAAGCGCGGTGAGTCGGGTTATCATGTGCCGGAATATGTCCGTACGCAGCAGTGGTTAAAACTGACCAGCTATTGTGAAGGAGATGTACTTAATACATGGTTCGTCTATGTACGTTGGTTGTTATTAAAAGGACAATTAACAGTAGATGAGCATAATGATTGGGTAAACTCTAGTATTGATTATTTGAAAAATATTCCTCAGCAAGCAGATTTTCTTGAAGTATGGGAACGTACCTCAAAACATAGTGAATTTACTTCACACTATTTTAATTCTTCAGATTTTTAGGTTCATCCTTTGAAACAACAAGCCAAATCTCGCAAGCCCCAACAACCTGAATATATTTTTCAGGTTGAAACACTTTCTCATGAGGGGCGGGGAATTGCGCATTATGGTTCTCATCCTGATCATCCCGCAGATAAGCATGGCAAGAAAGTTTTTATTCGTTATGCATTGCCCGGAGAAACTGTAAAGGCCAAGATTACCCATCAAGCAAAGCGTCTTGAAGAAGCTGAGATGGTGCAGTTGTTAGGAGAACCGTCAACTCATCGTATAGATGCAGTTTGTCCTCATTATGGTATTTGTGGTGGCTGTAGCATGCAGCATATCCATCCTGATGAACAAATCCGTTTAAAGCAAAGTGTGCTCCAATCACATTTACAGCATTTTGCAGGTATTCAACCTGAACAGTGGCTAGAGCCGATTCGGTCTTTACAAAGTGATTATCGCCGTCGAGCACGAATTGGTGTGCGCTATTTGCCGAAGCCAGATCGCTTAATTATGGGGTTTCGTGAACATCATAGTAATCGCTTAACTTCTATCCATAGTTGTAGCGTTTTGGATAAAAATTTATCAAATAGTTTGCCTGAGTTACGCACTTTACTCCAAAGTCTAAAAGGCAAAGTGCATATTGGTCATGTAGAATTAGCAAAAGGTGATCATGAAATTTCTTTATTGGTTCGTCATGTAGAAAAATTAAACAATTCTGATGTCAACCAATTAAAGCAATTTGCGTTAGACAAAGGGTGGCAGTTGTATTTGCAACCTAAGGGTCCTGAAAGTATTCATCGTATTGATGATGAAAAAGGTGCTTTACGTTTACATTATGCTTTAGAGAGGGTTAATGTAAATTTTGCTTTTTCGCCATTGGATTTTACGCAGGTCAATGCCACAGTAAATGAACAAATGGTTCAATTGGCATGTGAATTGCTTCAATTGCAACCAGGTGAAAAAGTACTTGATCTATTTTGTGGTTTAGGCAATTTCTCGCTTCCGTTAGCACGATGTGTTGGTGAGAGTGGACAGGTTGTTGGTGTGGAAGGGAGCGAAGAAATGGTTCAACGGGCAACAGCTAATGCAAAATGCAATAGTTTGGTGCAGGCAACCTTCTTTTCACAAGATTTAACAAAAGATTTTTCGCATCATTCTTGGGCAAATCAAGGATTTGATGCATTATTGATTGATCCTCCTCGTGCTGGTGCATATGAAATTATGCAGTATGTATCAAATTTTGGAGCAAAAAGAATCGTTTATGTATCATGTAATCCAGCTACACTGGCAAGGGATGCAGGTGTTTTGGTCCAATATGGTTACCAGTTAAAAAAAGCAGCGGTGATGGACATGTTTACGCACACAGAACATGTTGAATCCATTGCACTATTTGAAAAAATTCAAGAGATAAACGATTAAAAACATGAGTTACATATTGAGGAGAATGGTATGGTCACAGTACGTGAACAGTTACCTGAACAACTAACTGAGTTGTCCGAGGAAACGACTGTAGAGCATGCCGCCGAAACGCAAATCGGTTTAGCCTCATGGTTGGATCGAGTGCGTGAAATATTAGATGGGGCGAAGCTTGAACAGCTTGAAAAGGTTGCGAATGAAACCCTGCAAAAAGAGTTAGAATCAACGGTTAATCATCGGTCCAATACTTTCGCTACTGGCGTTGGAATGGCCGACATTTTGGCACATCTCCATGTAGATGAAGATACTCTATCGGCAGCTATGCTCTATCGTAGTGTGCGTGAAGACAT
Source organism: Acinetobacter sp. V102_4 (assembly GCF_031799005.1). Lineage (NCBI taxonomy): Bacteria > Pseudomonadati > Pseudomonadota > Gammaproteobacteria > Moraxellales > Moraxellaceae > Acinetobacter > Acinetobacter sp. V102_4. The sequence continues at coordinate 46,304 of NZ_JAVQNR010000052.1, read as the reverse complement.
TACTGATATAGAAGAAGTAAAAAAGAAATTTGGAGATCAGGTCTATAACCTTGTCAAAGGCGCTTTGGCAATGGGTAAACTATCTGAACTCATTGAAAAAAATAAGCGGTTAGAAGACCACTTCAATAACAATCAACGAGAACATTTAAGTGGCATTTATAAAATGCTGATTTCGGTCACCGAAGATGTTCGTGTTGTTTTAATTAAACTTGCTGAACGTACCTATTCTTTACGAGAGCTGGCAAATTCCTCTCGTGAACGTCAAGAACGTGTAGCACGTGAAATTCTTACTATTTATTCGCCATTGGCACATCGACTCGGTATTGCTCAGCTTAAATGGGAACTCGAAGATCTCGCTTTTCGTTATTTAGCTCCGGATCGTTATAAAGAAATTGCGTCATTACTGAATGAAAAACGTTTAGAGCGTGAACATTATATTCAGTTCGTGATTGATCGTTTAAAAAATGAGTTGGCGTCTTACGGAATCGAGTCAGAAATCACAGGTCGAGCAAAGCACATTTATTCGATTTATCGAAAAATGAAAAGCAAAAACCTGAGTTTTGATCAGCTCTATGATATTCGTGCCTTACGTGTGTTGGTTAATAGTGTCCCAGAGTGTTACCACTCTTTGGGTATTGTTCATCAAATCTGGCGTCATATTCCGCATCAGTTTGATGACTATATTACCAACCCAAAAGCAAATGGTTATCGCTCTTTGCATACTGCTGTAATTGCTGAAAATAAATCGCTTGAAGTACAAATTCGTACTCATGAGATGCATGACGAAGCAGAGTTAGGGGTATGTTCGCACTTTAACTATAAAGAAGGTTCAAAGAATACCGACCATTCCTTTAACCATCGTTTGCATTCATTGCGTGCTGTTCTAGAACACTACCAAGAACGCAATGAAACGACGGTACATCAAAATGAAGATGAAACAGAAGGCTTTGATCAACTACAAGATTTTGAAGGTTTTGAGAAGATTTATGTTTTCAGTCGTGATGGTGATATTAAGGAATTGCCTCGTGGCTCGACAGTTTTAGATTTTGCTTATCATGTGCATACAGAAGTAGGGAACAAGTGTTACGCAGCGCGAGTTAACCAGCGTTATGTGCCATTAACCTATACTTTAAAAACTGGCGAACAGGTTGAGATTTTAACTAAAAAAGATCGTGATCCAAACCGAGATTGGTTGGTGAATTCTTTAGGTTATATTAAAACCTCTCGTGCTCGTGACAAGCTGCGTCATTGGTTTAGACAACAAGATCGTAGCAAAAATCTTGAAGTAGGCCGTGAACTTCTCAATAAAGAACTAGCTCGTCTAGCGATTCACCCAAAAAGTATCGACCTAAATGATTATTCATCACATTTTAACGTGAAAACGGGTGATGACATTTTGGTGAGTCTAGTAAGCGGTGATATTAGCTTACATGCCTTGATTAATCAGGTGAACCGTCAAATGCATCTAGATCAGGATGAACCTGAACTAGTGCTTAAACCAGCATTAAATCCACGCGCTAGCCATACATTGTCGGCTCATGGAATTTTAATTGATGGTTTAGACAATGTAGAGCTGCACATCGCGCAGTGCTGTCAGCCCGTACATGGTGAGTCAATCGCTGGATACATTACTTTGAACCGTGGTGTTAGCATCCATAAAGTCATTTGTTCAGACTACCAGCGTATGATTAAGCAAGAACCAGAGCGTGCTGTTGAAGCCGATTGGGAAATGCAGCCAACACGTGGTCAAAGCGTTCAAATTGTAGTTGAAGCTTATGATCGTCGTGGTCTGCTTAAAGACTTAACTCAAGTGATTTTCTCTGACCAAATCAATATTCGTCAGGTCAATACAATTTCTGAAGCAGATGGTATTGCGAATATGAAATTGTTAATTGAGGTGAAGGGTTTAGCACAGCTGTCTCGTTTGTTGGCTCGCTTAGAGCAGCAACCTGGAATCATTAGTGCGCGACGCATGATTCAAGGTGTTTAACTGAATTGAGTAATAAAAAAGGCTGTCAAATGACAGCCTTTTTTTATTGTGGATTACTTCCTTGATAAATAAATATTAGTGAGTCGATTTAGAAATTGGGGGCTTAAGGTTGAGAGTTGGTAAAGCAGTTTGGTTTTTATGCCAACTGGAGTGTGAGTAGGAGTCCAGAAATGAGCTTTTTTCTCTACAAGCGTAAGCACCTGTTGGGCAATATCATTTGGAGTTAAATCTACCCCCATATTTTGAATAGTGCCTGCATCCATATTGTTAACCATTGCAGTTTGTACGAATAGCGGCATCACATCTAAAACACGAATACCATATTTTTTCCATTCCACATCTAAGCCTTCAGTAATTCCGCGAACAGCAAATTTACTGGCTGAATAAGAAATCAAATCAGCTTGCCCATAAATTGCAGAAGCTGATGAAAGATTGATGACACGTGCAAAAGATGCTTGCTTTAAATAGGGTAGAGCAGCGTGACAGCCATTGATGACACCGTTTACATTAATATTTATTGTTCTTTGGTGGGATTTAATATCAGTCGTTTCAAATGCACCAGAATATAAAATACCTGCGTTATTTACCAAGATGTTAAGTTCGCCAGCCCAGTCAGTAAACTCTTTTAATATGTGTTGCCATTGGTTGTAATCACTTACATCTAGATAGCCAGCACATGCATTTGGCCCTAAGTCTCTTGCCAGTTTTTGAGCAAGCGACTCATTAATATCATAAATGCCTACTTTATATCCCTGTTGGTAAAATACACGTGCAATTTCTGCCCCAATACCTTGAGCGGCACCACTAATCAGAATACTGTGTCTCATCTTTTTTTCTCTTTGTCAGTACAATAGTGCGACTGATTTAATCGCTTTGATTTTGATCATAACAAATTAAGATCTTAGTTTTACTGACCGACTTTTTGAACTTGAGGGTTACCATGGATAAGTTGCTTAAAATTATGCAAGAGTTACGTGAAAAATGTCCGTGGGATCAAGCACAAACACCCATGACTCTTACGAAATATGCCATTGAAGAAGCCTATGAGGTCGAGGCTGCTATTCGTCAGGGCGATATTAATGAAATCAGAAATGAGCTAGGCGATTTGTTATTACAAGTCGTGTTTCAATCACAAATGTTTAGTGAGCAAGGCGCTTTTAATTTTCAAGATGTGGTTGAGGCAATAAGTGAAAAGTTAATTCGCCGCCATCCACATGTTTTTCAGGCAGATCAATTTAATAACTTAACGCCAGAGCAAGTAAGTGAGCTTTGGAAACATATTAAACAGCAAGAAAAACAAGGCAAGCCGCAATCAAGATTAGACGAAATAAAGCATGGACCTGCCCTCTTGCAGGCACAAGAAATTCAAGAAAATGTCGCAAAAGTTGGGTTCGACTTTGAAACCGTAGAAGATGCTTATGGAAAACTAGAAGAAGAGCTAGACGAGTTTAAGCAAGCACTAAAAAATCAAAATATTGATGAAATTCAAGATGAATTTGGAGATTGCCTGTTTTCATTAGTCAATGTAGGACGTAAACTTGCGATTTCAAGTGAAACATCACTTTTATCAACAATACATAAATTTAGAAGCCGTTTTGCTTTTATTGAAGATCAAGCGCAAAAACAGCAAAGAACATTAGAAGACATGACCTTGTCTGAAATGGATGAATTGTGGAATCAGGCAAAGCGGCAGTTAAAGTTAGGGGAAAAAACACATGCAGCTCAGCATGAATCTTTGGAAGAGTAAGTATTATATTTTTATTGTTTTATTTTGGAGCCTGATTTCATCGACACTGATTCAGGCCCAATCTTTCGATCAAAATTTTAAGGAGTGGAAAGCTAAACAGCAGATGTATGATCAGAAGTTGAGCATGCAACACGCCTCTCATTCTAGTGCTCCAAAAAGCTCAGCCATGACTGACTCTTCGGGACAAGTTCACTTGAATCAAGCCAATATTGATGAGCTTCAGAAGCTAAAAGGTATTGGTGAGAAAAAGGCTCAAGCGATTGTAGAATACCGTCAAAAGAATGGTGGCTTTAAAAATATTGATGAATTTAAAAACGTAAAGGGCATTGGTCCAGCTATTTTTGAAAAGAATAAAACGCGGTTGAGTTTATAAATCATGTGTTTGTCAATTGTCATTTCATGCGCAAACTACAGAGAATCAAATTGCCCTTTGTGTGCGTTAGAGCTATGATTAGCGACAACTTGTTATTTACGTCCTGACGTAGGAGACAGCGTCTTTTGCAAACCTTGCGAGCGTCAAAATGTGGTTTGTCCACAGCCCAACTTCCTTCTTCGATTTTAGATGTGATCGATAGCCTGACTAAAGCTGGCTATGAAGCTTATATTGTTGGGGGTGGTGTCCGTGATTTAATGCTAGGGTTTAATCCTAAAGATTTCGATGCAGTCACCAATGCGACACCTGCTCAAATTAAAGAAGTTTTTGGCCGACGTTGCCGAATCATTGGCCGTCGATTTGAATTGGCACATGTCTATTCAGGGCGTGAGCTTATTGAAGTTGCAACATTCCGTGCCCCTCCTAAAAAAGCAGTTACGAGTGCCTCAGGCATGATTTTACGTGACAATAACTGGGGTACCATCGAACAAGACTTTGCTCGACGTGACTTTTCTATCAATACCTTATATTACCAACCGCGTAAGGCTATTGTGCTCGATTTTTGCAAAGCAATTGACGATGTTAAAAACAAAACTTTGCGTTTATTGGGTGATCCAACACAGCGTTTTGAAGAAGACCCTGTGCGTATGCTGCGAACTCTACGCTTTGCAGCCAAGTTAAATTTCAAAATTGATTCAAATATTCTCGATATATTTGATGCCGAAATGACGCAATTATTGCGTGATGTCTCGCCGCATCGTTTATATGATGAATCTCAGAAGCTCTTCACAATGGGACATTTGGCGCGTGTTTTGCCAATGTTGATTGAGTTTGGTGTCTGGAAGCAACTTTTTGCCGATATTCAGCCTAATCTCACTGCATTTATTTTAAGAGCAGCAAAGAATACAGATCAACGTATACAAGTGGGTAAAACAATTAACCCTGCATTTTTCTATGCGGTTTTATTGTGGCAGCCGTTTTTAGAGCGTTGTGAATTTTATTTATCTAAAGGTATTGTGCCGGCCGAAGCGCGTGCACAGGCTGGTTTAGATGTCTTAAAACGTCAAGCGACACGTACAGTTATTCCTCGTTTTGCAGAAACTTTTATTCGTGAAGTTTGGGAAATGCAAACTCGTTTGCTCAATCCAAAACCACAGCAAATAGAAGCATTGGCAGGGCATGCTCGCTTCCGTGCTGGTTTTGACTTCTTATTACTCCGTGAAAAGTCAGGTGATGACACAACACAAGGAATGGGAAGCTGGTGGGAATCCTACCAAGAAATGTCAAATGACGAAAAAGAAGCTGCTATTAGCCAATATAATCGTCAGAAAGCTAGAAACCGTCGTAAAGCTGCTGCTGAGCCTATTGAAAATAATAAAGTTGAGACGGAAATTGAACCTTTAGTTGATATTCCGGAACCACGCACTCGCCGTGGGAAAAAAGAACGTACTAGACAAGATCAGACAGTAAGCCGATTTGTTGAAAAAGCGACTGCTTTGGACGCAGGTGTGATGGGCGATCATCCAATTTTAAAACGTAAGCGGGTACAACGCGATTTAAGCCAAGTTGTTTTTGGGCCAACGCAATGACAATAACCACTTATATTGGTTTAGGAAGTAATTTAGGCGATTCACGTCAAATTTTATCTGAAGCCATTGCCAAGCTTAAAACCTTAGGAATGGTTAAAGTTTCTAAACTTTATCAAAGTCCACCTATGGGGCCTCAAGACCAGCCAAATTATTTAAATGCAGTTGCAAAATTAAATACGGATCTTGCGCCTTTAGATTTGTTGGATCATTTACAACGGTTTGAGCAAGAAGCTGGCCGTGTGCGACTCCGTCGTTGGGGTGAGCGAACCTTAGATCTGGATTTGCTTATTTATGGCAATGAAAAAATTCACAATGAGCGCTTAACTGTGCCGCACATAGGCATTCTACAACGAGATTTCGTTGTGATTCCTTTATTAGATTTAGATGCTGATTTACAGATTAATGATCAGCCACTTAAAAATTTAGAACTGATACAGCAGCCAACGCTGACTGTACTTGCGGATGAGTCTTGGGCTTAAGCTCTCGATTCATTATGTTCTGCAAACTCCTGTAGAGGATATCATCATGATTAGTCTAAGTGACTTAAGAAAATTTAAAGCCGAAGGACGTAAGTTCTCTTGTCTAACTTGTTACGATGCAAGCATGGCAAAAGCAATGGAACTTGCTGAAATTGATACAATCTTAATTGGTGATTCTCTTGGAATGGCAATTCAAGGGCGAGATTCAACTTTGCCAGTAACCGTTGAAGATATGGCTTATCATACGGCAGCGGTACGCCGTGGTAATCAACATGCCTTGATTATGACAGACTTGCCATTTATGAGTTATGCAACCTTAAATGATGCTTTGCAGAACTCAAGAACAGTCATGCAAGCTGGCGCTCAAATGGTGAAAATCGAAGGCGGTGCATGGTTAAGTGAAATCGTGCAGGTTTTAACCCGTAATGGCGTACCTGTTTGTGTACATTTAGGCTTAACACCTCAATCTGTACATGTATTTGGTGGTTATAAATTACAAGCGAGAACACGTGAAGCGGCAGATCAACTCATTGCTGATTGTACAGCAGTAGTTGAGGCGGGTGCATCGGTGTTATTACTTGAATGTGTACCTGCTCAGTTGGGACAAGAAATTGCTGAATTATTCCCAAATACACCTGTAATTGGTATTGGTGCAGGTAATGCAACCGATGGTCAGGTATTGGTTGTACAAGATATGTTAGGTTTAACTTTTGGTCGAGTTGCGCGTTTTGTACGTAACTTTATGAAAGAGCAATCAGGTGAAACTGCTATTTTAGATGCGTTTAAAGCTTATCATGCTGCGGTACTTGATCAGTCATTCCCTGCTAAAGAACATACTTTTCACGTTGAGCTGTAATTCATGAAAACAGAAACCACCATACAAGGTCTTGCAGCTTCTTTAAATCCTGCTAGAGCTGCACGTAAAATTATTGGTTTTGTCCCAACAATGGGAAATCTACATGAAGGACATCTCACACTTGTTCGTGAAGCGAAAAAGTTATGTGATGTTGTGGTTGTGAGCATTTTCGTAAATCCGACTCAATTTGGACCGGGTGAAGATTTTGACAACTATCCTCGTACTTTAGAACAAGATAGCCGCCTGCTTGCCGATGTAGGCTGTGACATTATTTTTGCACCATCAGTTGAGCAAATGTACGGTACACAACCGCGTTTAACGAACATAAGTGTAAACCAGATTACAGATGCTTTATGTGGTAGTTCACGTCCGGGGCACTTTGATGGTGTAGCTTTGGTGGTAACTAAGCTCTTTAATATTGTGCAACCCAATTATGCTTTCTTTGGGCAAAAAGATTACCAGCAGTTAGCAGTTATTCGCCAGTTTGTACAAGATTTAAATATTCCTTTAGAAGTGATTGGTGTGCCAATTGTTCGTGCAGCAGATGGCTTAGCACTTAGCTCAAGAAATGGTTATTTAAGCGATGAGCACCGTCAGGTGGCTCCGGTTATTTATCAAAGTTTGAAGCAGGCTGAGCAACAGTTACATCAAGGCAAAGATTTGCAACAAGTTGTAGAAGATATCAAAACTCAGTTGACAGATAATGGTTTTGTTGTTGATTATGTCGAAGCTCGTCAGACAAATCTGTTACCTGCTACTCAATTTGATCGTGATATTGTGTTATTTGTCGCGGCAAAACTGGGGGCAACCCGTTTGATTGACAATTTAGAAGTTGCCTTTACACCCCAATAAATAGATCAAAGGACAGCCATGCCATGAAGCGTATACTTATCGTGACAGGACAGTCTGGTTCAGGAAAATCTTCAGCCCTTCAAGTATTAGAAGATTTGGGCTATTACTGTATTGATAATTTGCCTTTGGCATTGCTGCCTGAAATTGTGGCAAAGCTAGATCATGAAAATAACCTAGAGCAATTGGCTTTAGGTGTGGATGTAAGAAGTACTCGGGCAGATATGCAAGAGTTCGATCATGTTTTTGAGCAACTACAAAGACATGGGACGGTTGATGTTATTTACCTTACTACGCAAGATCAGGATCTGATTGCACGTTTTAGTGCATCGCGTCGTCCACATCCATTAGCCAACCGTTTTAAAAGTCTGTTGCAATGTATTCATGAAGAAAAGCAGTTGCTGCTTCCAATTCAGTTCCGCGCTACGGTTCATATTGATACAACAGATAAAAGCGTTCATGATTTAAAGCATATTTTACTGTCTAAATTGGGGCAGTCAGATAAGCTTATTGTCATATTGCAGTCCTTTGGATATAAACATGGCATTCCTTTAGATGCCGATTATGTTTTTGATGTACGGCATTTACCAAATCCGCATTGGGATTTAGAATTAAGACGTTTTTCTGGTTTGGATGAGCCAGTAAGACAATTTTTAGAAGCAAGTCCACAAGCAAACGAAATGTTTGATGATATTCTTCACTTCTTAAAAAAATGGCTTCCAGCATTTGCTGAAGGACATCGTCACTATATGACGATTTCTATTGGTTGCACTGGAGGTCAACATCGTTCGGTTTATATCGTAGATAGACTAAAACAAGCACTTGAGGCAGAATGGTCTGTTCAGGTCTTACACAGAGAAATGAAGCACTGGTCATGATAGACACAACTGTTGATGTAATTAATAAACTCGGTTTACATGCTCGTGCATCAGGAAAACTGATAGAGGTCACTACAAAGTTTCGTTCGTCGATCCAGATTGGGAAAGGCGATCATTTGGTAGATGCAAAAAATATTATGTCTTTGCTGATGTTAGGTGCAGGTAAAGGGACCACTTTACGATTGGTCATTGATGGTACCGACGAAGAACAGGCATTAAATGAAGTACTGGCGTTATTCGCAGCAAAATTTTATGAGGCAGATTAATCGTGGCACGTGGTTCCCAACGTTATACTGAAGAAGATTTCGGTTCTTTAGAAGGACGTGCAAGCAAAACCGAACAGAAAAAAGCAGTGCAACGCATGGCTGCTTTAGGTGAGCAACTCGCACAACTTTCTATTAAACAAATTCAGAAACTTCCAGTTGATGAGCGTTTAATTGATGCTTTAATGGAAGTGCAGAACATTAGTTCTTTTGAAGCACGTCGTCGCCAATTTCAACGTATTGGTAAGTTATTGCGCAATGAAGATGAGACCGTTATTTTGTCTTATTTAACCCCGCAGCAAGGCGCAAAAAGACAGGCTCAATTAATGCGTTGGGTTGACCGCATGATTGAACAGGGTGATCCTGCAATTACTGAATTTAGTAAAATTTATAATGCATCGGAACGTCACACCTTGCGTCAGCATGTGTTGAGAATCAACCGTGATAAAACTCAACAGGCGAGTGAAGCAGATATCGAGGCATCAAAAGTTAAATTTGTTAACTATGTGCAGCAAATTGCATTATTGTCTGATCAAGGCTAAAAGCACTTAAATAAAAAAAGCGACGCTCAAGGCGTCGCTTTTTTTATTTATATATTTTCAGCACGTTCTTTTGCCCATTCACGCAAAATGAATTTCTGTAATTTGCCGGTCGATGTTTTTGGAATTTCTGTAATGACCACATCTTTAGGAACTTTAAAACGTGCTAATTCTTTTTGGCAATGTGCAATAATTTCTTCAGGTGTTGCTGTAGCACCCATTTTTAATTCAATAAATGCGCAGGGTACTTCTTGCCAACGAGCATCGGGTTTAGCAACGACCGCAGCAGTTAAAACAGCTGGATGTCTGTACAACACATCCTCTATTTCTAGAGAGGAAATATTTTCTCCACCTGAAATAATAATGTCTTTCGAGCGATCAGTAATTTTTGCATAACCATCGGGATGGCAAACTGCTAAGTCTCCCGTATGGAACCATCCACCAGCAAAAGCTTCTTGAGTCGCTTTAGGATTCTTTAAATAGCCTTTCATGACAATATTGCCACGGAACATGATTTCTCCCATGGTTTGTCCATCGTTTGGTACGGGTTGCATGGTTTCTGGGTCTAATACGCGCATACTGTCTTGTAATGGGTAGGGCACGCCTTGGCGAGAATGAAGTTGAGCTTGTTCGGCAATTGAAAGCTCATTCCATCCCGATTGGGAAGCGCACAAGGCAGAAGGCCCATAAGTTTCAGTTAAACCATACACATGGTTTACGTTAATCCCCATATTGCGCATACCTTCAATAATAGCAACTGGAGGAGCGGCTCCGGCAACCATTACTTCAACATGGTGATCAAAGTCAGTTTGTTTTTCTTTAGGTAAGTTAATAATCATTGAAAGAACAATAGGGGCACCACAGAAATAATCAACTTTATGTTTTGCAATGAGTTGCATGACTAATTCTGGATCGACCTTGCGCAAACAAATATTGGTTCCACCACTAGCTGCAATACTCCATGCAAAACACCAGCCATTACAATGGAAAAGCGGTAATGTCCACAAATACACAGCGCGAGGTTTCATTCCGCAGGCCAATATATTACTTGCAGCGTTTAAATAAGCTCCCCGATGATGATAAACGACGCCTTTAGGATTACCTGTTGTGCCTGAAGTGTAGCTTAAGCTAATTGCATCCCATTCATCATCTGGTAAATGCCATACAAAATTAATGTCGCCTTGAGCTATCCATTCTTCATATTCAAAAGAGCCAATAAACTGATTCTCGCCCTCATATTCATCATCAGCTACATCAATCACAATAATGTGTTGGTCGGGAATAAGAGAGAGGGCTTCTCTTGCCAGATTAACAAATTCAGGGTCAACCAAAAGCACTTTGCTTTCAGCATGTTCTAACATGAAAGCTATTGTTTTTGCATCTAAACGTGTATTGAGCGTATTGAGCACAGCTCCAGTCATCGGTACTGCAAAATGTGCTTCGATCATCGCTGGCACATTCGGCAATAAAACTGATACCGTATCATTTTTACCAATTCCGAGTTGTTTGAGCTGAGAAGCAAACTGGCAACAACGTTGGTAAGTTTCTTTCCATGAAATTTGTCGTTTACCGTGAATAATCGAAGCGTGATTTGGATAAATATAAGCTGCACGCTCTAGGTAGCGTAGAGGCGATAACGCAACAAAGTTTGCGGGTGTGCGTGGCAATTCATCATAAGCACTAACCATGTGAAACAACTCCGTGTTCTATTTTTAATTCATTCTTTGAAAATATGACTTAATACTCATCAAAGCATCTATGCTTTAGTCTTAAAGGGAAATACCCTCCAGTCAGAAAATGAGCAGAAATGCTATTTTCTTCATCTTAAACCACTTGTGTTGAACATGTTTAAAAAATCATCTCAATATGTTTTTAAGTCATTTATTGCTGTTTACCTGATAAGCAAAATGTATTTATGATTTTATGGGCTCAAAGGTTTTCACTTTGCTTGAACAAGTGTAAAATCTTTCAGGTTTTTTAATTTTGATTTACACCGTTTTTATATTTTGAGGTTCGCCTCGATCATAATCTCGCGGTGAAATGCTCCTTCGTATAGGGCATCACTCCTTAAGGATTTTTTTATGCCAATTATCACATTGCCAAATGGCGATCAAAAGAGTTTTGATCACGCTGTATCTGTTATGGAAGTTGCCCAAAGTATCGGGCCTGGTCTAGCAAAAAATACTGTTGCTGGACGTGTGAATGATCGCTTAGTTGATGCATGTGACTTAATTACCGAAGATTCGACCTTACAAATTATCACTCCAAAAGATGAAGAAGGTCTTGAAATTATTCGCCATTCTTGTGCACACCTTGTCGGACATGCTGTTAAACAGCTTTTCCCTGAAGCCAAGATGGTGATTGGTCCAGTCATTGAAGAAGGTTTTTACTACGACATCTGGATGCCACGTCCTTTTACATTAGACGATATGGCAGCTGTCGAAGAGCGCATGAAAAAGCTCATCGATCAAGATTACGATGTCGTTAAAAAAATGACACCACGAGATGAAGTAATTGCTGAATTTACTGCACGTGGCGAAGAATACAAATTACGCTTGATTGCAGACATGCCTGAAGAAACACAAATGGGCTTGTACTACCATCAAGATTATTTAGATATGTGTCGTGGTCCACACGTACCGAACACTAAATTTTTAAAATCGTTTAAGCTGACAAAAATCTCTGGCGCTTACTGGCGTGGTGATGCGAAGAACGAACAGCTTCAACGTATTTATGGTACTGCATGGGCTGATAAGAAACAGCTTGCTGCATACATCAAACGTATTGAAGAAGCTGAAAAGCGCGACCACCGTAAAATTGGTAAAGCTCTAGACTTGTTCCATATGCAAGAAGAAGCACCAGGTATGGTGTTCTGGCATCCAAACGGTTGGACGATTTACCAAGTTCTTGAACAATACATGCGTAAAGTTCAGCAAGACAATGGTTACCTTGAGATTAAAACACCACAAATCGTAGACTTTACGCTTTGGGAAAAATCAGGCCATGCAGCGAACTATGCAGACAACATGTTTACGACTCATTCTGAAAGTCGTAATTATGCGGTTAAACCAATGAACTGCCCATGTCACGTGCAAGTTTTCAACCAAGGTTTGAAGTCTTACCGTGATTTGCCAATTCGTTTAGCAGAGTTCGGTTCTTGTCATCGTAACGAACCATCTGGTTCTTTACATGGCATTATGCGTGTACGTGGCTTTACACAAGATGATGCACATATCTTCTGTACTAAAGAACAAATCGGTCAAGAAGTTGCAGATTTTATTAAACTGACGCTTGATGTTTATAAAGATTTTGGCTTTGAAGAAGTGCAAATGAAACTTTCTACACGTCCAGAAAAACGTGTGGGTGATGATGCGCTTTGGGATATGGCTGAGAAATCTTTAGCAGATGCTTTAGATGCAGCAGGGTTAGAATGGGAATTACAACCTGGTGAAGGTGCGTTCTATGGTCCGAAAATTGAATTCTCATTGAAAGACTGTCTCGGACGTGTATGGCAATGTGGTACTATTCAGTGTGACTTCAACTTACCAGAGCGTTTAGATGCGTCTTATGTGACTGAAGACAATGATCGTGATCAGCCTGTTATGTTGCATCGTGCAATTCTTGGCAGTTTTGAGCGTTTTATTGGTATACTAATTGAACACTACGCTGGTTTCATGCCACCTTGGTTGTCACCGTTACAAGCATGTGTCATGAATATCACGGACTCTCAAGCTGAAGCTTGTGAGAAAGTCGTAGCAAAACTCAAAGAAAATGGTCTTCGTGCCATTTCCGACTTGAGAAATGAAAAAATCGGATTTAAGATTCGTGAGCGTACTCTAGAGCGTATTCCTTACTTGTTAGTTCTTGGTGATCGAGAAGTTGAAGAAGGTACAGTGAATGTACGTACCCGCTCAGGAAAAAATTTAGGTACTATGTCAGTAGATGCATTCATTGACTTAGTGAAGTCTGCCGTCGCCGAACGTGGCCGGTATATTGTGGAGTAAGAAAGATTAAACAGCCTGACCGTAACCAACAACAAGGTGCAAAAAGCAACCGTCCAGCAATTAATGATGAGATCCGTGCAAAAGAAGTACGCCTCGTCGGTGCTGAAGGTGAGCAAAAAGGAATTGTTTCATTAAGTGAAGCACTGCGTGCTGCTGAAGAGGTTGAACTTGATCTTGTTGAGATCGTTGCAAACGCCGAGCCGCCTGTTTGTAAAATTATGGATTACAACAAGCACTTGTTTGACCTGAAGCAGAAGCAAAAAGATGCGAAGAAAAAACAGCATCAAGTGCAAGTGAAGGAAATCAAACTGCGCCCTGCAACTGATGTTGGTGATTATCAAGTTAAGCTTCGTGCTATTTTGAAATTCCTTGAAGAAGGAAACAAAGTGAAGATTACTTTACGTTTCCGTGGTCGTGAAATGGCTCACCAACAGCTTGGCTTAGCTCAATTACAAAAAATTGAAGCGGATGTAGCTGAGTTTGGGGTTGTGGAACAAGCACCAAAAATGGAAGGCCGTCAAATGGGTATGTTACTTGGACCGAAAAAGAAAAAGTAATACTCAAAAAAAGCACTGCAAAAGCAGTGCTTTTTTATAACTAAATACAAATAAAAAAGATGATTTAATTTTTCTCTATTCAGTTTCATTTAAGACAATTAATATATTTTTCTATGAAATTCAATTCTCGAATTTTATGTGTTTTTTGGTGTTGGAAATCTAATCGTCTCTCTTAAAACATGATATAAACCAAGACGCAGCCATGATAATGATGAATAGGAAAATAGAATGATTGATCTATATTATTGGGGAACTCCCAATGGACATAAAATCACAATTGCCTTAGAAGAAATGGGACTGGATTACACTCTTTATCCAATCAATATTTTAGAAAATGATCAATTTCAACCAGACTTCTTGAGAATTTCCCCAAATAATAAAATTCCTGCGATTGTTGATCAAGATGGACCCCGTGGTGAGCCAATTTCTATATTTGAGTCAGGCGCTATCTTGCAATATTTAGGTAGAAAAACTGGATTGTTTTACCCAACAGATGAGCAAGAGCGAGTTGAGGTTGAGCAATGGCTCATGTGGCAAATGGGTGGTTTAGGGCCTATGCTTGGGCAAAATCATCATTTCAATCGTTTTGCCCCAGAAAAAATCCCCTATGCGATAGACCGCTATGTTAATGAAACTAAACGTTTATATAGTGTACTTAACAAACAACTCATTGGTCAGAAGTTTGTCGCTGGTGAATACTCTATTGCTGACATGGCAATTTTACCTTGGATTTTACGTTATGAATGGCAAGGTATTCAGATTGAAGACTATCCATACGTACAAGAATATATTGTGCGTTTAACAGCACGTCCAGCAGTTCAGAAAGCACTATCAATTAAAGTGGCCTAATTTCTTGCTTGGATTTAGTGAATACTTAAAGCAAAAAGTCGTTTGGTGTGATTGATTATGCTGAGCTACTTTTTGCTTTTTATGAGTGCTTTTGGCGCGGCGACATTATTACCTCTACAGTCTGAAGCAGTATTGGCGACTTTGTTATTAAAGGGGCAATATTCAGCTTTGCTTTTAATTGGTATTGCTACTTTTGGAAATGTATTGGGTTCTTGCGTTAATTGGTGGCTAGGCCTAAAGATAGAACAATTTAAACATCGTAAGTGGTTTCCAGTTTCTGAAAAGCGGTTACAACAAGCGCAGAGCTTTTACCATAAATATGGATTTTACTCCTTACTTTTGAGTTGGACGCCTATTATTGGAGATCCCATTACTTTGGTTGCTGGGCTATTCAAAGAAAATTTTTGGCGCTTCCTTGGTATAGTCCTTATTGCCAAAGCAGGGCGCTATTTGTTTATTTACTGGGTAGTAATGGGTTTTATTTAAAATAAAAAAGCATCCGAAGATGCTCTGATTTATACCTATTTAAATTAATCTTCTGAGCTTTTGGTAATGTCCACTTTAAATAGATCATTAGTTTTGAGCCAACAGAAGGTGACGACAACAAGCGTCATACAACCACCAAAAATTGTAGCGGTAATTGTGCCTAAATATTTAGCTGCTAAGCCTGACTCAAAAGCTCCTAATTCATTACTCGAAGACACAAACATGCCATTTACAGCGGCTACGCGTCCCCGCATATTTTCTGGTGGGAAAATTTGCAAAATGGTTTGTCTTACAACAACAGAAATACTGTCACATGCACCTGTCATAGCAAGCGCAAAGAGAGATAACCACATATTATTCGAGAAGGCGAATAGAATAGTAAATATGCCAAAACCTGCTACAGCAAGTAACATGTTACGCCATGCATGTTGAGTTGGCGGAAAGCGGGTTAAGGCAATCATGGTAATGAGTGCGCCAATAGATGGAGCTGCCCTTAAATATCCGAGCCCTTCAGGACCGACTTTTAATATATCTTCTGCAAAAATGGGTAATAATGCGATGACACCGCCAAATAAAACAGAAACTAAATCAAGAGAAATCGCCCAAAGAACAATTTTAGTTTTCCAGATAAAACGGAAACCGTCTCCTAGACTTTCTAAAATATTGTCAGTTTCAATTTTAGGGAAACTACGTTTATGCAATAAGTTAATTAAAATAAAGCAAATAGCGAGTAAAGCAGCAACACTAAATAGGCTAGTTTCCCGTCCTAAATAAGCAAGCATAAAACCACCAAGCATTGGTCCTATAATTACACCACTTTGCCAGCCTATCGTTGTCCATGTCGCACCATTTGCATAGAGTTCGCGCGGAATTAAAAATGGTTTTAATGATGTTGCAGAGGGATTGTAGAAACCACGGATTGTTCCCAAGCCAAAAATGACTGCATAAATACCCCAAGAAAGGAAGTTAACACTGATGTGTTCTAAACCATGTAAGTGGAAAAGTAACCATAAAACCAAGGGAAGAGGAACCGAGAAAAATAAACAGATTTTCATAATAAGCTGTTTATTAAACCTATCTGCGAAATAACCTCCCCAAAGAGAAAGGGCAATAAATGGAATTGCTTCTGCAAGTCCGATTAAACCTAAGGTCAGTGGATCTTTGGTGATTTGATATAATGAGTAGGCAACAATAATTTCTTGAATCAAAATTGCGAGCGTTAAGCAAAATTGATTGATCGTAACGATAGAGAAATCCCGATACCGTAATGCAGCGAAAGCATCATTTTGTATATTCATATTCTTTTGAATTTAAGCGATTGCACTTATTATAGGGGAGGATTTTATGGATTTTCTCGTAATTTGATAATTGATTATAGAAAATAACGTTTATATAAAATAGATGATTTACTATCAAAAAATGAGCATTTTACTTTTGTTTTAAGTTGGGATGCTTTAGAATATCGGCTCCCTTACCTGCAGGTCGTTTTTGCAATGGTGCAAACGTTCCGAACAGGTGTTCAAAAGAGGTTGTTATGCCTAAGATGAAAACTCGCCGCGGTGCTGCTAAACGCTTCAAGGCGACTGCACACGGTTTTAAGCGCAAACAAGCATTTAAGCGCCACATTTTGACCAAAAAATCTGCTAAACGTATCCGTCAATTACGCGGCTGTGTAATGGTTCATGTTTCTGACGTGAACTCAGTTCGTCGTATGTGCCCATACATCTAAGGAGATTATAAATGGCTCGTGTAAAACGTGGTGTAGTGGCTCATCGTCGTCACAAAAAAATTCTTGCTCGCGCTAAAGGTTACTATGGTGCTCGTTCACGCGTTTATCGCGTAGCGTTCCAAGCGGTAATCAAAGCTGGTCAATACGCTTATCGTGACCGCCGTCAAAAGAAACGTCAATTCCGTGCTCTATGGATTGCGCGTATCAATGCTGGTGCTCGTCAAAACGGTTTGTCTTACAGCCGTATGATCGATGGCTTGAAAAAAGCTCAAGTGATCATCGACCGTCGCGTATTAGCTGACATCGCTATGCATGATGCAGTAGCATTTGCTGCTTTAGCTGAAAAAGCTAAAGGCGCATTAGCTGCATAAGCTTAGAGATTCAAAAAAAGGCCGCTTTTTAGCGGTCTTTTTTATTTTTAGTGGTTCTGTTTTAAAAAAGATAATAACCAGAGATAAATGATGAAAGATGAAAAATTTTTAGATGACTTAATTCAAAAAGTGCAAAAAGGTGATCAGTTTAAATATTTATATTTTTGGGGGCATACTCCTAAGCAAGCTGATCTTATTGATAAGAGTTGTTTTAGTCAGTGGTATCCAGCGCAATTTAAAGATGAGGGTATTGAATACTTTACTGCTGAGCACTATATGATGGCGCAAAAAGCAAAATTATTTAATGATGAAGAAATCTTTGCACAGATCTTGCAAGTTAAACATCCGAATGAAGCAAAACAACTAGGTCGTAAAGTGCGCAATTATGATGAAAAGATATGGCAAGAAAAACGTTTTGATATCGTGGTGCAGGCGAACTTTGCTAAATTCTCTCAGCATCCTGAACTGAAAGAATTCTTATTAGCTACGAAAGATCGTATTTTGGTTGAAGCATCTCCAGTAGATAAAATTTGGGGAATTGGTATGGCGCAAGATCATTTACATATTCAAGGCCCATCTCAATGGCAAGGTTTAAATTTATTGGGCTTTGCTTTAATGCATGTTCGGGAGCAGCTTTTAGCTCAATAAATTTGTATTAAAAAATGATACTTAACTTTAAAAAGTAATGATGTGCGGGGAACGAATTGAAATCGTTAAATGAAAGAGAAATTCGTATAGCCACCTTTAAGGATGCATTATCTATTGCAGAAGTACATGTACAGTGTTGGAAAGAAACTTATACAGGTATGCTTAAGCAAGAAATATTGGATGAGCTTAAAGTACTAGATAAGGAGCTACTATGGAAAGAAATAGCCAAAAGCCCTGATCATAAGTTATTTATCTATACTGAAAATGGAATGGTAAAAGGCTTTCTCGATGGTTATCTGAGCCCTGAGAATAATACTGCTGAAATTCTTGCCTTTTATCTTTTGAAAGAAATTCAAAGGCAAGGTATAGGCCGTGAGTTATTTCAAAAGTTCTATCAATGTGCATTAAATCAAGGCTACGCTTTTATTCGTTTAGAAGTTTTTAATAAAAATCCAAGCCGTTTCTTCTATGAAAAAATGGGAGCCAAAATAATTGGCGAAGCCGAACTACCTGAGTTCGGCTTCGAAATAACAGAATTATTTTATCAATGGGAACTGTAATCTTGATTAAAGGCCAAAATAATAAGCCAAGGCACAAATAATAATCGTTAAAACAATCAGCTTAATCACGCCTGAACCAGTGCCTTTATGGTGGTGAGATTTCAAATGTTGTGGATTTTCATTTGATTGCTCGAATGGAGAAGCCTTAACGACTGGAATTATTTGAGCTGTTTGGTAGTGATTAGCAGTCTTAACAATAAGCTTGGCAAACAAATCATCAGTTTTTTGCGTGAAATTTCTTAAATTAATGAGTTGTTCTTGGTCTAGCTCTTCTCCTAAAGGATCATTTGCAAGTCGCTTCTTTTGTTCTAAATGGTTGGTTAATGCTTGAGTACGATTTAAAAGTTGATGGGCATAATCTGCAGGATAATTCTCTGGAATTAAAGCAAGTTTTGGTGCTTGGCTCGTAATGTTTGTACCATCAAAATAAGCTTTTTGAAACTCTGGTTCTTCAAAACCTGCTGCATATTTACTACGAAATAATTCACTATCCATAAAGTCTGCTATTTCTTGCCATGGCGGATTTTTTAAATCTGCTTCAATTTTTTTTGATAATTTTTCAGTTAGTTCAAAACGCCAGAACGTTTCTAAACGAAGTTCGCAGGTTTGTGAAAGGGGGGCTTCAAACTCATTATCATTGTTATACCATTCAGCAAGTTCATGGCCGAAAATCCATGCAAATTTCTTATTATTTTCATGGCTCACAATAAAATGAGTATAAGGTAAAAGCTCAACATTGCTGTTTGGATTTTGCTCTTCATTTAGAAGGCTTGATAAATGTAAGCTAAGCTGAGTGGTGCCTTGTTTTTTTAAAGCTTCCAACCAAACTTGAAAGTGTTGGGCAAGCAAATGCTGAGAAGCTAAGTCACGAAATTGAAAACTATGGTGATCAAAAATATGATGTTGTCGCCATTGGTTAAAGCTTAAATTCTGGCGGAGGTATTCATTCCCATACGTCACAAGCGTAAGTTGTTGTTTCCAAATCTGATTGAGCGCCATAATAGTTGATCTCATTGACGATGCTATTATCTTATACGTTTTATCTTTTTGTTGCCTAATACATTTTTCATGATGGATAAACTTCATCAATTCGATGAAAAACTGTTAGAATGCAGTGTTTTATTATATTTTTTTAATTTGTTGCTTTGAGAGTTAATATGTCACTGGAAGCCCTGACCACAGAAGCGCTTGCTGCCATTGCAGCAGCTCAAGACCTTGTTGCACTTGATCAGGTACGTGTGCAATTTACAGGGAAAAAAAGCCAGCTTGCAGAACAATCGAAAGCATTAGGGAAAATGGACCCTGAAGAACGCAAAGTACAAGGTGCTGCGATTCATGCTGTTCGAGAAACAATTAATACTGCTTTAACAGAACGTCAAGCAGCATTACAGCAGGCAGCACTTGAGCAAAAGCTAGCAAGTGAAACGATTGATATTACTTTGCCGGGCCGCGGTCAGCGTGTTGGTACAGTCCATCCTGTTACTCAAGTACAAGAAAGAATTTGTCAGTTCTTCACTAAAGCTGGTTTTACAGTCGCGACTGGTCCAGAAGTTGAAGATGACTATCATAATTTTGAAGCATTAAATATTCCTGGTCACCATCCAGCGCGTGCTATGCACGATACTTTCTATTTTGATGCCACTCATTTACTGCGTACGCATACGTCTGGTGTACAGATTCGTACAATGGAAACAAGTGAACCGCCAATTCGTATTGTATGTCCTGGGCGTGTTTATCGTTGTGACTCAGATCAAACGCATTCACCTATGTTCCATCAGATCGAAGGTCTATACGTTGCCGAGAACACCAGCTTTGCTGAGTTAAAAGGTTTATTGATTAATCTGCTTAATGAATTTTTTGAAAAAGATTTAAAGGTACGTTTCCGTCCATCATATTTCCCGTTTACTGAACCAAGTGCGGAAGTAGATATTATGGATGAACGTGGCCGTTGGTTAGAAGTTTTAGGCTGTGGCATGGTACATCCAAATGTATTACGTGCCGCTGGTATTGATCCTGATAAATACAAAGGCTTTGCTTTTGGTTTAGGGGTAGAGCGTTTTGCAATGTTGCGTTATGGCATTAATGACTTGCGTATGTTCTATCAAAATGATGTGCGTTTCTTACGCCAATTTGCCTAACAGTTTTTCAGGATTAAATAAGGTTTATAAAGATGAAAATTAGCGAAAATTGGCTACGCACATGGGTTAACCCAGCAATTGATAGTGATACATTGTCTGATCAGTTGACCATGCTTGGTCTTGAAGTTGATGAATTAGCACCTGTGGCGAAACCATTTACAGGTGTTGTAATCGGTGAAGTGTTAACTGTTGAGCAGCATCCTGATGC
Source organism: Acinetobacter sp. V102_4 (assembly GCF_031799005.1). Classification (NCBI taxonomy): domain Bacteria; kingdom Pseudomonadati; phylum Pseudomonadota; class Gammaproteobacteria; order Moraxellales; family Moraxellaceae; genus Acinetobacter; species Acinetobacter sp. V102_4. The sequence continues at coordinate 25,191 of NZ_JAVQNR010000052.1, read as the reverse complement.
AGACCGTCTGCGTGTAACAACTATTAATATTGGTTCAGGTGAGCCTCTGCAAATTGTATGTGGTGCACCTAATGTTCGCGTTGGAATGAAAGCTCCAGTTGCAACCATTGGGGCTGTATTGCCTGGCGATTTTAAAATCAAAAAAGGTAAGCTTCGTGGAGTTGAGTCACAAGGGATGCTTTGTGGTGCTTCTGAGATTGATCTTGAAGATAAAGTCGATGGTTTGCTCGAACTGCCAGCGGATGCTCCAGTAGGAGTAAATATCCGCGAATACCTCAAACTTGATGACAATGTCATTGATATCAGTATTACGCCAAACCGTGGTGACTGTTTTAGTATTCGTGGTATTGCCCGTGAAATCTCAGTTATTAATAAGCTACAAATGAATGAGCCTGTAATTAATACGGTTGCTGCCACCATTGCTGATGAGAAAAAAGTAGTTATCAGTACTGAAGGCGCTCCGCGTTATTTAGGGCGTGTAGTTAAAAACGTTAATGTAAAAGCTGCTACTCCCGAATGGATGCAACAGGCGTTATCGCGTTCAGGAATTCGTACTCATAGTATTTTGGTTGATGTGACCAACTACGTCTTAATGGAATTGGGTCAACCAATGCATGCATTCGATTTGTCTAAAATCGAAGGGACTGTACACGTTCGTCAAGCAACACAGCAAGAAAAGTTACAACTTCTGAATGATCAAGAGGTTGAGTTGCAAGAAGATATTATGGTGATTGCTGATGACCAAAAAGCTTTAGCAATTGCTGGAATTATGGGTGGTTTAGCATCAAGTGTAACCGATGACACTACCGATATCTTCCTAGAAAGTGCATTCTTCGCTCCACTTGCTATTGCTGGTCGTGCTCGTCGTTTTGGTTTGCATACAGACTCTTCGCAGCGTTATGAACGCGGTGTAGATTTTGAATTGCCGTTAATAGCGATGAACCGTGCTTCGCAGCTTATTCAAGAGTTAGCGGGCGGTGAATTTGGCCCAATTACTGTAGCTGAAAAAACTGACTTACTCCCAAAACGTGAAGCCATTGAACTGAAACAAGCTCAGGTAGATCAATTATTGGGATATCAAGTCGCGGGTGAATTCATTGCAGATGCTTTAACCCGACTAGGGTGTAAGGTAACAGTTAAAGCTGAAGGTGAGTGGAGTGTCGTACCGCCATCACATCGCTATGATATGGCAATTTATCAAGACTTAATTGAAGAAGTTGCACGTATTGATGGCTATGACAATATCCAGATTAGCTTACCAAGCATGGATGTTAAATTTGCTAAATACCAAGATCGCTTTGAGCTCGCTGAGCTACGTCAAACGATCGTGACATTAGGTTATCAAGAAGCAATTAGCTTTAGCTTTGCAGATGCTAAACTTGAAAAGCAATTAAATCCGGAAGTTAAACCGTTGATGCTCGCAAATCCAATTTCAAGTGATTTGGCCGCAATGCGTAGTACTTTACTTTCTAGTTTAATTCCTTGCGTACAATATAATCTCAACCGTCAGCAAAGCCGTGTTCGCTTCTTCGAATTCGGACTGCGTTTTGATTATCAAAATGCTAAGAGTATTGAAGACTTGCAACAGACTCCTACCTTGGCCCTAGTGGCAGTAGGCTCGCAAGCACCAGAATCTTGGCATGCTAAGCCTCAACCAATGGATTTCTTTGATTTCAAAGGGGAAGTAGAAGAGATTTTAGCTGCTGGGCGTGTAGGTGTTGAATACGTTCGTTCAGAACGTGCATGGTTGCACCCAGGGCAATCGGCTGACATTTTAGTAGATGGTAAGTCAATTGGTTATCTGGGCCGTTTGCATCCATCTCTAGAAAATGAGCTTGATTTAAGCACTACTTGGGTTGCTGAACTCGATCAAACAGCTGTTTTGCAATCTTATGTATCTAATTTTACAGAATTATCACGTTTTCCTTCGGTTAGACGTGATATTGCGCTTTTAATCTCTGATAATATAAATGTTAGAGATATTCAGCAGTTAATCGAACAAACTGGTGGAGAGCTTTTAGACTCTACATGGTTATTCGATGTGTATACGGGGCAGGGTGTCGAAGATGGTAAGCGCTCATTAGCGTTCGCACTATTGTGGCAACATCCTTCACGTACGCTTGAAGATGCTGAAATTAAATCTGGTATGGACAATATTATCCAAGTGTTAGAAAACACTTATCAAGCGACATTGAGGGCCTCATGACAGCATTAACTAAAGCAGACATGGCTGATCATTTAAGTGAGTTAACCAGCTTAAATCGCCGTGAAGCAAAACAAATGGTCGAGTTGTTCTTCGACGAAATTAGCCAAGCACTTATTGCAGGGGAGCAGGTTAAGCTCTCTGGTTTCGGTAATTTTGAATTAAGAGATAAACGCGAACGTCCAGGACGTAATCCGAAGACAGGCGAAGAAATTCCAATTTCTGCTCGCCGTGTAGTGACCTTCAGAGCGGGTCAGAAGTTTAGACAACGCGTTGGAAATGAGCAGATCGATTGATCTGCTTTTTTTTATTTATATTTTAAATGGCTTTATATAATCTTATTTAACTTTAAGGATGTCCCGCTTTAGGTTGGTATTGTAAGCGAAGGGATTATTAGAACTTAAAATTTAGGCATAAAAAAAGAGGACAAAATGTCCTCTTTTTATCTAATCTAGATTATAGATTAGTGTGCAGCAGAAGCAGCAGGTGCAGAAGCAGCAGGTGTAGAAGCAGCAGCAGCAGCAGCATCAACAGCTGTAGAAGCAGCAGTAGCAGCTTCAGAAGCAGCAGTAGAAGCAGCAGCTACAGCTTCAGAAGCAGCAGCAGCAGGAGCTTCTTCTTTCTTAGAACAACCAACGAAAGCTAAAGTAGCAGCAACAGCAGCAGCAACAGCAAATTTTTTGAATAACATGGCATCACTCTCACAAAAAAGATTTGAGATTAAAAAAACCTAAGTTGGACTGTTTTGCTTTTATTATTCCTAAAACGTAGCTAGGTAACAACGCATGGAGCAGTCTAACTGGTCTGCCGCTATGCTATCACTGCAAATGCTGAAATACTACTGCCGTCTGTCAAAAAAACGTATGAAAAAGAGAAAAACAGTCTGTTTTTTAACAGAAAAAAACAATCAATCAGCCCGAGTACATTGGAAAAGGTAGAGGTAAGCCACTAAAAAAACTTAATTTTTTTAATTCAAAAATATTTATTATCAAAATCTTATAAATAATTTTACATAAAAAACTGCAAAATGTATTTTTGTGTAAAGCTTGTCAACCAAATAAAAAGCCACTCAAAAGAGTGGCTTTTTATTGAAGATTAATTGATTAAGTTGAAGCTTTACGTTTCATTTGATCGAAGAAATCATCATTTGTTTTAGTTTCTTTCATGCGATCAAGTAAGAATTCCATTGCCGCCAACTCATCCATAGGATGAAGAAGCTTGCGGAGGATCCATACTTTACGTAGGTTATCATCATCCATTAAACGCTCTTCACGACGGGTGCCAGATTTCTTAATATTCATAGCAGGGAAGACGCGTTTTTCAGCGATACGGCGATCAAGAGTAATCTCTTGGTTACCTGTGCCTTTGAATTCTTCATAAATTACGTCATCCATTTTACTGCCTGTTTCAATCAAAGCAGTTGAGATGATCGTAAGAGATCCACCTTCTTCAATATTACGTGCAGCACCGAAGAAGCGTTTAGGGCGCTCTAATGCGTGAGCATCTACACCACCAGTTAATACTTTACCTGATGAAGGAATGACAGTGTTATATGCACGCGCTAAACGGGTAATAGAGTCAAGCAAAATCACAACGTCTTTTTTATGTTCAACAAGACGTTTTGCTTTTTCAATCACCATTTCTGCAACTTGTACGTGGCGAGCAGGAGCTTCATCAAAGGTTGAAGCAATGACTTCACCGCGAACAGTACGTTCCATTTCGGTTACTTCTTCTGGACGCTCGTCAATTAATAGAACAATCAGGAATACTTCAGGATTGTTTCTAACAATAGATTGAGCAATATTTTGAAGTAACATTGTTTTACCCGCTTTTGGCGGTGCAACAATAATAGAACGTTGACCTTTACCAATTGGCGCAACTAAGTCAACCACACGAGAAGTTAAGTCTTCTGTCGTACCATTACCTAGTTCCATAACCAATTGTTCGGTTGGGAAAAGGGGGGTTAAGTTTTCAAATAGAATTTTATTTCGAGAATTTTCTGGCGTGTCATAGTTAATCTGGTTAACTTTGAGCAACGCAAAATAACGCTCACCTTCTTTGGGAGGGCGAATAGTCCCTGTGATGGTATCGCCTGTACGCAAGTTAAAGCGTCGGATTTGTGAGGGACTCACATAAATATCATCCGGACCTGCTAAATACGAACCTGCGGCAGAGCGCAAAAAACCAAAACCATCAGAGAGAATTTCAAGAACGCCATCACCAAAAATTTCTTCGCCATTCATCGCATGGCGTTTCAAAATGGCAAAGATAATATCTTGCTTTCGGTTACGAGCCATACCTTCCAGGCCCATAAATTCAGCAATTTTAATTAATTCACCAATTGGTTTTTTCTTGAGTTCAGTTAAATTCATAAGGGTCAGAATTAGGAAAGAGTAGAGTGTGGTTTAAAAAGAAGAAAAATCGCTCGCATACAAAAAAGATTATCGCAATTGTATTTACACAATAACAATTCAGAAGTCTGATTGATTGTTTCGAAGAAAAATGTGAAAAAACAATTTCTGTTGCCGAGTGGCGATCTTTATGTTTGTGTCTTGTAAGAAGCCGGACGAAGATGATTCCCTTCAGTGCCTCTTGAGCATGTAATATAAGCCAGCTTAGTTAATTTGTCAATTTATAGCCGAAAAAAATACGCTATAAAAAAGTATAGCGTATTTTCATTCTTAGCATTTTGACTTAAACATTTTCATCAATAAAGCTAACAAGTTTAGAGCGAGGTACAGCGCCAATTTGTTGAGCTACGACTTCACCATTTTTGAAAAGTAATAAAGCAGGAATATTACGGATATTGTATTTCACCGCAATATCTTCGCAAGAAGTTACATCAACTTTAACAATTTTTACTTTCCCAGCATATTCACTTGATAAGTCTTCAAGAACAGGTGCAATTGCTTTACAAGGTGCACACCAACCTGCCCAGAAGTCAACAAGTACAGGTGTTTCAGCGTCTAGAACATCTGCTTGGAAGTTATCATCAGTTGTATTTACAATAGTCGCAGACATGGTACGGCTCCAATTTTTAGAAAAAAGTGCTATTACTACAGGAGAAAATTATCTCTATCAGTATTACATAGCTACTTAGTTCAATGTAAGGGTTTGATGCTATTATTCAAGGCTTAACTAAATTTGTCTAATGGATGCTCACGATATTCATCATCGACTTGTACAATCAACTCTTAAATAGAAAAATATAAATGACAGTTAATTGTTGATGAAAATGGCTTTTCAATTGCATTCTTGTGAATTACTCTAGGCGTGAATTGTTATGGGTTTAGTTCAATAATGTCTGACTTTCTGATTGATGAAGAATTACTTGCCGCCATAGATATGGGGTCGAACAGCTTTCACCTTGCAATTGCACGGGTAGATCACGGTGAAGTTAAAAAAGTTGCTTCGATGTCAGAAAAAGTACAGCTTGCAGCTGGTTTAGATGAGAATAAAAATTTAACAGAAGCAGCTCAGCAACGTGGTTTGGCATGTCTAGCGCGTTTTGTTGGAAGATTGAGTTCTGTTCAACCTAATCGTTTACGAATTGTGGCTACTAATGCCTTGCGTCAGGCAAAAAATGGTCATGAATTTATCCAAAAAGCTGCAGAAATTTTACCTAAACCTATTGAAATTATTGCAGGACGAGAAGAAGCTCGTCTGATCTATTTGGGCGTATCGCATACCATGGCCAATGGTGGACGTCGCTTAGTTGTTGATATTGGTGGGGGTTCTACTGAATTCATTATTGGTGAAGAGTTTGAACCGATTTACACCGAGTCATTACAAATGGGTTGTGTGGCCTATACAACAGCCTACTTTGCAGATGGCGAAATTACCCAAAAATCATTTGATAAGGCCGTAGTTGCTGCCCGTAAAGAGCTTTCTGCTATTGCAACGACTTATAAAATGGAAGGGTGGGATACTGTCGTTGGTTCGAGTGGAACGATTAAAGCCTGTCGCCAAATTATGGTTAATATGGGCTTAAGTGATGAACAAGAAAATGTCACTCGAGAAGGGTTATACAAACTCAAAGATAAATTACTTAAGTTTAAAAATGTTTCTGAAATTGATTTTGAAGGATTAAGAGAAGATCGACGAGCAGTTTTGCCAGCCGGATTGGCAATTTTGTACGCAGTTTTTGAAGTTCTAGAAATTGATCGTTTGGCATATTCTGATGGTGCATTACGCGAAGGTGTTATGTATGACCTATTAGGTCGATTTAAACATGAAGATATCCGCGACCGCAGTGTACAAGCTCTAATGGGTCGTTATAATGCCGACCCTAAACAAGCAGAACGTGTTGTCAAGACAGCACAACAATTATTTGATGGTGTTGCTAAATCTCTTAATTTAACGAGTGAAGACAGTGACTTACTGCGTCGGTCAGCTTATTTACATGAAATTGGTTTAGCAATTAGTCATGGTGGTTATCATCGCCATGGTGCTTATTTATTACAGCATTCTGATATTCCGGGTTTCTCGCAAATTGATCAAAATCATCTTTCACATTTGGTTGCTTATCATCGTCGTAAATTACGAAATGATGTAAAAAACGAAATTTTGAAGGCTGGTGGTCATAAATTACTTTACTTAAGTTTATTGCTTCGCCTAGCAGTTTTACTCAACCATAGTCGAAGTGATCAGATGCTTCCTGCCATTGAACTGACCATCATAAATGATCAACAATGGCAGCTTAGTGTTTCTGGTGATGCCAAACAATGGCCATTGTTAGTTGCCGACTTGCATGATGAGCAAGAGCAGTTTAAGCATTGGGACATTGAATTGAATATTCAGTCGGAAAAATTTATCGATTAAAGGGATAATATTCGACCTATGAAAAAATCTACTCAGTCCAAAGCTTGGACAACGGTTCAAATTGCACGTCATCCTGAACGTCCGCAGTTTCTAGATTATGTCGGTGAAATCTTTACAGAGTTTGACGCCTTGCATGGTGATCGTTTGTTTGGTGACGATGGTGCGATGGTAGGTGGTCTTGCTCGTTTTGACGGTCAACCTGTGATGGTCATTGGACAACACCGTGGTCGTAGTACCCGTGAAAAATTAAAGCATAACTTCGGTATGGCTAACCCTGAAGGTTACCGTAAATCTCAACGCCTATTAGATATGGCTGAGCGTTTTAATCTTCCGGTTTTCACGTTTATTGATACTATGGGTGCTTACCCGGGTGTTGGTGCTGAAGAGCGTGGACAAGCCGAAGCAATTGCAACTAGCCTTGCTCAACTTTCACGTTTGAAAGTTCCTGTTGTTGCAACAGTACTGGGTGAAGGTGGTTCTGGTGGTGCTTTAGGTATTGGTGTGGCTGACAGAGTAATTATGTTGTCGCACAGTATCTATTCTGTGATTTCACCAGAAGGCTGCGCATCTATTTTATGGAAAACTGCTGAAAAAGCGGCTCAAGCGAGTGAAGCTTTAGGTTTGACAGCAGACAAATTACAATCTCTAGGTATTGTTGAATATGTAGTAGATGAAGGCGAAGGGGCACATTTAGACCCTGAGCAAGTCATGCAAAACCTAAAAGTAGTTTTGAAGCAAGCTTTGGATGAATTGCTACCACTGGATGCAAATGAACGATGCGAAGCACGTTATCAACGTTTAATGAAGTTTGGCAGCGCAAATTTAGGCATAATGTCTTAAAGCAGGCTCAACTGTTTTCAGAAAATAGTTCTTTTCTTATTGGATGTAGTGGCGGCATGGATTCAATGCTGCTACTACATTTGATGTCTCAAATTTTCCCTCAAAAGATCCGAGCGATTTATATCGATCATCAACTGCAATCACAAAGTGCAGAATGGGGGAAACTCGTTGCTAAACAAGCTACTCGCTTAGATATTCCTTATATTATTCAAAAAGTTCAAGTTACCGATGGTAATTTGGAAGCTCAAGCACGTCAGGCACGTTATCAAGCTTATCGACAGCATTTACAAGCCAACGAAATTTTAGTGCTTGCTCATCATCAGCAAGATCAGGCTGAAACAGTAATGTTGAGGTTGTTATCGGGTGCAGGTGTTGATGGATTAGCTGCAATGCAATCCATTGATTACCGTGCAGACATGACAATTTGGCGTCCTTTTTTAGATTTAACTCGTGAGCAAATTACTGATTGGACTACTCAACTTGAAATTGAGTATGTAAATGACCCTACAAATTACGATATTCATTATGATAGGGCGTGGTCACGTGAGGAACTTTGGCCTTTTTTACAAAACCGCTTTCCTAAAATGCAGCAAGCCCTTAGTCGAACCAGTTATTTGATGCAAGATGCTTCTGAAATTTTAGAAGAAGTTTTGATACTCGATTTAAAGCATTGTGGTACCGCTGAGTGTTTGGACTTAACTAAATTGTTAGATTTATCGGCTGCCCGTCAGCGCCAGTTGCTTTCGGTTTGGATGAAAGGTGATGGGCAATATCGACCTGCATTTGAAATGGTCGAGCGCTTAAAAAATGAAGTGATTGATTCAAAGTCTGATGCACAAGCAGCATTACACTGGAATCAGTTTTACTATGTCCGTTATCAACATCATCTTTATAGATTGAGTAAGCAGGTTTTTCTTGCTGAAACATTAAGTCCAGTTGAAGCTGAATCGGAGCATCATTTCCAAATGGGAGAAATAGTGCATTACGCTTCAGAAAATTTTCAGATTAAACAAAAAAAAATCGGTTTGGCTTCATCTTTATTAAATGAAAAATTGAGAATAATTCGACGTCAAGGTGGGGAAAAAGTCCATTTATATGGCCGTATTGGTCAATGGCCATTAAAAAAAGCAATTCAAGAAGCACATATTTTGCCTTGGCTTCGTCATACAATTCAAATATTAGTCATAGATAATGTTATGCTTGGGGTTTTTACACCGAAAGGATTTTGGTTGGCTCAGTCTCCGTATTGTGAGCAAGGAGGATGGCAACCAGATTTAATTTCTTATTCTTGTAATCTGGTAAATGGCGAATATGGTTATGGCAAGTGCAGTAAATTGTAATATCTGTTTTATTGGTGGCGGTAATATGGCCCAAGCTTTAATTGGCGGGCTGGTTTCAAGAGGTTTACCACCGACACGTATTACAGTTTCAGATCCTGTTGAACAGATCCGTCAATTATTACAAGAGAAAGAAGTCCACGTAACACAAGATAACGTGGCTGCAATTCAAAATGCTGATGTTGTCGTATTGGCGGTAAAGCCTCAAGTTTTGGCGACTGTTTTACGTCCTTTGAAAGGTCTGTTATCAGATAAATTGGTCATTTCAATTATTGCTGGTGCTGAAATTCAAACAATATCAAATTTAATTGATAGCGATCGAATTGTGCGAGTTATGCCAAATACACCAGCTCTGGTTCAAACTGGCGCTCATGGTATTTATGCAAATGATGTAGTGGGTACTTCGGATCGTGAATTAACAAGTCAGATTTTAGCAGCCACAGGCTTAACAATTTGGGTAAACTCCGAAGCTCAAATTGATGCGGTAACAGCAGTTTCTGGCTCAGGTCCTGCATATTTTTTCTATCTCATGGAAAGTATGATCCGTGCGGGTAAAAATTTAGGACTAGATGAAAAAGTTGCAACCGCTTTGACTCTTCAAACGGCGTTAGGTGCAGCTCAAATGGCAATTACCAGTTCAAATACTCCATCTGAACTTCGTAAGAATGTGACATCGCCAAATGGTACAACACAAGCTGCACTTGAAGTTTTTGACCGTGCACAAATCTCCCAAAATATTCAATCTGCATTGGCTGCTGCACAGAAGCGTAGCCAAGAATTGGCTCAAGAATTGAGTGACAGTGCGAAATAGCTTAAATAGGATAAGACAACTATGGGTGCAAATTCTGCGCTAATTTTTGGAATTTTAATTAATGTCGCGATTTTATTGGTCTTTTTCCGTTTTTTAATGCAATTAGCGGCAGTAAGTCCTTATAATCCTGTGGTTTTATCGACCGTAAAAGCGACTAAGATTGTTGATATTTTTGGCCGAATTTTTCCGACGGTCGCAAAAGGCCGATTTAATTTGGCTGCGTTGGTTCTTTTAATTACGTTGTATTTACTGAAAATTTTCGGTGTGATGTATCTTTCTGGCTCTATGCCAAATAGTCCGATTCATTTACTGATTCTGACATTTGTGACCATGATTCAGGATTTGATTCGTTTCTGCCGTTATTTAATTTTCGCAACAATCATTTTGAGTTGGGTTGTTATGTTCACTCAATCGCGTTCACCTTATATTGAGGTGATTCAAGATTTGGCTGAACCATTACTCGCACCATTCCGTCGTTTATTGCCTAATATGGGAATGATTGATTTATCTCCAATTTTGGCATTTTTGGCACTCTATATTGCCGAGATCCTAATGAATGAAGTAGCGAAAGTTCTATTAACAGGTCTTTAAGCTGACTCAATAAAAAAGGGCTGTATTTCACAGCCCTTTTTTATTTCTGTTAATTAATGAGCATCATCCCAGTTTAGACCTTGTCCTACCTCAACCACTAAAGGCACAGAAATTTCTACAACTGATTCCATGACTTTTGCGATTTGTTTGGAAAGTTCTTCAGCAATGTTTTGATCGGCTTCAAAAACTAATTCATCGTGTACTTGAAGTAGTAACTTGGCTTGATCTTTTGGCAAGACTTTATCTACTTCAATCATCGCAAGTTTAATAATATCAGCTGCACTACCTTGTAAAGGTGCATTGATCGCAGCACGTTCGGCAGCCTTACGCACCATCACATTTCGTGCATCAATATCAGGTGTATAAAGACGACGACCTAAAATGGTTTCAACAAATCCTTGCTCTGATGCAACTTGACGCGTGCGTTGCATATATTCATAGATACCAGGATAACGTTGGAAATATTGCTTAATATAATTTTGTGATTCTTGACGTGTGAAGCCTAATTGACGAATTAAGCCAAACTCAGACATACCATAAAGTAGACCAAAGTTTACTGCTTTGGCTTGACGACGCTGGTCATTAGTCACATCTTCAATTGCAATACCCAATACTTCGGCAGCAGTACGGCGGTGAACATCTTGTCCGTGCTGGAATGCATGTACTAACGCATCATCTTGAGAAAAATGTGCCATTAAACGTAGTTCAATTTGCGAGTAATCGGCAGCCAATAGAACTCGGCCTTCTGGTGCAATGAATGCTTTACGAATCTGACGACCAATTTGTCTACGAATTGGAATATTTTGTAAGTTAGGATCAGAAGAGGAGAGGCGGCCTGTCGCTGTTAAGGCTTGATGGTAGCTCGTATGTACACGATGCGTATCATTATGAGATTGCTCAACTAAACGGTCCGTATAAGTGCTCTTTAGCTTTGCCAATCCGCGATGTTCTAAAATAATTTCTGCTAAAGGATGCTCAATTTTTTCTAAAACACTTTCGCTTGTACTGTATTGCCCAGTTGCGGTTTTTTTACCACCTTTGATTCCTAATTTATCAAATAGTATTTCGCCTACTTGTTTAGGTGAAGCAATATTAAAAGTTTCATCTGCAATTTCCATGGCCTGATTTTCAAGACCTTCCATAGTTTTTGCAAATTCAACACTTAAGTTATCGAGGAATGCATGATCTAAACGAATGCCATCTTCTTCCATGCCTGATAAAATTCGGGCAACTGGCATTTCGATGTTATATAAAATATTTTCTAGCTCAGGGAATGGCTTAAGTTTATTTGAAAGTACTTCATATAAACGATAGGTGACATGTGCATCTTCTGCTGCATAGTGGGCAGCGACTTCAATCTCAATTTGATTAAATGTTTTCTGCTTTGCACCTTTGCCAGCAATTTGCTCAAAAGTTGTGGTTAAGTGACTTAAGTAGACACGAGCAACATCATCCATTCCATGACGAGTCGCTGCTGCATTCAATACGTAAGATGCCAACATGGTATCGAAATACCAGCCTTTTAGCTCAATGCCGTGGTTTGCAAAAATGTGTGCATCATATTTAAGATGATGGCCAATTTTTTTAACTGCTTCATTTTCTAATACAGGCTTAATTTGAGCCAGAATTTGCTCACGATTCAGTTGCTGTGGAGCATTTTCATAGTTATGCGCCAAAGGAACATAGTAGGCATCTTGCGCATCAAATGCGATTGAAAAACCGACCATCTCCGCAATACGATAGTCAAGACTTGTGGTTTCTGTATCAATGGCAAAATGATCGGCATTTTGCATGCGTTGCCAGAGTTGATCCCATGCTTCTTGAGTTAAAACAGTGTGGTAATTGGCGGTTCCAAGTTGGTCATCTTGACTGGTTAAGCTTGCTTGATCTTCAGTTTCTATAGAATCAGCCGGTTTAACTTCATCTTGAACTACGACCTGTGAAACTTGTTGTTTATAACTTGAGCTGTTTGGATTGTTTGGATGATCAAGCGACTGTAACTGATTTCTAAACTCAAGCTCAGTATATAGGTTGCGTAAAGCATCAACATTTGGGTCGATAAGCTTTAATTCATGCCAATCGAGTTCTAAAGGAAGGTCGCACACAATGCTTGCTAACTGATGATCAAGCTTAATATTGTCTAAATTATCTTTGATATTCTGGCTAATCTTGCCTTTAAGTTGGTCTGCATTCGCAATGATATTGTCTAAAGTGCCATATTCAGTCAGTAACTTAGCTGCTGTCTTTGCTCCTACACCCGGTACACCCATAATACCGTCAGATGCATCACCCATCAAAGTCAAGTAGTCGATAATCTGATTTGGCCAAACGCCAAATTTTTCAAATACACCGTCGGTGTCCATTACTCGATCTTTAAAACTATCTTCTAACTTTACATGATCATTAACTAATTGAGCCATGTCTTTATCTCCAGTCGAGATGAGAACATGGTGTCCTTCGAGTACGGCACGTTTAGCAAGTGTACCGATAATGTCATCTGCTTCTGCACCAGGGAGACTATATAAAGGAATACCTTGAGCTTTAATCAATGCATGTAAATATGGAATTTGTTGAGACAACTCTTCGGGCATGCTCGGGCGGTCACCTTTATAAATAGGTGAAAGCTTATGACGAAAGGTTGGTTCGGGGGTATCAAAAATTACAGCCATATGCGTTGGTTGCATACGACGCATCAATTTTTGAATCGCAGAAATTGCTCCACGTATTGCATTGGTATGTAACCCTGTAGAGGTCGTCAATGGTGGTAATGCATGATATGCACGAAATAAAAAATAGGACCCATCAACCAAGACAAATGGTGGCATTGAACAATTCCTTAATTTGAATTACGGGTATTTTACGTGAAAACGGATATGAATGCAGATTTATGATTTTTGCAGTATTTTGTATGTATAAATATACGCTTGTATTTGCTTAAAGTAAGATGACATGTAATGAAGGTGTCATATTGCTAAGCCCATGTATAAAAAAGACAAACAGGGAATGATCATTGTTTTGATCGCTTTGACTTTGTTTTTAGCCATATCAATTGGTTTTAAATTCCAGAGTGCTGTTGCTGCTTTATCTATTGCACTCGTGGTAGTACTGGTTCAGTTATTGTCAAATCTGCATCAGCGTCTGACACATTTAGAACAACAGTTTTCTCATCAAGCAACTCCACTTTATTCTATTCATATGCAAACAACAGCAATTTATGCAGCTGCCTTGGTTGCATTAGTTGCTTATATGAATCATTGGATGTGGATTGCTGGCGGTGCATTACTAGTTTTATTGTTATGTTTGGTCCAAACGATTAGTGCATTTCATACTCGACTGTTGTACCTCGAGACAGCAAAACAAACTGTTCATGTAAATGAAGTTGTAAATACAGATGCTGTAACACCTGTACTAGAGCCAATTGATCCAAACAATATGATCAAACCAGCTCTACCTGAAACGAACATTTTAGATCAAAAAGAAAATCTAGTTCCTGTACAAACTGCATGGTGGCAACCAGCAATAGATTGGATGGTACATGGCAATCCAATTTTAAGAGTTGCTGTTGCTGTGCTCATGGTTGGGGTAGTGTTATTACTGCGTTTTGCAAGTGAACATTGGCAGCTGAGTTTAGGTGTGAAACTTGGATTTATCGCTATTGCTGGAGGTGTATTAACGGCATTTGGATATACCTTACAAAAGAAAAATCAACTTTTTGCTGTGGCATTGCAAGGTGTCGGACTGGCAGTTGTGTTCCTAACACTGGTGTTCTCGCATCATTTTGGTGTAATTGCCAATCTAACTACAGCGAGTATTCTGTTTACGATCTTATTAGCTATTACGGTATTCCTGAGTTTAAAACAACAAGCTATTTATTTGGCAATTTTAGCACTCGGCATGGCTTATGCTGCCCCATTGGTGATTCCGCAATATCGCCCTGATGTGGTTTTCTTATTCAGCTACTATTTGGTTATTAATCTTGCGGTTGCCGCCGTTAATTTTATTCAACCTTGGAAAATCTTAAATCAAATCGCTTTCTTTGCCACGATGTTTATTGGTGGCAGTGCAATCGCATTTTATGCAGAGCCAGCAAAATTTGACACATTAGACTGGATTTTATGGCTACATATAGCCCTGTTTATTTGGCTTAGTGTTCGTTATAGCCAAAATATATCTCGAGTTTCAGCACGTGAACAACAAGAAGGTATTCGTTTACCACCACTGTTAGATGTTGGTCTTATTTTTAGTGTGCCTGTACTAGGTTTCACACTACATGCCTATTTAGTACATGAGTCTACACAAGCGTTGACGATTGGTGCTGCAGTATTAGCGGGTACCTATGCAGTATTAACTTTCTGGATCAAAAAGAGTCATCTTCAACTTTCAGTACTAGCAAAAAGTTTTTTCATTCTTGCCGTTGCATTCTTTGCTTTAATCTTTCCACTTGCGAAAGGGGCACATTGGACTGCAATTGGTTGGGTTGCTCAAGGTACGGCCCTAATTGTATGGGGAGTAACTGAGCGCTACCGTTTAAGCCGATATATTGGTGTCATTTTAGTTTTACTCAGTTCAGTTGCATTGTTTTATCAATTTTGGGCGAATGCAGAGTTCCCGACTCTAAGCACAAGCATTTATGCAATTGCCCAATTCATTTCTGCCTTCTATTTGTTGCAGTACAACAGTAAAGAGCAACACTATTTTAGTGCCAGCATGTTTAGCTGCATTTTCTTGTGCTTAGGTATGTATGCAGGTGCTATTGCAGGTGTAGAAATAATGGCATGGCAACATCACGGCTTAAGTCCATATTTGATGATTGCGATATTATTATTATCAATATTTAGTGTAGTCGTGCACTATAAATTGCGTGTGCAATGGCAAAGTTTGCAGTTAATTTTAGTTAGCCTGTTACTGTTGTTAATTTTTGGTGAGGTCTTTACCAGCCAAGTATTCACCATGTTTAAATGGCCGAGTATATTGCAACAGGGTACTTTTCTTATTGCTGCAATTGCTCTTACTGTCTTATTTATTATGGCTCAACCGCAGTCAAGTCAGTCTGGATATTTAAAGGTCTGGGCTGGTTTAAGTTGCTTAGCATTAGCAACGGTGGGGTTGGCGATCTTTCCACAAATGCCAATAGTTGCTTTGGCTTTTGTACCCGTAGTTTATTCACTCTGGGCGTATAAGTCCCATAAAACTGCTTTGTTACATCAAATTCCGGTGTGGTGTTTAAGTTTACTTTGGTTGCTTGTGGTGAGTGTCGACATCCATTCTGCCGAGTACCTTTATTTTGTTCCTTTGTTTAACTTAACTGATTTCCTTTCAATTGCAGTATTTGCAGGTCTTCTCTTTATTATCTATCAACATGCTTTTGATCAAGATAAATCGCTTGAGTGGACTTTTAAAATTATAACAATTCTAGTGGGGTTGTTGGTATTTAGTAGTGTAGTGGTCAGAGGTTTGCACCATTACTGGGCGACACCACTATGGAGCGCTGCAATTTGGACAAATGGCGTAGTACAGTTAAGTTTGACATTACTTTGGGTCGTATTAGCGTTCATTTTAACCACATTCTCAAGTCGAAAAATGATTCGTCAATTGTGGTTTGTGGGTGCTGCGCTTTTAGGAATTGTCGTATTAAAACTAATTTTGCTTGATCTATCGCAAAGTGCGACTTTAACTCGGGTCATTTCATTTATTGGAGCAGGTGGGGTAATGCTAATTATTGCTTATATTGCACCATTACCACCGTCATCCGCTGTACAGAAAAATGAAGAGCCTAAGCTTTAGGCTCTCGTTTTAACTCATTTTGATTAGTGTATTGATCGATATCATCTTCAGCAAAAACAGTAGATGGTCGATCAATCAAGCCCATTTTGGGAACAGGAATTTCAATTCGGTTATCTAAAAATCCATTTCGAATTCTTTCTTGCATTTCATCCCGAACTTTTAAAGAGTTCTCTTGTCGACACCACATCGTGAATAAAAGCTCAATCGATGATTCTCTGAATGCAGTAACTGTAACAGCGGGTTTAGGATCATCTAATACAAGTGGATAATGAGCTGCGACATTCAGTAGAACCTCACGTACCTTAATAATATCTTCGTGAAAGTTAATTGCTAGTGTAATTGGAATACGCCGTATTGGGTATTTAGATAAGTTGTGTACAGGCGCGCGAATAAGCTGTTCGTTTGGTAAACGAATATAAACATTGTCGAGTGTAAGTAGTTTGACAGAAAGTAAATCAATCGAAATCACTTCACCTTCAATTGTATTTCCACGAATGAGAGTAATCTGGATCGTATCACCGACTTCAAACGAACCTTCACCAATTAAAAATAAACCACTGATTAAGTTACTGGCAGACGTTTGCGATGCGAAACCAAGTGCTACGGTTAGAATCCCTGCCGCGCCAAGGAATACACTGAGTTTAAAACCAGCTTCTTTTAAACTCGTCATAATGAAGAGTAAAAAAATAAAATAAAAAATACCGCGCCGCCACACCAAACGTTGATGAGCATTAAAACGTGAGCCAATGGTTCTAATAAATGTATTTGAAATAATACGGGCAAGAACAAAACCAATAAAACACAGTACAACACCGACTAAAATTTCACTAATACGCTCGGTATTGATATTGGTAAATATACTGGTGAGGCTATCAGCGATATCCTTAGGAATATTTGAATCAGCCATATAAACCTCTTAAAAGAATGAATCAAACATATTGAATAATGCTCCACCAGGTGAACGTGGTGGATGAACATAGGTCACTTCACCCGCAAGTGGTGGAGTGCGGTTTTCAATACGAATGCGTGCAGGACGATCAGAGCCTTCATAGAAAACTTTAATTTGAGAAGTCCATAAACGCCCAGTACTTTCACTGTAAAAAAGAGGCAGAGCGGTAACAGGTACATTCATGCGGTCAAAACGCAATTGATGATTACTGGTATTGTGAAAATCAATTGGTGTAACAGCACGAAACGCACGGGGGGTTAACAGGTTCAAATCGGTACGCCCATCTACGGAAGTGGCATAACAGATTTCGCCTTGCTGGGCATTTGGACCAAACCATGTATCTTTAGGCTGAATTAGAGGAATTTCAAACAAAGGCTCATGCTGACTTTCAACTAAACCGGCAATCCATAGTGGTGTACTAATATAAAGAGTCCCGCGTTGTCCCGCTGGAATGTAGATAGGATCAACGGGTTTAATTACTACGGAACGATCTGCCAGACGTGGCATCAGTAGAAACTCTGGATTAGTTTTCCGGAACATGTAGCGTTCTACTTGAACAGTATGCGGAAAGGCAAAATTCGGATCTGCGATTGGGTGCCAATCTTGCTCATTATCGTCTTGAAGAGATGGGCGATAATATTCGATACGCCATTCTTTTATGCCGCGCGTTAGACGAAAAAGCATTGAACCGAATTGCCATGCTTTAGCCTGATTAATTTCAAAGTGCTGTTCTCCCCACCATTTTAAAGAATTCTGGGGACGAGGCTGATATTCATTATTTTCAAACAAGACGTAAAATTCCTCTACCGAGTTGTTAAACAGACTTCACGCTGTAATCTGCTTAGAGTACACTCAAAATCATCTTACTCATCATTATAAATTGTGATGCAAATATTGAAACAAATACAAGTTCCATATAGTTTTGCCAAGCGTCATGGTGTTTTATTTCGTTATGACGGTGATCAAGTATTTATTATTAGACGTCAAAATACTGAAAAAATTGCATTGCAGGAAGCAAGACGAATTCTAGGTAAGCCAGCTCACTACCAATTATGTACTGAACAAGAATTTAATGCACTGCTTAGTACAAGTTATGCGCGAGATACAGGGGAGTCACAAGAAGTTGCAGCAGGTTTAGAAGATCATCCTGATTTATTAAGTTTGGCCGATCAGGTTCCAGAAACAGAAGATCTGATGGACCAAGAAGATGATGCCCCAATTGTTCGTCTTATTAATGCGCTACTTTCAGAAGCAATACGGGTAGGAGCTTCTGATATTCATATTGAGGCTTTTGAAAAGAAACTATCTGTACGATTACGTGTAGATGGTCAATTACGTGAAATTGTACAACCACGCCGTGAGTTGGCGCCTTTGCTGGTTTCACGTATTAAAGTCATGGCAAAACTCGATATTGCGGAAAAACGGGTGCCGCAAGATGGCCGTATTTCTTTACGTCTTGCTGGACGTGAAGTAGATGTACGTGTTTCGACTTTACCTTCATCGCATGGTGAAAGGGTTGTAATGCGTTTGCTTGATAAACAAGCTGGTCGTCTTAATATGATCCATTTGGGTCTGATGGCAAATGACTATGAGCGTTTAACTCAACTCGTACATCGTCCGCACGGGATTATTTTGGTAACAGGTCCTACAGGCTCGGGGAAAACGACGACCTTGTATGCAGCCTTATCGGATCTAAATGACAATACGCGGAACATTTTGACAGCTGAGGATCCGATTGAATATCAACTTGAAGGTATTGGGCAGACACAAGTTAATACCAAAGTGGATATGACTTTTGCTCGTGCTCTAAAGGCAATGTTGCGTCAAGATCCAGATGTGGTCATGGTGGGTGAGATTCGTGATTTAGAAACTGCTGAAATTGCAGTGCAAGCATCATTAACAGGTCACTTGGTTTTATCTACACTGCACACCAATACAGCTATTGGCGCGGTCACCCGACTTAAAGATATGGGGATTGAACCATTCTTATTATCGAGCTCTTTAATTGGAGTGATTGCTCAACGTTTGGTTCGTACCTTATGTCAACATTGTATGACATGGCGTGAAGCAGATACTTTCGAAAGACAGGTATTTCAGCATATTCATAGTGAGTCTATGTTGAAGTTACCACAGGCTCAAGGATGTGATCACTGTTCTCATTTAGGTTTCAATGGGCGTACGGCTATTTATGAAATCGTGCCTGTTGATGATTCTATGCGCCGTCAGATTCACGGAAATGCGGCTGAATATGAATTAGAAAATCATGCTCGTCAGTACTCTGGCTCTATTCGTGATGATGGTTTACGCAAAGTACTTACAGGTAAAACTACACTTGAAGAAGTGCTTCGAGTAACCAATGAAGCAAGTGAAGCATAATTTGTAACGTGCAATAAAAATGCCCGATAAGATTCGGGCATTTTTTTAAAACTTGAAAAATTACTCAGTTACAATATTAAAGTTCACATCAATATTATTGCGAGTTGCATTTGAATATGGGCAAACGATATGAGCTGCTGCAACTAGCTTTTCAGCTTCTTCACGATCCATGCCAATCAAGTAAACATTTAAAGTTACTTCAATACTGAAACCTGTAGGAATTGGACCAATACCTACTTCGCCTTCTACATACGCATCTTTGCTAATATTAAATTTATCGCGGTTTGCAACAAATTTTAAAGCGCCTAAAAAGCATGCTGAATAACCAGCTGCAAATAATTGCTCAGGATTTGTTACAGCACCACCAGCGCCACCCATTTCTTTAGGTACGCCAAGTTGTACATCTAATACACCGTCTGATGAGGTTGCGCGGCCATCACGGCCACCGGTTGCCTTAGCTTTTGCGCGATAAACAACTTTTTCTAATGACATCGTTTTTATTCCTAAAATAAATTGAATACAAATATATCGTACACGACTTAAATATTTTGACAAGTACATTTTTTTAAAAAAATTGCTGTTTATTTGACTAGGTTTGTACGGAGTTTAGTAAGTTGATCTTTTAGGTCCAGTAGCGTTGTCATATCACATGAACTTGCATCTAATACTTCGGCTGGAATATTCATTGCCTGATCTTTTAATTTTTTTCCTTCATCACTTAACGTAATAATAACTTGGCGTTCATCTTGCGTTGAGCGAGTGCGGTGAAGAAAATGTAGGGCTTCTAATTTTTTCAAGATAGGGGTGAGAGTTGATGATTCTAAAAAAAGCTTGGCACCAATTTCTGAAACAGTAACTTCATCCTGTTCCCATAAAACTAACATCACCAAATATTGAGGATAAGTAATACCCAAAGGCGTTAGGAGTTTTCGGTAGAGCTGATTAAGAGCTAAATTTGTTGAATAGACGAGGAAACATAGTTGATTCTCAAGCTTTAAATTTTTACAGTCTTGGTCCATATATTCCTCAAAGAAACTAATATTGCTTTTGTAGTATATCGCGTTCTATTCAGTTTCTTAAATGTTCATAAGAATAGGTTATGAATAAAGTAAATTAAGGCACATAAAAAATGGAATAATTAAATCAATTATTCCATAAGATAAAAATCTTTTAGATAAAATTGTCTACCATAGATCTGCAATTTTTTTCATTAAACGCGCACGATATTTAGCGGTAGGATTATTTACACTACGTTGTTGCTCTTGTTCATAAAAATCTTTCCAAGCAGTAATCATTTCAAGTGTTGTCCCTTGTTTTTTAATCATAGAAACATCTGCTGGTTGAATATTTTCTAAACGTTGTCTTGCGCCTTCTGCGCCAGTTCCCCATCCAATTATTCTTTGGCCAAATGCAGGCAAAGGAATATCTTTAGGAGTAGAGGGGAGAATATCTGATTTGAGTTGTGCGGTTGGTGAAACGAAATGATTCGTTGTGCCAAACTCTGCATAACAATGAATATTTGCCCCCAAGCAAAAAAAGCTAAATAAGTATTTCCACATGAATAGTTAAACTTTTAATAGTGAATTAATTTACGGTGTGTCATTAGAGGCATTGAAGAACGGACGAGATCTTGTGCTGTTAAATCAAAAGGTACAGTGATTAAACCATTCCCTTCATATCCAATCATACTTAAAATTTGACCACGACTATCTGTTGCCCCCGAGTGTCCCCAGGTTTGTCGTTTTTCACCATGCCAGCCCTGTTGTGCTGCACCTAAAACATAACATTGGCTATCCATTGCCCGAGCCTGTAGCAAAAGTTGCCAATGCATTTGCCCAGTTGTGTAGGTAAATGCAGCAGGAGCAGTAAGAAGATGAGCGCCTTGTTGTCTTAGCGTTAGAGCAAGCTCTGGAAAACGTAAGTCATAACATACCATTAAGCCAATATTGCCAAAAGGGGTAGATGTGACTACTACGTCTGTTCCTGGTTCAAAGAAACGAGACTCTTGATAACCACCGACCGCATCACCAACTTGTACATCAAATAAATGGATCTTGTCATAACGTGCTTCTGTACGCTCAGGGCTGATACAGAGGCTAACGGTTCGGACGCGACCATCTTGAATCGTAGATCCATCTGGACGGAATGGACATGGTAAGGTTCCAGCCACAATCCAGATTTGATATTGATGCGCTAGTTGCTCCAGCCTTTGTTGAATAGATTCAAATTGCTCAGCAGTTTCACGTTGTTTTCCAGCAGCAAAACATACAAAGTTTTCAGGGAAAACAATCAGGCTAGCATTTTGCGCCTTGCTTTGTTGAATCAAAGACTCAATGACTTGAAAATTATTTTCAATATCATCTTGAGAATTCATTTGAGCAACAGAAACAAGAGTCATATTCTAATCCGGCTTAATCGTGAAAATCAGGCATTTTGCTTATCCGATACCTGTTCAAGCGTATCTTGTTCTTTCTGTAACTGCTTCACAAGTGGCTCAAACATATTCTGATTGTTTGCATTGAGTTTCATCAATGTCTTATGTGCATCCAGAACAGTTCTTAGCATTGCATTATGAGTGATTTGTTCATCCGTTAACGTTAACGTACAAACATTCGGATCACCACAATAATTCAAAATGACAAAAACCTGCCCTAGCCCCATACTGTTGGCTAAGGTTGTGATATCTGGATTGGTAGATAGCATCACAGCTTGAATATGATGAGTCTGTTTCAGCTTTAAACCTAGCTTAGCTAAGATACCTAATACAGTACTATCAATAAATGTTGTTTGGGTTAAATCAACGATTGCACCAACAACATTCTCTTGCTGTTCAATTCTGTTTAAAAGTTTGTCTAGACTTATACAAGAATGGGCTCGCACTTCACCAATAAGTTTGAAAATATGCGTTCCATTTAAGCTTGCATATTCAACATGACCTGTTGACATATAAATGCCATTTTCAGAGAAGGATAGAAAAATTATCACATAGTGCCATCTCAGACTCAAGAGTCCTTAGGTCGTATATTATGTAATTAATTGATTCGTAAATTAATTCATTCGACAAAGACTGAAGATGGCAATATCATCGGCCACATGATCGGGTGCTTGAAATGATTGATTTTGCAAATGATGAACTAATTGTTGGAACTGATCATTTAAACCACCATCAAAGGGCTCAAGGGCTCCATCAGAACAAATAATGAAGCGTGATTGGTGATTTAATGTACAAACATGCTCTTCAACTTCCAACTCATCCGTTAAACCTAGCGGAAAACTGCTCGTTGTTAAAATTTTGGGTGGTTGGTTAGGTTCGAAAATAATAGGAGGAGGGTAGTGCCCAGCACTTGACCAACGAAGGGTATGCGTCTCAAGATTTAAAATACCCACAACAATCGTAATGTGCTTTTCAATATTTTCTTGAACCAACATCCCGTTTAATTTTTTAATTAATTGTCTTGGGGTTTTCGATCGACCATGGAAAGCTGCCATCCATGATGTTAATAAACTACTCGTTACACCATGACCTGAAACATCTGCAAGATAAAATAAAACTTCTTTATCGTTTAATTTCCAATAGTCATACCAATCACCGGAAAGATAAGCCGAAGGCTGAAAGAAAGTTTCGACTTCATAATTTAATAAATCGATTGGGTTGGGTAATAATCGTTTTTGCAATTCAGCAGCCGAAGGTAAGTCACGGCTATCTTGATTACGTTTATATTGAGCATCAATTCTTGATAAGGCTTTGTTTAAATCGTTAGGTAGTTGATTCCATACCCAACCTGCAAGAGCACCTGCTTCCCATGCATGAGCTAAAGCGCCACCTTCATTTTCAAAAGCAATTACAATAGTCGGTAAATTCCACTTATAAGTTAAGAAATCTTGTACATCTGCAATTGCAATGATGGTTGGATCATATAAGTCTAAATCATCTATGTTAATGACTTGTAAGCCTGGTAGTTTATCCAAAGCTTGCTCTAAATAAGGAATAGAGCGTGTCGGTTTAATAAAATACATAGAAGATATGGTAGTCCTTTTATATGATCACTTTATTCATCATAGAGTATGTATGATCAAAATCAAGGTATTGCCGAACTCTCAATCCAAGCAATACCTTGATTTCATCTTTTAAGGGTTTTGATTCTCATCTGGTGTATCTTCTGAATCATCATCAATGAAAGACACATCAGCTGAATCACCTTTTTTCTCAGCAATTTGGAATGCTTTACGTTGGAGATACAAGTCTCGAATCATGGCATATTGATCACCCTGTAAGGTCTGATCTAAGTCTAGATATTGAGCACGTGCATCAACAGCTTGTAATAAGTTACTAGACCAATAAACACCATCTTGATCATCAAGAATATATTTCTGTGGACGAGCTTGAGCATCTACTGCCAAACCAAAACCATCACGTAAAGTACTTGGCCCAAAGAAAGGTAGCATAAGGAATGGACCAGAAGGCACACCATAGTAACCAAGAGTTACACCAAAATTCTCTTCCTCAGTTGGTAAACCTAAGCGGCTGGCTGGGTCTGCCAAACCAAGAGTAGTTAAGGTGTTAATTGTGAATCGACCTAAAGTTTTTGCTGCACGAGCTGGACGGCCTTGAATAAGCTGGTTAACAGCATTCCATGGTTCTCCTAGGTTTTTACGGAACTGGCGATAAGAACCGCGTACGTCTTCTGGTGTTTTTTCTTTATATTGAACTGCAACAGGACGCAAAAAGTTTCGGTCCAACATGTCATTAAAAGAATAAATTGGACGGTTCAGAGATTGCAAAGGATCTTTTACAGGATCTGGTTGTGCTGCATTTGCATTTATTTTTAAATCTTTAACCTTAATATTTTTTAAATCATTAATAATTTGTGATCGAACATGATGAGGTCCAACTTCTGCTGATGAGTTAGCATTAGGAGATTCACTTATAGTGCTTTCTTGAGCATATATAGAGGTGCAAACACCTACAGATAACACGCTTAATAAAATTAAATTAGAATAATTCATATAATTCCTTAACCGCCAGCCAGGCTAATACTTAATGTGCAGTTGGGTGGAGATATGTTTTAATACAAAATCGATAACCTATTATCAATGTAAAATTGATCAAATAATATAGATAATATGCTAAAAAGGTTAAAAAATAGCCATACGATATGATTAATTTAAAAAAGGTATTGCAAAGGGATCTTAATCCTCTATAATGCACATCCATCGGCGGTGATGCAGATAGAAACTTGTTGAAAAACAGTTGCTTGGAATTGAGTTGGTTGCTTTAAGTGATAGATTTGATGAGAAGTTGGTTTTGAGAATAAGTTTTAAAAATATCGAAATTACCTGTTGACTTTTAAGAGATTAAGAGTAATATAGCCGACCTAGCTTGCTGGTGACGAACCAGTAAGAAGATCATTAAGAGATTATGAAGAACAACTTGTGTGGATTTTTACTGATTGATTGATCGAAATATTATCATTGATTG